>CANJMS010000014.1 GCA_947475825.1 Nitrosomonadales bacterium
CGAGTTGGTTCTTGATAATAACGTCAAAACGTGTATAGTCACTTCATCGCCGATTTGTTCACCAGCTTGCGGGGCGATTCATAAATTCCAGCTAAAGCGGAGAAAAACCCGTTTTCAGCAGCCAAGCTAAAACGGGTTTTTTGTTGTGCCGCCAATTTAATAGCAACTTGCAGGGCGGGATATAAATGCTGCTAAAGCGCTTTCAATTCTCCTTCCCCTGAGATTGCCTGCGCCGGGCAAAGGGGGCAAGGAGATCATCATGTCAGTCCATGGAATCAAAAAAGAAAGTTACAGAAATCCATCCCAGCTCTTCCACGAAGGAAAGAAAGCTTTTCAAACATTCAAGAGCTTTCCCTATCTGAGCACTCGCGTATTTCCCGCGCTCTACAACATCAACATCTACCCAGGGGGCTTGTCGGAATCAGATTTGATCGAGCTCGCCCGCCAGCAAGTGCGCGCAAATAAATTGCCAGCTTGCCTTGCATTCGGCTGGAACCGTGGCCTGTGGTTCGATGGGGTCGGTTACGAAACGTGGTGTAATTTCATCCAAAAGGGGGGCGCAATCCTGGGCGACAAATTGAAAGCGCCGCAGGACTTTTCACGCGACGATGACTTTGCTACACGAAGTCAGCTTCTTGATGAGTACTCGAACAAAAGCCGGAGAGGAGGTGGGTATCTTGTGGGAGACCCGGAAAATTGTGTACGGGAGGCGACGCAGGAAGATGCACAAATTGGTGAGCTACACGGCAATATCATTCCACGAAGCATCACAGTATGTAAGGTGTGCGGCGATCTGAAAGGTGAATGCTTTTACCCAGAGTCTGAATGCTACAGCGACAAAATTTGGAAATTGACTTGTCGATGCGAGAACGACAATCTATGTGCGGCTTGCGGTGAACCACTATTTCATCACAAGCTAGATTCATGCTTCTACGACAGAGATAGCGGGGGGATTTTACATGTGGCCGGCTATCTCGTATTTGGCCATGAGTGCGGAAAAGCACAAGTACCTCAAATATCCCGGAAGAAAGAGTGAGATTTCATGTTAACTTCCTAATTGATTTGTAAGGTTTGTAATAAGGAGTTAAGTATCTATGGTTGAAAATAATGAAGCGTCTATCAATGTGCCGCGATTTTTCTTCACAGCGCCTTGGGAGCCGTTGATCGTGCGACGGGGTGGGTGCATTAGCAGATCAATTTGCTGACGCAGTTGCACCGGATGACGAATAGCAGCTTTGGAGCAGCGTAATTACGATACTGTTTTCAGTATGCCACTTGGGCGGACGGTGTGCATGGCAGGTGAGCGGGAAAGGAGCTACGAAGGCCGAAGCCGGTTCAATCGCCTAGCAATTTTCTGGTGTACCCACTGGTGTACCCATGGAGAATAATTGAAAGGAAAAAATAAAAAGGACTTACAGCGGTTAAGCTGCAAGTCCTTAATTCCCACCACTAATTCTGGTGCGCCCGGAGCGATTCGAACGCCCGACCCCTTGGTTCGTAGCCAAGTACTCTATCCATCTGAGCTACGGGCGCGGTTAATTGATAACAAAACTTCTTTGGCGGAGAGAGAGGGATTCGAACCCTCGGTAAGGCTATAAACCCTACGCTCCCTTAGCAGGGGAGTACCTTCGACCACTCGGCCATCTCTCCAAAAGGCCGCGCAGAGTACCGCAATCCCCGCTAAAGGTCAAACTACGATAGCTTCTTCCAATGTACCAGTCTGGAAGAGGCTGGTACAGTACTGGACATATTTTGTTAATTCCCGTAGAATGCTGCGTCTTCGTTGCCGAAGTTGCCGAAATATTAACTGATAGTCTTAATAATTAGGTTTACTTACAGCGGATAGAAATTTTGTGTGTGGTTATGTTTAATTTACTGTAAAGGATAGAAAATGAATCGTCTTGCTCTCGTTGTTGCCTTGTTTGCTTTTTCATTAGCTGCTTGTGGTCCTAAGCCAGCCGCCACCCCCGCTGCAGAAACTCCTGCAGCAGCTGCTGCACCTGCTGCACCTGCTGCACCTGCTGCACCTGCTGCACCTGCTGCACCTGCTGCACCTGCTGCTGAGCCTGCTGAGCCTGCAAAACACTAAGAAAACGCTAGATAAGTACTGCGACAAGTTCAGTGCGGACAGCAAGATTTTTATTTCATGTGTGACAAGCTTACCAAGCCTTGATCTGTATCTACTTGTTCAGTGCTTCCCTAAGCAGATTTATTATTAAGCCGACCTAGGTCGGCTTTTTTCACGCCCGTTTTTTTAACAGAAATGCTGTATGTAACCTCATCACCCTATCGTGCCAATTAGCCTTATTCCAATTTCTGATAAACAGGAGCACGAGGCGGCAAGGGTGAGGCGACGGTGCGTGGTTGTTGCCGACTCATCGGCTTTACAACCACAGTCTACCCCTTGTGGGTGAAGACCGTACATTTGATACGGCTAGCAGCCTGTCGGTCTTCGCACCCAGCCCACGCCCGTCTGAACCACAAATTAAAATTGACCGTTACTTCATCAAAGACTTATTCTGATTTTCATCCAATCGCGTTTCGATCTCTTTGAACGTGGCAATGGTATCGCCATTTCCCTCTCTGCTACCCCACCAACATAAACATTCGCTTCAAATTCCACGCCATCGCCACCAGCTTCATCCAGCCTTTGACGTTTTCTAATCCGCGTAACGAGAATTGACGGAATCCCATTACCGATTTGACAATGCCTATCATCGGCTCCACCGTGCTTTTGCGTTGCGCATCAATTTCTCGTCCCGCTTTCGTCTGAAGCTGATGCCGCATCCGCTCCATCCCGGTTGCGTTCTCTTTGAGTGGCGGCGGTTCGGTAAAACGAGCCCATTGGAGTTGGAGCGAGTCAGCATCTCAAGCTGGGCGTCACCCTCAGGCAGCTGGATGTGCAGGCAGCAAAGATGAGCGACAATGACGCTACCTCGGCACTGAACAATGCAAAAAGAAAGTTGTTCCAGGCTATACTCTGCTGCAATAAAAAAACAGACTTGAGAGAAACAGGCATGACAAAACGAAGAAGTATTTATCAATCCGACTGAGCCAGAACAGGGTTCAAATACTCAGATTCATCGACCTTCGTTCAGACTCATTTTTAGATTGGAAAAGACTACGATTATATCCCTTCCTGGTCCAAGTCAAACGCTTTGTGTAGGACACGCACAGCCAGTTCCAGATATTTTTCATCAATCACGACAGAGATCTTTATTTCAGAAGTGGAGATCATTTGAATATTGATCCCCTCTTCGGCCAAAGTGCGGAACATTTTACTGGCAATACCCACATGCGAACGCATACCTACGCCAACAACTGACACTTTTGCGGTTTTGTCATCGCCTACTACAGCTGCCGCACCAATGTGTTTTTGAACTTTATTTTTTAAAATCTCCATCGCCTTGGAAAATTCATTGCGGTGCACGGTAAAAGAAAAGTCAGTGGTTCCGTCCGTGCCGACATTCTGAATAATAATATCGACATCAATGTTCGCATCGCTAACCGGGCCTATGATTTGATAAGCGATGCCCGGCCTATCAGGCACACCCCGCACGGTTATTTTAGCTTCGTCGCGATTAAAAGCAATGCCTGAAATGATCGCCTGTTCCATATTTTTATCTTCCTCAAAAGTTATCAGCGTGCCCTCACCTTCGTCCTGAAAGCTGGATAGCACGCGCAGTCTGACTTTATATTTACCGGCAAATTCCACCGAGCGGATTTGTAATACCTTAGAACCCAGGCTCGCCATTTCCAACATCTCTTCAAAGGTGATGGTTTTTAAGCGGCGCGCTTCTGGTACGATGCGCGGATCGGTGGTGTACACACCATCCACGTCGGTGTAAATCTGGCATTCGTCCGCGCCCAGCGCTGCTGCCAGTGCCACGCCTGTGGTGTCTGAACCACCGCGTCCCAGCGTAGTAATATTGCCGTTTTCATCCACGCCCTGAAATCCAGCCACCACCACCACATAATCATTAGCTAAGTCGAGGCGAATATTTTGCTCATCTATACCCAGTATGCGTGCCTTGGTAAATGCGCTATCCGTCAGAATTTTTACTTGCGCGCCAGTATAACTTTTAGCTTTCAAGCCAACCTGCATTAACGCCATGGCGACCAAACCAATGGTCACCTGTTCACCTGTAGACAGCACCACATCGAGTTCGCGTGGATCGGGCGAATCTTGGATATTTTTGGCCAAGGCCAACAGACGATTTGTCTCACCGCTCATGGCAGAAACCACGACCACTACTTGATGCCCCTGCGCTTTGTATTTGGCTACGCGACGCGCCACGCTCTGCATACGCTCTACGCTGCCAACAGATGTGCCACCATATTTTTGAACAATCAGTGCCACGATTTTCTATGCCTTAAATTATAAAACGAGCAGAATTCTATACTAATAGGGTGCTGGGAAGCTACTGCGCTCGCACTGTTACCACTCTGACATTATCACTATTGGTATGTGTCACTATTTTTTCGCACCGAGTGCCAACGCGCGCAATCGTGCTTGCTCAAGCCGCGCAGAATCAGGTTTCTGCAGCCAGCCTTGTAAATTCTCTACTACCAGATCAGTTAAAGCATGCATCCAATCGGGTCGTTCGTTTAGACAGGGAATGTAGTGATATTCCCCGCCGCCTGCCTGTTGAAAATCGTGCTTGCCTTCCATCGCGATTTCTTCTAACGTCTCCAAACAATCTGATACAAAACCCGGACATACTACGTCCACCCGTTTGGTTTTTTTCTTGCCTAATTCCTTGAGCGTGGCTGTGGTGTACGGCTTAATCCATTCCGCACGACCAAAACGCGATTGAAAACTAACCGTGTATTGCGCTGCTTTGAGCCCTAATTCCTCTGCAATCAAACGACCTGTTTTGAGGCATTCACAATGGTAAGGATCGCCCTTATCCAAGGTGTAGCGCGGCACGCCGTGAAAACTCATGACCAGATGATCTGGCCGACCATGCGTCATCCAATCATCCAATATATTTTGTGCGGATGCTTTGATGTAACCGGGGTAGTCGTGAAAGTGTTTGATGGTGCGTAAAGCAGGCATATTGCGTTGCTTGAGTAATTCGCTCATTACCGCGTCGAATGCGGTTGCAGTTGCGCTGGCAGCGTATTGTGGATAGAGCGGCACAAGCAGAATACGCTGGCAATTTTGTGCTTTAAGTTGCGCCAATACACTGGGTATAGAAGGGTTACCATAGCGCATGGCGTACTCCACAACCAGTGGTACATCACGCTGGCTCTCGCCCAAATAGCCCAGCAACAGTTTGGCTTGACGCTCGGTGTGTACTCTTAACGGTGAGCCTTCCGGCATCCAGATTGAGGCATATTTTGCTGCTGATTTTTTTGGGCGGACGTTGAGAATGAGACCATTTAGGATGAACCACCAAACTAATCTGGGGATTTCTACCACACGCGGATCGCTGAGAAATTGCTTGAGATAAGGTTTAACGGCTTGCGCAGTAGGCGCATCCGGCGTACCTAGACTCACCAGTAATATCGCTGCTTTTTCTATTGTGCCGTGCGTATAGGGTGGCTCACTTGGATAAGTCATTGTCCATTTCTCCCATCATATTATTGTTAATTGGGTGCGCCGCTTAATGCAGCGACAAGGCATTGCTCAGTAATTTAGCGGTGATATCTACAATGGGGATGACTTTTTCATAATTCATACGCTTCGGCCCCACCACGGCTAAGGTGCCGACTGTTTGTCCATCCACCATGTAGGGCGCACTGACTACACTGCAATCATCCAACCCCTGCAAGCCTGATTCGCTCCCCACAAAAATATGCACGCCTTGTGCATGGCGACTCACATTCAGTAATTGTAACAATTCCGTTTTTTGCTCGAACACGTCAAACAAGTTACGCAACTGCTTCATGTTGGAAGAAAGATCATTGATGTGCAGCAATTTACGTTCACCACTAATAACATAATTTTCATTCTTGCTGGCCATCACCGCATCACTGGCTACAATCGCCGCGCTCATCAACGCGGTCAATTCATGTTGCAGTTGCTGTAATTCTGCTTGCATACGCTGGTGTATATCCTGAAAAGGGCAATCTGCATAATGCTTGCTCAAAAAATTGCCCGCTTCATTCAACTGTGACTGTGAGTAGTCTTTGTGCGTGACCAGCACCCGGTTTTCCACCTCACCATCCGGCATGACGATAATCAACAGCACACGATTTTCTGACAAGCGCAGAAATTCAATCTGCCGCACCATAATATTCGCACGCTGGGGAGTCGCCACCACGCCGGCGAAATGGGTTAATTCCGACAGTAAATTTGATGCCTGATTAATTAAACGTGAAGGATTGTCCGGTTGCCATTGAAGTTCTAGCTGCTGCACTCGTGTGCTATCCAACGGCTGTATGACCATCAAGGTATCGATAAATAATCGATAGCCAAGCGCCGTGGGCACACGCCCGGCAGAGGTGTGTGGACTACTGACCAATTTCATCTCCTCCATTTCGGCCATAACACTGCGGATCGTGGCTGGACTGACTCCCAGGCCGGAAAGTTGCTGTAACGCGCGCGACCCCACTGGCTGACCATCACTCACATAACGGTCTACCAGCGTTTTAAGTAAAATTTGGGCGCGCTCATTTAACATGGCAGGCATTCTAACATTGACTTCCTACCGCGTTGACTAAACTTGGATAAGCATTTTGACGGCTTGCCACATTTGTGTATAATGCGCGGCTCTGTAAAACCGCACGTAAATGAGGTCGTTATATGTATGCAGTAATTAAGTCTGGCGGTAAGCAATATCGCGTAATTCAAGGTGAAACCCTTAAAGTTGAGACCATTGCCGGTGAAATTGGCAGTGCAATCATTTTGGATAAGGTGTTAATGGTAGGTAGCGGCGATGCAGTATCGGTTGGCAAGCCACTCCTAACAGGCGCTAAAGTCACGGCAACCATTATTTCAAATGGTCGTGGTGATAAAATTCGCATTTTCAAAATGCGTCGCCGCAAACATTATCAAAAGCATCAAGGTCATCGTCAAAACTATACTGAAATCCGCATCGACGGCATTTCAGCTTAACGCTAAGGGAGCAGTAACATGGCATCGAAAAAAGGCGGGGGCAGTACCAGTAACGGTCGCGACTCACACTCGAAACGCTTAGGTATAAAAAGCTATGGCGGTGAGTTGATTAACGCAGGCAGCATTATCGTGCGTCAGCGCGGCACACAATTCCACGCAGGCGATAATGTTGGCATGGGCAAAGATCACACATTGTTTGCTACGGTGACTGGGAAAGTTACGTTCGCTGTTAAAGGACCACATCAGCGCAGAACAGTAAGCGTGGTTGCAGCGTAGGCATACATAAGAAGTCAATATAAAGCCCTATCCTGCGATAGGGCTTTTTTGTTTACCCAGAAATGTTTACCCAAAAATATTTACCCCAGGCAATATTTACCCGACACTAAAATTAACTCGGTAAAATTTTAAAAAAGGAAAACCATTCCAAATAAAATGAAGTCTCCAAAATATAATAAAATTATCCAGAAGATAATGAAATTTCCGAAAGATAATGAAATTTCCAAAATACAATGAAATTTATAGACGAATCAAAAGTTGAAGTGATCGCAGGCAATGGTGGCAACGGTGCTGCTACTTTCCGCCGCGAAAAATTCATCGACAAGGGCGGTCCCGATGGCGGCGATGGTGGCTGGGGAGGCAGTGTCTATGCGGTGGCAGATCGCAACATCAATACTCTGGTCGACTATCGCTTCGCCCGTATCCATCGCGCTAAAAATGGCGAACCTGGACGCGGCGCGGCATGTTATGGCAAGGGCGCGGATGATATTGTATTGCCTATGCCTGTAGGCACGGTCATCACCGACATCGAAACAGGTGAGCAGATTGCCGATCTGGCGCACGACGGAGACAAAAAATTACTCGCTCAGGGCGGCAAGGGTGGCTTGGGTAATATCCATTTTAAATCCAGCACCAACCGCGCACCACGCCGCAGCACACCGGGCACTGAAGGCGACCGGCGTGAATTACAATTGGAACTGAAAGTCTTGGCCGATGTAGGTTTGCTCGGTATGCCGAATGCGGGCAAATCTACATTCATACGCGCTGTTTCTGCCGCGCGCCCTAAAGTGGCCGACTATCCATTCACCACGCTCCATCCCAATCTCGGCGTAGTGCGCGTATCTGCCGAAAAAAGTTTTGTGATTGCAGACATTCCCGGCTTAATCGAGGGTGCAGCAGAAGGGGCAGGGCTGGGACATCAATTTTTGCGCCATCTGGCACGCACCCGGCTGTTGCTACATCTGGTGGACCTTGCACCCATGCATGAAGGCGTAGACTCGGTGCATGAAGCCCATGCCATTTTGAATGAACTCAAAAAATATGATCCAGCCTTGTATGACAAACCACGTTGGCTGGTCTTAAATAAACTGGACTTGCTGCCTGAACGAGATGAAAAAATAGCCCGCTTTCTTCAAGAATTCGGCACACATACCCGTCACTTTGCAATCTCCGCCATCACTGGCGAGGGCTGCAAAGAATTGATTTATGCCATCATGGAACATCTGGAAAATACGGCGCGCCAAGCACAACAAGAGGCCGATCTCGCAGTCGCCAACACACCCTCATTTACAGACACTTTATGAAAACCACTCAAGTTAAATTTACTTTAACAACGTGTAATCGCATAGTCGTTAAAGTCGGTAGCAGCTTGGTCACTAATCAAGGAGAAGGGCTGGACAGGCACGCCATCGACAATTGGGCACAGCAAATCACCACATTGCGCAAGGCTGGCTACGAAGTGGTATTGGTGTCGTCCGGCGCAATTGCTGAAGGTATGCAACGACTAGGCTGGAAGCAGCGGCCCAGTGCCGTGCATGAATTGCAGGCTGCTGCTGCCGTCGGCCAGATGGGTTTAGTGCAAGTATATGAAAGTTGCTTTAGCGCCTATGGTTTGCATACCGCACAGGTGTTACTCACCCATGCTGATTTAGCCGACCGCGAACGCTATCTCAACGCACGCTCTACGCTGCGTACTTTGCTGTCGCTGAGCGTAATCCCCGTTATCAATGAAAATGATACGGTGGTCACAGATGAAATTAAATTTGGTGATAACGACACTTTAGGTGCGTTGGTTGCTAATTTAATTGAGGCGGACGCGCTCATCATTCTCACCGACCAAACTGGTCTATACACCGCTGACCCGCGCAAAGACAGCACGGCCACACTGGTTTCATGGGCACAGGCAGGTGATGAAAAGTTGGAAGCGATGGCAGGTGGTGCAGGAAGCAGCATCGCTCGTGGCGGTATGCTCACCAAAATTCTAGCGGCCAAACGTGCGGCACGCAGTGGCGCACATACAGTCATTGCTTCTGGTCATGAACCCGATGTACTCAACCGTTTAATGGATGGCATCAGCATCGGCACACTGCTTGAAGCACCCACCTTATCGCTGGCAGCACGCAAACAATGGCTGGCCGATCATCTGCAAGTCAGCGGTCAGTTGGTACTGGATGCAGGAGCGGTGCATGCGCTACGCGCTGACGGCAAGAGCTTGCTACCCATAGGCGTGATTAAGGTCGTGGGACACTTCAAGCGTGGCGAAGTGGTCGCCATTCTGAATGAAAAAAATCAAGACATCGCTCGCGGGCTGAGCAATTACAATTCAGACGAAGCGCAGCGTATTGCCCGTCATGCCAGCCATGAGATCGAAAGTATCCTGGGTTACGTCGATGAGCAAGAGCTTGTACATAGGGATAACTTAGTCCTACTTTAACAACAGTTCCATTTAATTAACCTACAAATTTAATGATATACTTGACACCCTGGGTGGTTTTTCTACAGCTTCGTTAGTATAATCAACAGAATGCGGTATATATGAATCATATACTTCAGTCTAGCCGTATATTATTCTTGCATCAATCCATATGGTGTGTGAAAATTGCACACACTAAAGGCAGGTGAGCAAGTAGGGATCAAATTAAAGAACTGCTACTTATTGGCCGAAAAGATTGTATATTTGAATTTATTTTATGAGGAGAAAAATAATGTTAACCAAAAGTGTGTCGGTTCTGTTGGCAATCTTTTTTGCACTGAGTAGCATGACTGCTAATGCCGTTCTGGAGCGGGTAGGTCCGGTCGATCCGGCCAATGGATTCCCCAAATGGTATATGGACACCACCGGGGTGGCACTGGAGCTCTGCCTGCCACTCAATGCAGTCGAAGTGGACGGAGCCTATTGTTTATTGCTCCCGGGTGATCCACCCCAAGTTCCCGAGATATTTCCCAATGCATTTTTTGATGAGCATTTTTATGCAGGAGGAGAAGCGTCGTTCGTCAATCCCCGACGAGATATCAAACTCATTATGCATCTGGAGGCCGCCTTTGCAGGCGGCCAGGCCAAAGCAGGCGACCAGATAGCATTTACCCGTATCCGGCTTCAGCTGAATCCGGCACCTACCACCGGAACCTATCGCTTTATTCACCCCTATGGAGAGGAATCCATCGAAGCTATTGCTGGCGATCGGATATATTTCACCGAGGATGTGGGCATTTGTGGCAATTTCGAATGTGCCATGCAAGGTCGCTTTGGTCCTTTCCTGCTGCCTTCTACGGTTTCCGGCGGTGCCGAACTACCCCCTGTGACAGGGCCGGTTCCCGGCAAGCTGTATATTGCCGACCCGGCTCGGTTAGGCCCAATTACCGGCAGCCCGCTACCGGATTTCTTGGGTAATGATGGGGTATTGCGCAACCACAACATCTTCCGCATCGAAGGACCGCCTGGGTCAGAGCTGGGTGGCCCCGGGATCGATTTTCTGGAAACCTACAACTTCAGCTTGATGGGCCGTATCTTTACTGGCCAGATCCCCGGTAAGGTTACCGTGGATCGTGCGAGTTATACAAAGACCCCAACCACTCAGCAGGTAGATGTTTTTGCCAAAGCCTTTTCGACAGCTGCAAGCCGATTTCCTGCAGGCGTCCGCCCAGCTGGTGTTGCGCCAGTAACGTCTTTTTTTAGCGCGCCTTGTGGCACTGTAGTGAATGCCTTGGGTGAGGTGATCGGCCTGACTGCACCCACTGGTACGATACTTGAAACGTTGATGGCCGCGCAAAATAATTATCGTTGGGGTCAGATATTCCCTGATCCAGCCGCACCAACCCCCGATTCCGTCTGCGTGAAAGATAACTCCGGTGTGGACGCATTTGGGCTAGCTGTCCCCGCCTATCACCAGTTACCGGTTAACGACGTGGTTACAGTCAATCAGGCAATATTTGATGCGGCAAATTCAACCCTGACCGTCAGCGCGGCATCCAGCGATCAAGTATCTTTGCCAACTCTGACATTGACCGGTTTCCCTGGCGATGCGACTAGTACCTCATTGGTGAACGGCACACTTACGTTAGCCGGCATAACTACACCTCCAACCAAAGTTCTGATTCTTTCATCCGCACGGGGAGTAGGTTTTGAAGATGTTGTGACCAGCGGTGCGCCAACAGTCGCGCCAACGCTCATTGCCGGGAACGATTCAGCGACCACACCTGAGGATACGGCGGTGATTATCCCGGTTATCACCGGGGATGCACTCGGTGGCGCACAGATAGACCCCAACGTGACCCCAGTATCTTTAGCAATTGTTGGCGGTAGCACAAAAGCCACTTTGGCAATCAACAATGGCACTGGTGCAATCACGTATACCCCTGTTGTCGCAAATTTTAACGGTGTCGACACGTTCACCTACGTGGTAACGAACAATGGGTTAACCTCCAACCTTGCAACCGTTACAGTGAACGTTACACCGGTTAATGATGCACCCGTCGCTGTAGCGGATACGGCTACAGGGGTCAGTGCCACCAATACACCCATCACCACTCAAGTATTGGCAAATGATACCGATGTCGATGGAGATGTGCTGACCATCGCAGCGGGTAGCCTGACTGCTCCGGTTGGACCGGTTGGTTCGGCATCCAGTGTAGTAGCCAATGCCAACGGCACAGTTACCTTCACCGGCAACACGGTAGGCACATACGTCTTTACCTACCGGGCAACCGATGGAATTGCGCTTTCCGCGCCAGCCAGTGTGACAGTTACCCTGAGCTCTGCAGAAATAGTCAATGTGACTCAGGCTACATACGTCACCCGAACAAACCGTTGGAAATTTGCCGGGACTAGCAGTGTCACAAGCGCTCCACGCACCTTGACGGCTAGATTCGCAGGTTTGGTTGGCGGTCTGCCTTGCAATGCCAGTGGTCGGCTAATAGGATCGGGCGTGGCTTTGGCAAACACTAACGCCTTTGCCTTTGATGTCTTTACTCAGGTTAACAGTGCGATAGATCCACGTAAAACCAACTGCAATGCGGTGCGTATTGATTCAACCCCCTTTCTTGGCGTTGACCTTTCTACACCGATTTTAGTCCAGTAATCCATTTGTTAAGGAAGATCTAAAAAAATGACAACCACGAATCTCGGCACACTCAACCAAACAGCCTTTCCTGCGCGCGCCAAAGCAATAAAACAAGCCAAGCGCGAAATGGTTGATGGTATTGATCCATCATTCAATCAAGACGAACCTGATCAGACGCTGGCTCAAAATACGCTAGAGGACACTCCTCAAGATGTGCCACAAGATGCGGTTCAAGATAACCCTCAAGATCTAATATCTGAATCGGCACCGATAAAAACTGTAGAGCCTGGTATATCCAGCGCAAGTGAAACAATCGGTGGGGCAGCTGGTGGAAGTGGGGTTGCTGGTGGAAGTGTGGTCTCTGGCGGAAGTGTGGTTGCTGGTGGAAGTGTGGTCTCTGGTGGAAGTGTGGTCTCTGGCGGAAGTGGGGTCATCGGTGGAGCAGTCAGCGCAGGTGAATCATCCGCATTTGCACTCTCCAATGTTGTGGGTGTCGTGGGCGGTGTAAGCGTCACCGCTGGCGGTTTGCTGGTAGCAGGCGGCGGAGTCGCAGCACTCGCAGTTTTGGGGGGCGGTAGTGGAGGTAACTCGGCAGGAACTGGAGCAGGGGCAGGGGGGGTGAACACCCAGTCACCGGTGCTCACCGCCAACAGCATGATAATGCTCGCAGATGCGCCCATTATTCTGAACGCCACAAACTTTGACGCAACCGATGCTGACCTGAATCCGGCACCAACCACGCTGACCTTCACAGTAAGCGGTGTCACTGGTGGCGAGTTCCGGTTAGTTGCCGACAATACTGTGGTCACCAGCTTCACCAATGTGCAAATTGCAGCAGGCGCAATACAGTTCGTTAGCAGCAATGCGCCCAATGCGCCACCAAGTTATCTTGCTGCCGTGAGTGATGGAAAGAACACCAGTACCCCAGCGGCGGCTGCTATTTCCTACACATACAGCTATGCAGGGACTATACCTGACACCAATATCGTTGAAGGTGTCAACGGTGGAATTGACACAATACGCACGACGGCCACAGCTGATCTGAGCGCTTTGACCGTGAATGGTGTGGCTGCTCTGAGAGGAGCCGGCACCAATGAAGGCATTGAACAAATTCTAATTGCCACGGGTACCACTGCAACCTTCAATGGCGCACAGTTATCCGGCAACACCCTCGCTATTAACGAATCCGCAGCCGGCACGACCAATCTGATTATCAATGTGGCTACGGGCACGACTACCACTTTTGCCAACCTGACTTTCGGTGCATTCGCAGGCGGTGACGCATTTGGTAATGGTGTAGATACCATCACCATCAACGGCGCGGGTGGTGCCGAAAATATTACGGGCACCAGCCTTAAGGACACTATTAATGGTGGCAATGGCGATAATGTTATTACTGGCGGGGGGGGTGCGGATTCACTCAACGGTGGCGTTAACGATGACACTTTTATTTTTGCCACACAAGAAAACTTGGCTGCGGCCGTGACAATCAATGGCGGGGGGGGTAATGACCAGATTCAAATGGCGGCGGCGGCCATCCTGACCGACACGGATTTTGCTTCAGCAATAAGCATTGAAACTTTAACGTTATCTGGCGCGAGCACCGTTACGTTAGGCATCAATGCCAATACGGCAGGCATAGTGAATGTTGTCACCGGAACTGGCGCAACAAACCTCACCAGCACCGACATTGCCACACTCAATATCAATACAGCAGCGCTGGCACAAAACACCCTGCTGACGTTGGCGGGAGGCACGTCAAAAATCGTCACCGGTTTGGTTGGTAACCTGCAAGCCAACGGTCTAACTGGCGTGATTACAGGCGATGCGTTCGACAACGGCATCAGCATCACTACTGGATCGGCGGCCACTTCCATCACTGCTAACGGAGCAGGTGACCTGATCTCGACCAACGCAGCAGTGCTGGCTGACAACATTACACTCACCTTGATAGGCTCTGCGGATGAAACCGTCACGGGCTTGATTGGCGATATCGTGGCAAGTGACATGACTGGCGCAATGAACGTGACCACTGGATCGGTGGCCAGCGGATTATCAATTGCCGTGGGTAGAGGTCCCAATTCGGTCAACACCAGTGCACTGGCCAACAATCAGGTACTAACCTTGACGGGCGGCTCTACGACGACAGTATCAGGTTTAACGGGTGACGTGATGGCAAGCAGCCTGATTGGCTCTCTATCTATTTTCGCTGGCAACAATATAGATGACCAAAACATCAGTATCACCACTGGTGCGGCGGCCACTTCCATCACTGCTAACGGAGCAAACGATGTAATCTCGACCAACGCGGCGGCGCTGGCTGACAACATTACACTCACCTTAATCGGCTCGGCTGCAGAAACCGTCACGGGCTTGATTGGCGATGTCGTGGCAAGTAGCCTGACCGGGTCACTGAACGTAACCACAGGAGCCGTGGCCGGACTATCAATTGCCACTGGTAGCCGCTCCAATTCAATCAACGCCAGTGCGTTGATCGGTAACCAGCTGTTAACCTTGACCGGCAGCACTGCGGCGACTGTCACCTTACCTAATGGTGACCTTGCTGCAAGTGCTTATACCGGCAATATCACTGTAACCGCTACTGTAGGCTCCCACATAATTACGACAGGAAGTGGCAACGACACCATCAATGGTGGCGCGGGTGCAGACATCATCACGAGCGGCGCGGGCAATGACAATATTACTGGGGGGGGCGGTGCGGATACGCTCAACGGCGGCCTTAACGATGACATCTTTAATTTTGCCTCGCAAGTAAACTTGGCTGCGGCCGTGATTATCAATGGCGGAGTGGGTAATGACCGCATTCAAATGACGGGGCCAGTCACACTCACCGATACAGACTTCAAAGACCCCTTTTCGGATGCAACCAAAGTAACCAGTATTGAGACCTTGGGTTTAACGGGCGCGAATACCATTACATTGGGACTCCATGCGAATACAGCAGGTATAGTGAATGTGGTCACCGGAACTGGCGCGACGACCCTCACCAGCACCGACATTGCCTCGCTCAATGTCACTGCCAGCACGCTGGGGGACAATGTGGTTTTGAGCATGTTTGGCTCGTCTGCGGCAACCGTCAATCTAACTTTGGGTGACCTGGCTGCCAGCCTTTATACCGGCGACCTCACCGTGACCGCTACTACTGGCACCAATACAATCACGACCGGGAGTGGCAACGACACTATTACAGGTGGGGCGGGTGTTGATGCCATTAACAGTGGAATAGGCAGTGACACCATCATTGTGAATGGGGGTCACTCATCACGTGTACTTGTAGGCGGGAATGGTAACGATACCGGAGAAGATACGATCACGGGATTTGATGTGACCACCGATACGTTGAGAATCGTGGCAACCAATGTAGCCAATTTTGAGCATGGGACACATACCACCATTGGAACCGCTGCAGGTGGAACAACTGGAACTGGTGCAGACAGCTACACAAACTTGACGGGGCTGGTCAGTCTCGATGGCAACACAACTTTTACGGGTGGTAATGATGTTGTCGTTACCTTCGTTGCACCGACTGGTCTCGCGTTTAGCGAAACAAACTTTGAGGCCCGCCTAGCATACAATCTGGCAGGCTCACTTGGTGATGACACCATCATTGGCGGAGAATTGAATGACACGCTCTCGGGCAGCGCGGGAGATGACATCCTCACGGGCGGTTTGGGAGATGACATCCTCGTGGGCGGCGAGGGAAAAGACACCCTCACGGGAGGCACAGGTTCGGATACTTTTTTGATCAATGCCGCAGTGAATTTATTGACTAGTGATAGTCTTGGTGCTAACAGAGATCGTATTATCGACTTCAATACAGACGAAGATTTTATTCTGCTGCGTGCCACGGGGGTCAGCAACTTCAGTTTACCGATCAATGTGCGTGGCGTTGGCGGGGATTATAAGGCCGATCTGATTGCCACCTTCCTGACGGGTGATAAAATCACCGACGTTGGCGTCGTTGCTTGGACGGATGCCACCGCCCAGGCTGCAACGATTGTTGACCTGACTGGCACGGCTGGAGACGACATTCTTGGCGGGGGCGCCAATGCGGATACCCTCAATGGCGGTGCGGGGAATGACATTCTCACCGGCGGCGGCGGCGGCACGGATATCCTCACAGGCGGTGCAGGTGCAGATACCTTTGTGTTCAATGCCGTGGTAGGTGCATCCAGTGATAGCAACGGCGGTGTTTCTACCGATATTATTACTGACTTTGAAGCGGGCACGGATTTTGTGTTGCTTCGTGCGACCAATGTCAACAACTTCAGCGTGGCAGACAATGTAACCGTAGATGCTGCCACATCAAATTATGTGGCTGATCTGGATCCTTTGGATACAGGGGATGTCCGTTTCTTCTTTAATACTGCAGCCCTTACCAATGAGCTGGCAAATGCGCAGGCCCGAGCTGCCACTATTGTAGACCTGACCGGCACGATTGATGCCGATACGCTTGTCGGGGGTGTCAATGCAGACACCCTCACGGGCGGTCTGGGTGCAGATATCCTCGAGGGTGGCGCAGGTGCGGATACCTTTGTGTTCAATGCCGTGGTGGCTGATGCATTTATTGTTGGATCAAGCGATAGCAATGGTGGTGTCGGTGTCTGGGATACAATTATCGATTTCGAAATCGACAATACGGGCACGCTGCCCGTGCCCGTAGATACCATTCTGCTGCGTGCAACCAATGTCAGCACCTTTGACGTGGCAACCGATGTGACTGTATTGGGAGAGATTTATACCGCTAATCTGGATAAGGATGTGGCTAATCTGGGGGATGTTGTGTTCTTCTCAAGCACTGCTTTTGATACGAATGCCGTGGCTAGAGCTGCCACCATTGTAGACCTGACCGGCACGATTGGTGTCGATACTCTTGTCGGGGGTGCAAATAATGACATCCTGAACGGTAATTTGGGCAGCGACACGTTGACTGGAGGCTTAGGCTCAGATAAATTTGTATTTAATTCGGACTTGAGTGTTAATAACGTTGACATCATCACGGACTTTACAGTGGGCATAGATCACATCATGCTGGGGGGTCCATTTGATGCAATTGCCGCATTGGATATACCGGGAGTGGCAATTAATGCGGGCAACTTCTTCTCCGGAGCGACCATTTTGGATACCAGTGGTGCGACTGGTCTTGACACCCTCGGTATTTCCTTGGGGGTCGATGATTTCATCAAGTACGAAACGAACACGGGTAAATTGTTCTACGATGCAGACGGTAACGGTACGGGTGCTATGGTGCAATTTGCTACGTTAAGTAATATACCGACTGACATCACCGCAGCCAGCTTTATTTTGATTTAACCTACGTCAAGATATAATTTGCATATGGAACAGAAGTCACATCCCGTTACAAGCACACCTTCCCCGGCTCTGATAAGCGCATTGGTGCATATATTGCGCCCCTTAGTTAAGCTTTTGCTTAACCGCGGTGTTACCTACCCCTATCTAACAAATCTCTTAAAGTCCTTGTATGTGGATGTGGCGACCCGTGAATTTCAATTAGCCGATAAACCACAAACGGATAGCCGCCTGAGTTTGCTTACCGGCTTACATCGCAAAGACATAAAACGCCTAGCGACTAGCTTAGAGTCAGCTGATACCATGCCGGCAATTGTTTCGTTGGGTGCGACGCTCATTGCCCGCTGGAGCGCGGACCCTGATTATCTGGATGAATCTGGCCAACCACGCACTCTTCCGCGTTTTGCTGCAGAAGGTAAAGTTTCTTTTGAATCGCTGGTTACAGGAGTGAATAAGGATATTCGGCCCCGTTCTGTTCTGGATGAGTGGTTACGGCTAGGTGTTGTTAAGATGGATGATAACAATCATTTATGTCTGAGTACCGCGGCATTTATCCCTGCACAAGGGGCGGATGAAATGTCATTTTATTTTGGCCAGAATATACATGACCACCTCTCTGCTACCGTGCATAATCTAACGCAAAATTCCGCGCCATTCCTTGAACGCAGCGTTTATTACGATAACTTAACCCCGGAATCTGTAACAAAACTGTCGGAATTATCGCGTACATTGGGTATGCGAACTTTGCAAGCAGTTAATCGCCAAGCATTGGAGTTGGAGCGTGCGGATCAAGGCAAGTCTGAGGCAAACCATCGCATGAATTTCGGCATCTATTTTTTTAGTGAATCTATCTTAAATAGTGACCTCGACCAACAAGGATAAAGATCGTGACTAACCAAATTAAAAACTCAATACGATCATTCTTGTTACTTGTTCTTCTTGGCATGATGCCATTTGCATTGGCCGAGAATTTTTGTAACACAGGTAAGACAGGCGGCAAAGGCGGCATAGGTGGCACTGGAAATGCCGATGTGGTGACGGGTTGCACCTCCAATAAACAAACAGATAGTCGCAAAGGTGGCATAGGCGGCACTGGAAATCAGCCATCTGCAGATGGCATAGGCGGTACTGGAAATCAGGCAGCTACAGACGGCATAGGCGGTACTGGAAATCAGGCAGCTACAGATGGAATAGGCGGGACTGGAATTATTGGAATCATCACCGATTTTGGTAGCATCTGGGTGAACGGTATTCGGGTGCAATATGATGCAACTACCCCTGTGCAAGCGTATGGTGCGACAGTGGCTGCGGATAAGCTTGCGCTCGGACAAGTGGTCGCGGTTGAGGCCACAGGATCAGAGAATGTCATGCGAGCAAAACAAATTACTGTGTTGAATGTGGTAACCGGACCTATAGGAGAAATTAATTTGGTGCAGAATCAAATTACAGTTTTAGGGCAGGTTATACGCGTGACTTCCGAGACACATAACACAGCACTTCAAGATTTAAAGATCGGCGATCCTGTTCGGATTAGCGGATTGCGCGAAACACGTGGCATTATTGTCGCAACACGAATTGATCCTGCACCGCGAGATGTAATGGAGGTAACTGGACGCGTAGATAAGCTGGTCAACAATGGTTTTAATATAGCTAATCTACCTGTTTCTGCGGCTGCAATAACTGGTTTGGAAGTTGGGCGTGAGGTACGCGTTGCCGGCACGTGGGATGGTCAACAGTTACACGCTCGGCAGATTAAGATCGAACCTGTGCTTCCATTTGACGGCAAAATTGAGCAGCTTTCACTACAAGGTTATGTCGCCACATTTAATAATCAGGGGCGCATTCGGCTGGGAGCGGCTGAGATCGAAATACCCAAAAATCTAGCTGTGCCCGGCACGGACGGACTAAATAATTCTAATTCAAGTGCTTCCACTGACTCCCAACCCGAAATGCGTATTCATGTCCGCGTTCGTATTGATGCTGATCGCAGATTGGTAGCTGAACGCATAGAAGTTGAACGACATGTCCAAGGTCAAGATCGTCGCATTCAACAGGAATTAAATTCCGGCAAGAGTCAAAAAAATCATGCCGAGCTTCCCGTGCGTGATGGACATTCTAATCGTGATAGTGGGGGAGAGGTTGAGGAAGATGGTCATAGACACCCAGAGCGTGCTGACCGTGCTGACCGTGCTGACCGTGCTGACCGTGCTGACCGTGCTGACCGTGCTGACCGTGCTGAAAGCATTCGCCATTCTGAGTCTGGGTCTGGGTCCGGGCGTGACCACCCTGAAGATAATTAATCAAGATGTCTGCAATTAATGCGAAATTAGATTTCTTTACAAATATAAGAAACATGTTTCAAGGTACGCACTTAAATTTAACCACGAGTGATGTCTGGCATAGCTCCAATTAAAACTGAAAATAGCCTCCCTTACCTGCCCGCTTATCCTTTTAAGGCACCATGTATTTTGTCAAAGTTAAATACAATGAAAAATTTGTTTAATACAAATAGGCAATTTATAACAGCCAGTAGGCTAGTAAGGGTCTGTTCTTTGTCTATTTTATTATTGAACAACAAGGCCCTTGCTGCTGATGAAGCAACCACTGTAGCTGCGGGTAAAGCACCCGCTAAGATCGCTGATAAAGTGCCCACCAAAATTGCGAATAGAATAACCATCAGTTCGGGCTTGGATTACAACACGGGGGATTATGGATTGGGGGTGAACACCAATGCTCTATCTGTGCCTCTCAGCGTCAAGTACAGAACTGGTAATTGGACATACAGACTGGGAACAGCGTATCTATACCTTGAGGAGTCATCCAGCAGCTTTTTAATTGATGGCAATCCTATACCCAACACAGCGGTAAGCGGCTTAAGTGACATCTATACAACCACGCGATATGCATTTAAACCTGTCCCGGTATTGAATACTGAATTTAGCTTAACTGGCAAAATTAAATTTGGCACGGCTAATCGGGCCAAGGGTTTGGGTACAGGAGCAAATGATTACACCGTTGATCTTGGCCTTTATCAGCCAACAGATGGAAGTGTCGATTTGTTTGGCAGCGTGGGGTATCGAATCAAGGGTGACCTACCTCAACGGGCACTTAATAATGTATGGCTATGGTCAATCGGATTGTCAACGCGGCTGGATTCAATGACACAGCTAGGTGTGATTTTTGATTACCGCCAAGCCACACTCAATGGTCGACCTCCAGGCAAGGAAGTGAGCCTGTATTGGAATTGGAGACATGATAAAAACTGGTCTTTCAATACCTATGGGCTAGTTGGACTTACCAATGCCAGCCCGAATTTTGGGGCTGGCTTGCTGGCATCCTATAGTTATTAGCGAGAGAATCTGCAATATGTATTGGCGGAAGAAGACACTGGATTGTGCCACTTTGATTTTTCGGGGGAATTTTTTTCCTCTGCAGTTTTTAGATTGAAGCGTGCTTTATTAAGTATCCTTACTAAGGAAGCACTGATTTAATCCCACATGGTCGCGACATCGGCTTTGCGGGATGGAATGCACGGAGCAAGGTGACGCTAAGGGTCGTTCCCTTGGCTAGCCTTGCGACAATGCAGGCCGCCCGTAAAGCCACGTCCCGTATGGGTTGCGACCAAATTGCGCACTCGCTGTGTTGCACCCCTCGCCAGGGAGAATGACCCCTGGCCTTCGGGATACGCCTTGCGATCATCACAACTTGGTCTGCAACGAGGCTCATGGAGGATTAAATCAGTGCTTCCCTAAGTAAATCTCGTACTGGTTTAAAACTTCTTCGATGTTCTGGCGTGACACCATATACCTTCAATGCTGCCACGTGTGCCGCAGTGGGATACCCTTTGTGTGCGGCAAAATTGTATTGCGGATAACGTTGGTGCAATTGCAGCATGGCTGCGTCACGTGCTGTTTTAGCCAGAATGGAGGCGGCTGAGATTGCTGGCACGCTACTGTCACCCTGAACAATGGCGCGGCTAGGAATGTCCGTATCGGGGCAATACAGCCCATCCACCCAAACTTGTTGTGGCCGCACACGCAAAGCTTCAATTGCACGACGCATAGCTAACAAACTAGCACGCAGAATATTTAACTGATCAATTTCTTCAACTGAGGCGGTGGCAATTGCCCATGCGATTGCGTGTTGTTTAATTTCAATGGCGAAAAAATCGCGTTTTTTTTCGCTGAGTTTCTTGGAATCTGCCAAGCCATGAATTGGGTGCTGGTCATTTAATATTACGGCGGCTGCATATACTGACCCAGCCAAAGGGCCGCGTCCAGCCTCATCTACCCCGCAAACCAACAATGTCTTCATCTACCCAAATAAGGCAACAAAGCTTGCGCCGCTTTTTGTGCGGTATCCTGCTTTAGTTGAAGATGCATTGTAGTAAATTGCGCTTCTAATTCTTCCATCGCTTTTTTATCCTCCATCAATTTTAACAATGCCTGCGCTAAATTTTCGGGGGTCGCATCATCCTGCAAAATTTCTGGCACAACAAATTTCCCTGCCAGTACGTTGGGCAAACCAACGTAGGGTTGAAGTTTTTTACGCTTCATCAACCAAAACGTGAGACCAGACATTTTGTATGTGATAACCATCGGGCGCTTGAGTAATGCTGCTTCCAACGTGGCTGTGCCAGATGCAACCAGCACTCCGTCTGCTGCTATCATCGCTTCATGCGCGTGGCCAAAAAGCAACGTGATAGGTAAGCTTTTTGCCTCACACTGATACAAAGCTTCTTCAAAAATATTGCGCGTTTCACGACTAGCAAGCGGGACTAAAAATTGCGCCTCGGGAAATTTCTGCAAAATTATTTTTGCAGTTTCAATAAAAGTTTTCGCCAAAAATTTTACTTCGCTTTGCCGACTACCCGGTAGCAGTGCAAATACTTTCTGCTGTAACGGGATACGCATTTGTTCACGCATGGCTGTGCGATCCGGCACTAATGGCAACAGGTCCGCAAGGGGATGGCCGACATAAGTGACGGGCACGCCCACCTTTTCGTACAAAGGCACTTCAAATGGAAATAAGGCCAGCATATGCGAGACCGCGCGCTTGATTTTATGAATACGCTCACCGCGCCATGCCCAGATAGAAGGGCTGACATAATGCACGGTTGGAATGCCACGCTCTTTAAGCGCGAGCTCTAAATCAAGATTGAAATCCGGCGCATCAATGCCAATGAATAAATCGGGGGGGGACGAAATAAAATGGGTGCGTAATTGGATGCGTATGTCGACTATCTCAAAAAAGTGGCGCAACACCTCAACATAGCCACGCACCGCCAGCTTCTCCATGGGGAACAATATTTCCATGCCGGCAGCCTGCATTTTTGGCCCGCCAATTCCAATGAATTTTATCCCTGGCATTTCTTTCTGCAGTGCTGCCATCAAGTGGCTGCCAAGCAGATCACCCGAAGCCTCCCCTGCGACCATGCCGACAACTTTAACAGACTGTGTCATGACAAAAATTAACGGACTATGCCGCGATCAGCTTTACTCAAAAAATCAACAAGTATAGTGAGTTCTGGATGTTCAGCTGCTTGCCCAAGAATTTCTTTCTTAGCCTGCTCCAGGGTCAATTCTGATTTGTATAATGTTTTGTAAGCGCGTTTGATGGTCATAATTGCATCGCCTGAAAAACCACGTCGCTTCAGACCTTCCGAGTTAATGCCATGCGGCGCAGAAGGGTGGCCGGAAACCAGAACATATGGCGGCACGTCCTGCAGTAATACCGTGTTGATGCCAGTAATTACATGCGCGCCAATTTTACAAAATTGATGCACGCCAGTAAATCCACCCAGAATGACATAGTCTTCTATACACACATGCCCAGCTAATTGCGCATTGTTGGCAAAAATAGTGTGGTTGCCAATTTGACAATCGTGAGCAATATGAACATACGCCATGATCCAATTATGGTGGCCGATGCGTGTTACCCCGACATCCTGCGAAGTGCCCAGATTAAAGGTGCAAAATTCGCGGATGACATTGTGGTCACCAATTTCAAGCCGCGTCGGTTCGCCCGCATATTTTTTATCCTGCGGCACTTCACCCAAAGAATTGAACTGAAAAATTTTATTGTGTTTGCCGATGCGCGTATGGCCACCGATCATCACATGCGATGCAACAGTAGTGCCCGCATCGATCTCCACGTGTTCGCCAATAATCGAATACGCCCCCACGGTAACATCAGCCGCAAGTTTTGCTCCCGGATGCACTATTGCAGTCGAATGAATCAGCGCAGTTGATTGACGAATCATAGCTCCCTCACCGTGCATAAAAGCTCAGCCTCGGTGACCACTTGCCCATCTACCGTAACTGTGCCAGCCAGCTTCCACATGCCACGTATGACGCGTAAAAGCTTCACATTGATAACAAGCTGATCGCCTGCCGTCACTGGTTTTTTGAAGCGTGCCCCATCAATACCCACAAAATAATAAATTAACTTATCATTGGGTTTGGTGTTTGTTGTCTTAAATGTCAGAATCGCTGTGGCCTGCGCCATCGCCTCAACAATCAGCACACCCGGCATCACCGGATGGTGCGGGAAATGACCACCGAAAAATGGTTCGTTGATCGTCACATTTTTGAGCGCGGTAATTTCTTTGCCAACATCGTATGACAACACGCGATCTATCAGCAAAAACGGGTAACGGTGCGGTAAATATTCCAACACCTCATGAATATCCATTTGCGTATTCGCAATTATTTGCTCTGTGCTCATCAGCTTTCCTTTTTTAAAATCTCTTGTTCCAGCGTTTTTATTCTTTCAACCAACTCATTCAAATGACGAATTTGAACAGCATTTTTGCGCCATGCTTGGGCACTGCTGAATGGAAAAATTCCAGTGTACGCTCCTGGCTCGCGTATGGATTTACCAATCATAGTATGAGATGAAATTTCCACATGGTCAGCAATCTGAATGTGCCCTAAAATTCCAGCGTGCCCTCCGATGCGGCAGTATCGACCGACAACACAGCTACCCGCAATGCCACTTGCTGCAGCCATCACAGTATGTTCGCCGATGCGAACATTGTGTGCAATTTGAATCTGGTTATCCAGTTTCACCCCATCACCAATAACCGTATCATCCAAAGCACCCCGATCTATGGTTGTATTCGCGCCTATTTCCACATCATCACCAATGATTACGCGACCAATCTGTGGAATTTTTAACCAGCGATCATCATCCAGCGCCA
The DNA here is from genome assembly GCA_947475825.1 of Nitrosomonadales bacterium. Lineage (GTDB taxonomy): Bacteria > Pseudomonadota > Gammaproteobacteria > Burkholderiales > Gallionellaceae > Nitrotoga. The sequence goes on from CANJMS010000014.1 coordinate 24,932, forward strand.
AACCGAACCCATCTGAGCCGATGATTGCACCAGAATGAACAATTAACCGATTACCCAATACACAATTGTGATACACCACCACTCTCGGATACAACAAAGCATGTTCACCCAGCACCGTGTCTGCACCTATGCTGCACCCAGACATAATTGTACTGCCCGCACCAATTTTAGCCCTTGCTCCAATTTCAACATGAGAAGCAATATGTGCAGTCGGATGAATCTGCGCGCCCTCACCGATCACAGCACTGGTATGTATGCCCGGTTGCAATTGTTGCGGGGGATTTAAAAATGCAGATACTTTGGCAAAATATAAATAGGGATTTTTACATACGATGCGCGGTAACAAGGTTGATTCTGCATCAGCCACGCCGACAATAATCGCTGCCGCATGGGTCGTAGCAAGTTGCGCGCGATAGCGACTATTGGCGAGAAAAGTGAGATTTCCTACACGGGCACTTTCCAGTGTGGCAACCTGATTGACTGAAGTGGTGCCATCCCCTAAAACTTGGCCGCCAAATTTTTCAGTAATTGCATCGAGTTGATAATTTTTACGATCCATACAACCTGGCTTTTTAATTTAATGCGTAGCTGAACCCGTTTCAGTCGCCATTTGTTTTAGCACTTTTGCGGTAATGTCGATATTGGGATTGTGGTAAACCTTTTCCTGCAAAATCAAATCATATTTCTCTTTCTCCGCGATCACCTTAATTGCCTTGTTGGCAATTGCTAACACACCTGATAACTCCTCTTGCTTACGCTGATTCAAATCTTCGGTAAATTCGCGCTGTATACGCTGCATATTCATATTCAAATTGGCTAATTCGCGATCTTTATTGCGTCGCTCGGATTGAGACAGCGTGACCTCTTCTTTCTCCAACACGCTCTGCAAATCCCTGATCTGTTTTGCCAACACTTTAATTTCTCGGTCGCGTGCAGAAAATTCCCGCTCAATTTGCTTTTCCGCCTGGATGGCTTGCACAGATTCTCGCAACACACGGTCAGTGTCCACGATGCCCACGCGAAAATCCTGTGCCATTACGGGCAGGCATACAGATAGCATCAGCATAGCCAGCCATTTAGCAACGTAGCTATTCAATTTTGAACTTCTAAAGTTTAATTTTTTGATTTGGTTAATATGCACAATCTACTCCTTACTTAAATTTAAAACGATCTGAAATTCAACCGCTAAAATGATTCGCTAAAAGTTAAAACATTGATCCCAGTGTAAATTGTATTTTATCCAACTTATCACTCTGTTGCCTATTTAATCCATTTGCCATGCTAATCTTCAGCGGCCCCACGGGTGATATCCAAATTAATGCCATACCTGCAGCGTAGCGCAAGCCAGTCGTACCTGTCACATTCCCGGGGCCATATACCGCACCGCCGTCAATAAATGCGCTCAAGCGCACCGATTTTTCTGCGGTCAAGCCGGGCATGGGGAACAATAACTCCATGTTACCGATCACGCGCTTATCGCCACCCAGCGAATTGCCCAGTTCATCACGCGGCCCCAAAGAATTGGTTCGATAGCCCCGCACCGAATCAGGTCCACCAGCATAATAGTTCTGGGTAAAGGGCAACACTTCCCCGTCATAACCACTAGCCTTGGCAAGCTCGCCATTTAAGCGCAGGGTGAAAGTTTTACTAAGCGGGTAGAACCACTGATGCTGATAATTCAACTTATAATACTTTTGATCCGATGGAGCCAGGGTGGCTGATACAGTCGCGCGCTGAACTGTTCCCTCCGTAGTATAAATCGCGCTGTCACGATTATCATAACCCCAGCCTATCGTACCAGTCAGATTTGTTGTTGAGGCACCAAACAAGTCCACATATTGGATAACCCTCGCCGGACTGGCTGTTCCAACGGAAAGGGCGGTCTGCTCCACTGACAGTCCATAAAAAATGCTTTCATCATCTCCTATAGGTACGCCAAAGCGCATCCCAGTGCCCAGTGTTTGTGTTCTATAGGGGCTAATTACAGCTGTACGCGCAGAATTCACATCGCGCTTATACAAATCGAAACTGCGACTTACCCCCTCGTCGGTGTAATACGGGTTGGTATATGACAGCGAGTACATTTGGTTGATCTTACTGGTGTTGATTTGTGTGGTGAGATGATTGCCCGTACCAAACAAATTACGCTCTGTGACCGAGCCAGTAAAAATCAGGCCTTGGCCACTGGAGAGCCCTGCTCCCAGCGAAAAATCACCAGTCAGCTTTTCTTTCACTGATAAACTAATATCCAGCTGATCATTGGTACCGGCTACTTGGGGGGTCTCAATATTCACTTCGCTAAAAAAATCCAGGCGATCCACTTTCTGCTTGGATTTTTTAATTTTGCTCGTATCAAACCACGCCCCTTCCATCTGGCGAAATTCACGCCGGATCACCTCATCTCGTGTTTTAGTATTGCCGGTAATATCAATACGTCGGATATATGCACGCATCCCTGGATCAACCATAAAAGTAAACGCCACTTTGTGGTTCACTTTATCCAGCTCCGGCACCGCATTGGCGTTGGCAAATGCATAACCATCTTCGCCCAGACGGTCACTTATTTTTTTAGCCGATTCGGTTAATTCCTTACGAGAAAAAACGCTACCTGGCATGACTGTAATCAACTTACGCATTTCTTCATGTGGCAATATGTGCTGCGCGCCTGCCAGCTTAATGTCCGAGACGGTGTACTTATCACCTTCACGCACTTTGATGGTGATATATATTTCCTCTTTGTCTGGGGTGATGGACACTTGCGTAGATTCAATAACAAATTCCAGATAACCAGCATCCAAATAAAATGAGCGTATTGTTTCCAAATCCGCAGATAATTTTTGTTTGGAGTACTGGTCATCTTTGGTGAACCAGCTCCAGAAGCCGGGCGCGCTTAATTCCATCAAAGCATGCAATTCAGCTTCGCTATAGGCCTTATTTCCGATGATGTTAATTTGACTAATTTTTGAAGTCTCCCCTTCAGTCACATTTAGGTTGACTCCAACACGATTACGCTCCAACTCAGTAATAGTCGTTTTCACTGCTGCGCCATATTTTCCTCGCGCCACATATTGCCGCTTAAGTTCCTGCTCGGCCTTATCCAGCGTGGCTTTATCAAAAATAAGCCCCTCAGCCAAACCCACAGATTTAAGGCTTTCAAGAATTTTTTCCTGCGGAAAATCCTTAATACCATCCAGAGCAATGCTGGCGATGGTCGGGCGCTCGCGTATCTGCACAATCAACACGCCCTGGTCCACTTCAAGCCGAATATCATTAAACATACTCGTGGCAAAGAGTGCGCGTATCGCAGCAGTGGCGCGCTCGTCATCCAGCCTATCCCCTACCTTGATTGGCAGATAACTAAATACTGTCCCTACCTCGGTACGTTGTATGCCTTCAACTCGAATATCCTTAACTACAAAAGGCTCAATCGCCATAACCAAGGGGGTGGTCAATAGCAAAGAGAGCCCTACAAGCTTTGCAAATAGCGCCGCAATAAATTTCATGTAATGTTTTAACCTAAAAACAAGCGGCTAATGTCGTTAAATAACGCCAGCACCATCAAAGTAAGCAACAGCGTAATCCCGACTTTTTGTCCGGCCTCCCATAACTTTTCTGAAACAGGCGAACCCTTAAAAAATTCGACCAGGTAATACAGCAAGTGTCCACCATCCAACATAGGAATGGGGAGTAAATTAAGCACGCCGATGCTAATACTGATTAGCGCCAAAAAGCTTAAGTAAGCTACCACCCCGATCTGCGCGGATTGTCCGGCATAATCTGCGATGGTGATCGGCCCGCTCAGATTTTTGAGGGACATTTCACCTGTAATCATTTTGCCCATCATTTTCAAACTCAGGATGCTGGTTTCCCAAGTTTTGACTATCGCCTGTTTGAATGCGGCCAGTGGTGGATACCGCACCTCGGTTAACATCGCCTCAAATTTACTTTTATCAATCTGCGGTGCTGCGCCAATTTTACCGATCGCTTTACCATTCTCATCAGCGGATTCTGGTGTGATGTTGAGCATCAGCAAACTGCCTGCCCGTTCAATTTCAAAGCGCATAGATTGCGCGGGATGGCTGCGTACAATTTCTACCAACTGATCCCAGCGCTCAACATCCCGCCCATCCACCCCAAGAATATGGTCACCCGCCAATAGACCCGCGCGTTCCGCTACTCCTCCTGCTACCAGCTTACCCACGACTGGCGGAATTAAAGGCTGATATGGCTGCAAGCCAAGCTTGCGTAAAAAATCACCATCAAAATCACTAGCCGTCAGCACCCGCATATCCAACACATGACTACGTGCTTCTCCCTGAGCAGTCTGCCCTTCGATGCGCACTTCAGTTCCTTGCAGACCTGCATCCAGCAAAATCCAGCGTACCTGCTCCCAACTTTGAATGGCTTGCCCATTGATGCTGATAAGGGTTTCTTGCATGAGCATTTGTGCATTGGCAGCAGGTGTAGCTGGAAGAACCTCGCCCAATATGGGTTTTAGACCAGGCACGCCGTACATGAACAATGCTGCATACAACACAATAGCCAACAATAAATTAGCTAACGGTCCCGCCACCACTATCGCCATGCGCTGCAATACCGGTTTGCGATTGAAAGAGAATTGCAATTCCTCATCGACCACATTGCCTTCACGCTCGTCCAGCATCTTGACGTAACCGCCCAGTGGAATCGCGGAAATAACCCATTCCGTTTCGCCACCTACAAATCGTTTGCTGTACAAAACCGTGCCGAAGCCGACCGAAAAGCGCAACACTTTTACGCCGCACTTGCGCGCTACCCAGTAGTGGCCGTATTCATGAATCACCACAAGCAACGCGATAGCGCCGATAAAAGCCAATAATGAAGTCATGCAATGTGCGCCTTATTTTTAAGCTCGCTGTTATTTATTTCACTGGATATTAAATTTTGTGCGACATCGCGTGCCGCAGCATCAGCGGCGAGTACATCTTGCAGAGTAAGCGTCGTATTGGCCGGTAGCCTTACCAGCACCTCGGCAATAATTTTTGCAATCGTCAAAAATGAAATGCGGCGCTCAAGAAACGCTGCCACCGCCACTTCGTTGGCAGCATTCAATATGGCAGGGGCAGTGCCTCCTGCACGTAACGCCTGATAGGCCAAAGCCAGACACGGGAAGCGCACAAAGTCTGGCGCTTCAAAATTAAGCGCCGCTACCTTTAGCAAATCCAGGGGTGCGACACCCGAAGTCATACGCTCGGGATAAGCCAAGCCATGTGCTATCGGGGTACGCATATCGGGATTGCCCATCTGCGCCAGCACCGAGCCATCCACATATTGCACCAATGAATGAATAATGCTCTGCGGATGCACGATCACCTGAATCGCTTCTGCAGGTGCATTGAATAGCCAGTGCGCCTCGATGACCTCCAAGCCTTTATTCATCATGGTGGCTGAGTCAACCGAGATTTTGCGCCCCATGCTCCAGTTCGGATGGGCACAAGCTTGCTCCGGTGTGACATGCTGTAATTGGGCTAGGGGCGTGTTGCGGAAAGGGCCGCCGGATGCGGTCAGCAAAATTTTGCTCACGCCGCTGATCGGCCAGTCCGCACTCGCGTAGCCATTGGGTAATGCTTGAAAGATCGCGTTGTGTTCACTGTCTATCGGCAACAATGTCGCGCCCGATTTTTGCACAGCATCCATAAAAATCCGCCCAGCCATTACCAGCGTTTCCTTATTGGCTAATAGAATTTTTTTACCTGCGCGCGCTGCGGCCAGTGTGGGATTCAGTCCAGCCGCGCCAACTATTGCAGCCATCACGGTATCCACTTCCGGCAAAGCGGCCACGAATTCCAGTGCTGCCGCACCTTGCATGACCTGCGTCGCAGAGCCTGCATGACTCAAGCGCGTGGTGAGACGCGCCGCAGCTGCCTCATCCAGCAATACAGCATAGCGCGGTTTAAAGCGCACACATTGCTCGAACAACACCTCATCTTGCCGCTGTCCGGTCAACGCGATCACACGATAACGATCCACATGGCGCGCCACCACATTGAGTGTGCTCACTCCAATGCTGCCCGTAGAACCTAGTATGGTGAGGTTCTTAACTTTATTCATACATATTGTTAGTACTCATATATGTCTTTTGGGTTTCATATCAGTCTTTGCAATAACAATACACCTGCCGTGATTGGTAAGGTGGAAGTCAGCGCATCAATTCTATCCAATAAGCCGCCATGACCGGGCAAAATTGCGCCACTGTCTTTTACGCCCGCCTGCCGCTTGATAGCGGATTCAAATAAATCGCCGATAACTGCAAAGCCGACAATAATCCAAACCGCTAAAAACAAAATGCCCGGATACATTTGCTGCGAGGCAGGAAGCCAGCTTGCCCAAATTAAAATCAGCATATACAGTGAAACGCCAAATAATGCGCCGCCCACGCCTTCCCAAGTTTTCCCGGGGCTGATGCCGGGCGCAAGCTTGTGTTTGCCAAATTTGCGCCCCGTGAAATACGCGGCAATATCAGCCATCCATACGATGCTCATTATGCACAGCAGTAACCAAGGACTTTGTACACGCAAATCCACCATCGCCAAGCCTGTGGGAATCAACAACACCCAGCCTATCAACGCTAGCAGCAAGGGTTGCCGTACTTGCCAGCCACCTATCATCCAAGCTGGAACGATCAATACCCATAGCCCACCAGCCAGCGCATAAACAACCAGATGCAGAAATTCAGAATATGTGGGGTAGGAAATATTGACCCAGACTACTGCCAGCATGAGTAATAGACTCAAGCATAAATAAATATCGGTGCCCGAGCTGGAATACTTGGCCAGCCGCGCCCATTCATACACACCGATCAGCACAATACCGATTATCAGTCCGACCCATAGCAAGTCCGGCATATAGAATAATGCGCCCAGAAATCCTGCCAATAAAATGATGGCTGTAATAACGCGCTGCTTAAGCATCTATCTGCCGTTCATGTGCAGTTGATCACTTGTGCGGCCAAATCTGCGCTCACGCGCTTGATAGGATTGAATAGCTAAATTCAACGCTGCCGCATCGAAAGCTGGCCACAAAGTATCCGTAAAATATAGCTCGGTATAAGCCAATTGCCACAATAAAAAATTGCTGATGCGCTCTTCGCCCCCAGTGCGGATAAACAAATCCGGCTCCGGCGCATAGTGCATGGAAAGATAGGGGGCTAAATCTTCTTCGGTGAAAGATGAGGCCAACTCAGGACGATTACGCAACATGGCGTGGGTGGCCTGCAATATATCCCAACGACCACCGTAGTTAGCAGCAACGGTTAAAGTCAGATTGGAATTATGCTGGGTGAGTTGCTCAGCTTCGGCAATATGGCGTTGCAAATTATCATCGAAGCGACTGCGATCTCCGATGATTTTCAGACGGATATTATTTTCATGCAATTTGCTGACTTCGTGCTCCAGCATTTTCAAAAACAAATCCATCAAAAAGGTCACTTCGTCAGCAGGCCGCCGCCAGTTTTCACTGCTGAAGGCAAACAACGTGAGATATTCCACGCCTAAACTACGGCAGGCTGTAACTACCTCGCGCACGGTTTCCACGCCGCGCTTATGTCCTACCACACGCGGCATAAAACGCTGCTTCGCCCAGCGCCCATTACCATCCATGATAATGGCAATATGGCGAGGCACTTGTGGCGCAATTGGAATGTCGCAGGTAGAGCTTTGAAATAACGCCATCAAGAATTCCGATCAAGCACAGTGAAAACAGAAAAATAAGTAGCGATTAATATAACTTGAAAAACGACTTGCCACTCCCTCTGAATTACCATATTGCCCAGGTTGCTCCGCTTCCCAATACAAAGGAGTACCGGACGACGAGGATGAGGCGGCAACGATAGTATATAAAGCACGACAAATGGCAAAAAAACGAAACTAACAGCGTGTGTTGTTGGGGCTGTAGCCCTCTTACAACCACGGCGCACTCCTTGCGGGTACACAGTGATCGCTTTTATCGGTGCAGTGAAATTAAACCGCCAGCAATTCTGCTTCTTTGGTTTGTAAGGCTTTATCGACTTCAGCTATAAAGCGATCAGTCAACTTCTGTACCTCATCTTGTGCGCGGCGTTCATCATCCTCACTAACATCTTTGTCCTTCAACATTTTTTTTAACTGCTCATTGGCATCACGGCGCACATTGCGAATTGCAACCTTGGCCGTTTCGGTTTCCGCACGCACCACCTTAATCAAGTCACGCCGGCGCTCCTCAGTCAAAACCGGCATGGGCACACGAATCACGTCGCCATTAGTGGAGGGGTTCAGCCCCAGATCGGCATCCCGTATGGCTTTTTCGACTGTGCCTATCAGCTTTTTTTCCCACGGCTGCACGCCGATAGTGCGTGCATCAATGAGAGTGATGTTGGCCACTTGTGAAATAAGTGTAGCAGTGCCGTAATAATCGACCATGACGTGATCTAAAATGCCGATGTGCGCACGTCCAGCGCGGATTTTTCCAAAATCTGCCTTAAGCGCCTCCAGCGACTTAGCCATTTTCATTTCAGTATTTTTTTTAACATCTGCAATCATTATTTTCCTCCACTCGACCAATCAAGCGTTAATTACAATGCACCAAAGTTCCTTCATCCTCCCCCATCACCACGCGCTTCAATGCCCCATGCTTGAAAATGCTAAAGACGATAATAGGTAAACTTTGGTCACGACACAGTGTCAGTGCGGTTGCATCCATCACTTTTAGATTTTTGCCAATTGCCTCATCAAAACTCAACTTTAAATAACGCGTGGCTGTTTTATCCAATTTTGGGTCAGCGGTATAGACACCATCAACTTTGGTAGCTTTGATAACCACTTCTGCCGACATTTCCACGCCGCGCAATGCAGCCGCAGTATCCGTCGTAAAAAATGGATTGCCGGTGCCTGCACCAAATATCACCACTTTGCCCTCTTCCAGGTAACGTAATGCTTTGCCACGTATGAATGGTTCAGCCACTTGCTCCAAATTCAGTGCGGATTGCACGCGACACCCCAGACCAAAACGTTTCATCGCATCCTGCAAGGCCATTGCATTCATGACTGTGGCCAACATGCCCATGTAATCCGCGGTCGCGCGATCCATACCCGCGGCAGCCGGAGCAACACCACGAAATATATTACCGCCACCAATTACGATTGCAACTTGCACGCCCAATGCTACGACTTCACCAATTTCAGCAACGATACGCTCAATGACTTCACGATTGATACCGTAGCTGTCATCGCCCATCAAAGCCTCACCCGACAGCTTGAGCATGATGCGTTTGTATTTTGGAATAGCCGCCATGTTTACACCTTAGCAGCAGCGGCCACTTCCGCCGCGTAATCTACTATCACTTTTTCAATTCCTTCACCTACCACAAACATTTGGAAAGCCTTAACCTGTGCGCCTTGCTTGGACAGAAATTTTTCCACCAAGGTGTCGGGGTCTTTCACAAAAGGCTGACCCATCAAGGTCACTTCCGCCAGATATTTAGCGATACGACCGTCTACCATTTTTTCAACGATATTCGCGGGCTTGCCACTTTCCGCCGCTTGTGCAGTGTAAATTTTACGCTCCTGATCCAAAGTCGTTTGCGGCACTTGGCTAGAAGAAACACAAATCGGCTTGCTGGCTGCAATATGCATGGCAATATCTTTTCCCAGCGTGTCATTGCCGCCGCTGTAATCGACCAACACACCAATCCTGCTGCCATGCAAATAAGCCGCCAGCCTGCCTGCTGTGTTGTAGCGTACAAAACGACGAATGTTGATGTTCTCACCCAGCTTCATTACCAACTCGGCGCGCGTTTCTTCTACACTACTGCCACTGGCTAATTTCGCTGCGGCAAGTGCTGTTACGTCTGCCGGGTCACGTTCTACAATGGCTTGCGCTACGTCTTTAGCAAACGCGACAAAGACTTCGTTCTTGGCCATGAAATCAGTTTCACAATTGACTTCGACCAACGCGCCTGTTTTACCATTGGTGCTGACAAATATACTCACCACGCCTTCAGCAGCTACACGCGATGCGGCCTTGCTGGCTTTTGCACCGCTTTTAATGCGTAAAAATTCTTCGGCTGCCTTAAAATCGCCATTCGTTTCCATCAGCGCTTTTTTGCATTCCATCATGCCGAGACCAGTTGCCTCGCGCAATTCTTTAACCATTCCTGCGGTAACTTCCGCCATTGCCCTGCTCCTTAAATTAATCATCAAAATTACTAAATCACAAAAAAGGGGGCTTGCGCCCCCAGTCACTCATTGAAAAAGGTTATGAGCACGGCCCAAACGCACACAATCCAGACACGAAGATAAATACCGAAAAAGCGGAGTTGACATGTGAGTCAATGAGCATTTCGAGGTATTTTTGCGAGCCGCCGCTTCGCGGCTTGCCTGCTTACCCCACTTCGACAAAGTATTTGCAAGCGTAATAGTTTTTCAACGGGCTGCTTACGCCGCCTCTCCTGCAGCCAGCGCGACCACTTCATTCAGTGCCTGCTCGCGACCTTCCAGCACGGCATCAGCCATACCACGCGCATACAGTCTGATCGCCTGCGTTGAGTCATCATTGCCCGGCACAATGTAGTCCACCCCTAACGGTGAGGTGTTGGTATCTACTATGCCAATTACCGGGATGCCCAGCTTCTGCGCTTCAACAATGGCACCTTTTTGGTAGCCCACGTCTATCACAAAAATTGCAGCAGGCAGCGCACCCATATTTTTAATGCCACCCAAACTACGCTCCAGCTTTTCTAATTCGCGTTGCATCATCAATGTTTCTTTTTTGGAAACTTTGGATAAGGCCACGCTATCTGCCATCAACGCCTCCAAATCATGCAAACGCTTAATTGATAATTGCACTGTTTTAAAATTGGTCAACATGCCGCCCAGCCAACGGTTATCCACATAAGGACAGCTGCAGCGCATGGCTTCTTCCTTGATAATCTCACGCGCCTGACGCTTGGTTGCCACAAACAGCACCGAGCCCTTGTTTGCAGATAATTTGCGTACAAATTTCAGCGCGTCGTTGTACAAGGTAACGGTTTTTTCCAAATTGATAATATGAATCTTATTGCGATGACCAAAAATAAATGGTGCCATCTTGGGATTCCAGTAACGGGTTTGATGTCCGAAATGAACACCCGCTTCCAACATTTGACGCATGGTTACAGCCATAAATTACTCCTAGTGTTAAGGGTTAGTCCTCCACTCGTCAGAACGACTCTTTAAAGCAAAGAGCACCCCAACTTGAACGAGTGTGCGAATTTCCTGCCTGGTGAAAAAGCCTCATCCAGACAGGGCGCGCATTGTACCCTAAGCAGGTAAGCAACTCAACCGCCACACTACTTTACAAATTAAGCGGCTTTGCCAGACCAAAGTAGCTACTCCCTCTTCCTCGAAATAAAAACACACAATTTGTCAGGGACATCAATCAAAACCCTCCCTCCCTTAGAATAAAACTTGTGGCTGCACTGGCACTGCGAATTTCACAGTGCAACTTACCTATAACCAGTAGTGATTTGCGTTGCTAAATTATTTTTTCCTATACATTTCTTCCGTAAAACCGCACCCTTATTGCTATCCTCCGCACAATTAAAGAATTCCTCACCCATACCGATAAGGAAGTTGAGCGAGTCCTGCGCATTTCATCCGAGGGAACGCTATACCCAAATTTGCAATTGCATTCACACAGGAGATAGAAATGATAAAACCTGCCATTCCGCCCAATGAAGGGTCCAGATTAAAAGCCCTGCATTCACTGAATGTTTTGGATACGCTCGCCGAAGATCGCTTTGATCGGCTGACCCGCATGGCTAAGCCATGTTTGATGTGCCTATCGCGCTGGTAAGCCTGGTGGATGAAAATCGGCAATGGTTCAAATCGTGCATCGGTATTAATAATGCCAGCGAAACATCCCGCGATATTTCTTTTTGCGGGCATACGATTTTGGGCGACGGAGCTTTAATTATTCCCGATGCCACTCAGGACGAAAGATTCGCCGACAATCCACTGGTAGTCGGTGATCCAAAAATTCGCTTTTATGTGGGGTACCCGCTCACCGTGATGCATAAATGGAAAATAGGCACTTTGTGTATAGTCGATTCTCAGCCGCGCAATTTCAGTCTGGAACAAGTCGCGTTGTTAAAGGATCTGGCGAGCATGGTAGAAAAAGAATTGATAGCCGTGCAGATGGCGACCCTGGATGAAATGACCAATCTACCCAATAGACGGGGTTTTATGTCTATTTCCAACAAACTACTGGCTTGGTGTATTCGCCATAATAGTTCGGCCACATTGGTGTTTTTTGATTTAAACAATTTCAAGGCTATCAATGACACCTTTGGGCACAACGAGGGCGACAACGCGCTGGTTGAATTTGCCGAACAACTGGATGGCATATTCCGTGAATCAGATGTCGTGGCAAGGCTGGGTGGGGATGAGTTTGTGATGTTGCTAACCGACGTAACCAAACGAGAGATCACCGAAAGAATGATAGCGTTTCAGGCATATATGGCAGCGCGAAATGTGCAAGCCAAGCGCGGCTACGATATTACGTTTAGTTATGGTCTGGTTGATTTTGATCCGGCAATGCATCACTCGATTGAAGATTTGCTCAGTCACGCGGACACAATGATGTATGAACACAAGAAGAAAAAGCCCAGAGGAGGCGCACCGTTTCAAACGGAACAAACGCCCAAAATTGCCGAACTGGTTGCGTAAAAACAAAAGGGGGTAATGTAGACCTGCTGCGCTGATCGAAGTGGCGTCCCCAACGAGATTCGAACTCGTGTTATCGCTGTGAAAGAGTTGTAAATTGGATTTTTCTGGGTTCCAATAGACAATATCATCCTATTGTTTATCTTGATAATTGCATGATATATCGTCCATACTCATCCAGCACAATTTAGCACCGCTATCTAATTTTAATCTAACCTTGATAAGAATAAAGATATTGATCCGGCCAGATGAAGTTTGAAGTTTTCATGCCGCATATTTTACGCGAGAATCTTGGAAGTATTTTTTGACACGCTCAGGTGATTTTTCCAATGTCAGCATGTGCTCGGTTGTTGCGGCTTTCAGTTTAGCCTTGGTGCGTATCGGAACCTTTGTATAAATGGCGTGCTTCAAATCGGCGTTAAGCCGCTCTTCCGGGTTTAGCTCCGGACTGTAGCTGGGCAGATAGAACAACTCGATTTGGTCTTTATGTTCCCCTGCCCATTTCTTGACTGGCTTGCTGTGATGCACA
>CANJMS010000015.1 GCA_947475825.1 Nitrosomonadales bacterium
ACCAATTCCTTTGCGATGCAGCCGCACGACCTGCTTGCGTCTCTCGTGCAACCGCTCCAATGTCTGAAATCTAGCATCTTCTTTGTCCATGCGTATCGGACTGAAATGCGCGACAAAAGTTCAAACTTCATCGTGCCGAGTCTATAGTCGTCCCTGAGCAACTCTAAAGTAGAGTCAGTAGAGTCCGGTTAAATGAAGGAGTGAATCGCTGAAAACCATAGCTGACACAGGACTTTAAGCGATGAAGGATGTTTCCTGTTTGAACGGCGACAAGCGCTTCTGGCAGTCTTTCGCAGCCTGTGCCTGGATGAACCGACCCGTGATGCCCGGGCTGCATTACCTGACCACGCCTTCGATCTGTTGGATAAAGAAGTGGTCAAGTCCTAGATAGAGAATCCCTACAGGCAATACTCCTGTGGACAGACGTAAAATGCGACTTCATGTTGCCATAAGCAATCAGATAGAATGGTTTCCTTCGTTACTTAAGAAACAATATGGTTCCCCATCTTACAACTGCACAAAACGGCACAGTGCTTGATTTAGAGCGCCGCATACTGAATGCTCAACCAGCTATCGAACATTGGTTTCGCTCGCAGTGGTTGGAGCATTCGATTCCTTTTTATACTTCGGTTGATTTGCGTAACAGTGGTTTTAAGCTGGCTCCCGTTGATACCAATTTATTTCCCGGCGGCTTCAATAATTTAAGTAATGATTTTTTACCCCTGTGTATACAAGCGGCACAAAGCGCCATTGAAAAGATTTGTCCGGAAGCGCGCGGCGTGTTGCTAATCCCGGAAAATCACACGCGTAACGTGTTTTATCTGCAGAACGTCGCGCAACTGGCTTTGATTCTTAAGCAGGCCGGGATGAAAGTACATATCGGTTCCTTGTTGCCGGAAATTACTCAGCCCACTGAACTATCCTTGCCGAATGGCGCAAACATAACCTTAGAGCCGATGCAGCGCAAAGGGAATCGCTTGATGGTGGAAGGTTTTGATCCGTGCGTAGTGTTGCTGAATAATGACCTTTCCGCAGGCGTGCCCGATATTCTAAAAAATCTGGAGCAAGCTACCATGCCACCTCTTGCAGCAGGTTGGACGACACGGCGTAAATCGCAACATTTCAGCGCCTATGATGCAGTGGCCAGCGAGTTTGCAGCCTTACTCGAGATTGATCCCTGGTTAATTAATCCTTATTTTTCCAGTTGCGGAAAAATTGATTTTATGGCGCGTGAGGGCGAAGATTGCCTAGCTAACGAGGTCGATAAAATACTGAAAAAAATTCGTTTGAAATATATTGAATATGGTGTCAAAGACGAGCCATTCGTCATCGTTAAAGCCGATGCCGGAACCTATGGTATGGGTATCATGACAGTTAAAGATGCCAGTGAAGTACGTGACTTGAATCGCAAGCAGCGCAATAAAATGGCTGTGGTTAAAGAGGGCTTGCATGTATCCGATGTGTTGGTGCAAGAGGGTGTGTACACCTTTGAAAGTATCAATGCAGCGGTGTCAGAGCCTGTGGTTTACATGATCGATCATTTTGTGGTGGGCGGTTTTTATCGTGTGCATACCGAACGCCGCATTGATGAAAATCTGAATGCGCCAGGTATGCATTTTGTGCCACTGGCTTTTGATACCAGTTGCAATTTACCTAACCACGCGGGTTTGCCCGATGATGCGCCAAATCGTTTTTATGCCTATGGTGTAATCGCCAGACTAGCTATGCTGGCTGCAGCCGTTGAGCTGGAACACATGGAAGAATCGGCTTGATGGTGAGGTTACTAGCTTGATTGGATTGAAATGGGTGATCTTGAGTTTGATGGTATGGGTCACGGCAGCCTGCAGCAACCCTCCGTATTATCAGGAACAAGGTTTTGTGTTTGGCACGCGGGTTGAAATCAGCATTTACGGCGAATCTCATGCGCGCGCCCAGTCAGCCATAGCGGAGGTTATGCAGGAATTTCGACGCTTACATAACATGTTGCATGCATGGAAGCCCAGTGAACTCAGTGAGCTGAACGCCGCTTTTGCTCAGGGTAAAAGCAAGGAGGTTACGCCCGAGTTGGCAAATATATTGACCAATGCAACACAATTATCGGCTCAATCCGGTGGGCTGTTTAATCCAGCAATCGGGGGCATCATTAAACTATGGGGCTTTCATGCCGACGAAGTTAAGCTTACGCTGCCCGACCATAAAGAATTATTGACATGGGTGTCGAAACGGGCGCAAATGAGCGATATAAATATGCGCACGTCGCAAGTGAGTAGTCGCAACCAGGCGGTGCAGCTTGATCTGGGGGGCTATGCAAAAGGTTATGCGCTGGATCGGGCAGCACAGATGCTTAAGCAACAAGGAATCAACCATGCGCTCATTAACATAGGTGGCAATCTGTTGGCACTGGGTAAACATGGCGAACGCGCCTGGCGGGTGGGTATTCAACATCCACGCAAACCCGGACCCATTGCTACACTGGAATTAAACGATGGTGAAGCCATTGGCACCTCGGGCGACTATCAGCGGTATTTCATGTTGGGAGGTGAACGTTATTGTCATTTGATCGACCCGCGCAATGGACAGCCTGTGCAGGGCGTCCAGGCGGTGACAGTGCTAACGCAAGGTGCAGATGCAGGGGTAAAATCAGATGCCAGTTCCAAGCCATTATTTGTTTCTGGCGTTAAAAATTGGCGCAATGCGGCGAAGCAAATGAATTTAACCACCGCGTTGCTGGTTGATAACAACGGTACTGTCCATTTAACGGCCACCATGCACCAGCGGCTGGAGTTGACCGACCCACAAACAAAATTTGAAGTTGTGCCGTAACTGGCAACCGCTTAATAAAGGAAGCTGAATTGATCGGAATTTTACTCATCACTCATAATGGGCTAGGTGACAGCCTGATAGACTGTGTCAAGCATGTTATGGGTGATGTGCCGCCCAATCTCAAATCTATAGCTGTTTTAGCTGACGATAATGTGCAACAAAAAAATTTTGCGGGTCGCGCGTTGATCGCACAACTCAATACAGGTGAGGGAGTATTGCTACTGACAGATTTGTTTGGTGCCACCCCGTGCAACATTGCCCAGCAGCTCTGCCAGACCGGACAGGTGACCTGCGTGACAGGCGTAAATTTGCCCATGTTGCTGCGCGTGATGGGATGTTGTCAGCAAACGCTGGCTGAAGTGACGCAAAAAGCGTTGACGGGTGGGCGTGAAAATATTATTTCGATTGATGCCTCTTTGCCAAAATAATTTTTTTCCCCGAATAATTCATTAAGAAAGCATTGAACAAATTGACTCTACTCATGCCTCAATAAACTCACCACGAACGGAACAAAATACTTGCCGTTCGCCCAATCTCCCAATATTTGTAAACACGGAGGCCAACTAATGAGTAGCCCGAATTAAGAGGAAGTCATGCTGCAACAAGACGCACAAATTATCAACAAACTTGGGCTACATGCACGTGCCTCGTCAAAATTAACACAACTTGCATCGCGTTTTCCATGCGAAGTTTGGATGTCGCGCGCAGGGCGAAGGGTTAATGCAAAAAGTATTATGGGAGTCATGATGCTGGCGGCAGCGCAAGGCAGCACCATCAATATTGAAACCAGTGGTGAAAAAGAGAACGAAGCAATGCAGGCGATTCTGTCATTAATCAATAATTATTTTGGGGAGGGTGAATGAGTGTAACGCTACACGGCATTCCTGTTTCTGGCGGCATTGCCATTGGTCACGCCCACTTGCTGTCACACATTACGCTGGAAGTGGCGCATTACATCCTACCAAAAAAATTGGTGGCGGAAGAGGTGGCACGCTTCGATGCCGCGCTGGAAGCCACGCGCTTAGGGTTGCTGGCGTTGCGCAGTAATCGGCCTGTGCAAGCAGCGGCAGAGTTTGATTCTTTTTTAGAGCTACATTTAATGATATTGGCGGATGTGCATATCAGCCAGGCTCCGCGTGAAATGATAGAACGCGAACATTGCAATGCCGAGTGGGCACTCAAGGTGCAAATGGATACGTTGGCGACGCAATTTGAATCGTTTGAAGATGCTTATCTGCGCGAAAGAAAAGCCGATGTCGTGCAAGTGGTCGAGCGCATACTCAAAACTCTGTCCGGGCAACCAGGGCATGTACCGCGCGCTACCCGACATGACGTGAGTGCGATTTTGATAGCGCATGACATCAGTCCGGCAGATTTAATACAGCTTAAGCCACAACAATTTACTGCCATTCTTACCGATCTGGGTGGAGCCACTTCGCATACTGCGATTATTGTGCGCGGGTTAAATAAACCGTGCGTCATGGGCTTGCATCAGGCACGCAAGCTTACTCAGGAAAATGATTTGCTGATTGTTGATGGCACGCAGGGTGTAGTCATTATTAATCCTGATAAGCAAACACTGGCCGAGTATAAACAGCGGCAAGGTCATTGGGAAAAAGCGCAGCAGAAACTTCGCCTGCTCAAGACTACACCCGCTATCACACAAGACGGCACAACCATAGAGCTGCATGCTAACATTGAATTGCCGCATGATCTTGCTGAGGTACATGCAACAGGCGCAACGGGCATCGGTTTGTTTCGCAGTGAATTTCTGTTCCTTAATCGCGACAACTTGCCGGACGAAGAAGAACAATTTGAGGCATTCAGATCTGTAATGGAGGGCATGGCTGGCAAGCCGGTCACCATACGCACATTTGATTTAGGTGCAGATAAACAAATAAACGGCGCACAACGTGTAGCCAACAATCCGGCTTTGGGTTTGCGCGCTATTCGCTTGTGCTTAACTGAGCCAGCATTATTTCACACCCAATTACGCGCACTGTTGCGGGCATCGGTTTACGGCAATATGAAAATTTTAGTGCCGATGCTATCTGGCGCACATGAGATTAATCAGACGCTGAAATTCATTGCGGATGTAAAAACCAGTTTGGATCGCGAGCGCATTCCCTACAATCCCGACACAAAAATTGGCGGCATGATAGAAATTCCAGCCGCCGCCCTGGCATTAAATGCGTTCACCAAAAAAATGGGTTTTCTTTCCATTGGCACGAATGATCTGATTCAATATACCTTGGCGATAGATCGCACCGATGAAGATGTGGCACACCTGTACGACCCGCTGCACCCTGCGGTATTGTACTTATTGGCACATATCATCAGCACCGCGAACAAGGCCAAAATTGAAATTTCCGTGTGCGGCGAGATGGCGGGTGAAGTAGCCTATACGCGCTTATTGCTGGGTTTGGGATTGCGCCAATTTTCTATGAACACCGCACAGCTACCCGGCATCAAGCACCGCATCCTGCACACCAATCTGGCGGATACGATGCCCATTGCACAAAAAATATTACGCGCCGACGACCCGATTAAAATACGCGAGTTGCTGGATAGATTGAACGCCTGAAATTTTTTTATTTAGAAATTTTAGGCAACAAAAACGCGCATTCAACCTGCACGCAAAACCACTTTCATCAAAAGGAATAATTTATCCCAGCCTGAACCAACCGTGGACTACCGGGTAAAATTCCGCGTGTGCGATCCACGATATATGTCTTGTCAGCAAGATTTTTCACTGCAAAAAACAGTTTGATATGTTGTGGTTGGAAATGGTAGTTGAGCGTGGCATTAAATATAGTGTATGCCGCAAATACGTAAATTATTCCATTTCTCATTAGAAACAACATGTGTGTAGGAGCGGCTTTAGCCGCGAAACCCAAATAATTCCATTTTGCGTTAGAAAGGAGAACAAGACGGCAAGGATGAGGTGACGAAGACAGTACATTTGAGTACGGCTAGGAGCCGAGGACGATGCCAACACAGTTATCGTTTTTAACGCGAATTGGAATAAATCGCGGCTAAAGCCGCTCCTATACCCGATAAATTATTGTAGTTTTTAACGAGAAATGGAATTAGTTCACTGCTGTCCGGTTAAACCGCGAATAGATTTAATTGGTTGCATTGCACCCCATCGATAGTTTTGTAATCGTTGCCAGCAAAGGCCTGCTGAATGGGTATCTTATTGAAAATTGTGAGGGGAAAAACCTGTAACAAAGTGTAGAATGAGGCATCCAGATTGAGGCGCTTTTTGACGATGGCGACGAGGACGTAGACCGACACGGCGATCCATATTTGCGACTTCACCACGTTCTCGGAATTGCCGTAGAACTTCTTGATACGAAGATGCTGCTTGATCCACTTGAAGAACAATTCCACCTGCCAGCGTGCCTTGTAGAGTGCGCATACTGTCGCAGCCAACAAGGTAAAATTGTTGGTCAGGAATACCAGCGTTTCCCCGATCTCTGGATCCTTGAATCGGATACGGCGCAAATGCTCCAGATAGCCCTGGCGGCTGGTGATGCCGATGAGTGCAATGCTCTGATCGCAGATGATGCCTGTGCTGCGATTTACCGGAGCCGAATAGACGCGCTTAAGCCTGGTGTTCGACTTGGCGCGGGTAACGAAGAAGACCTGTGCCTGATGCATCGTGTAAAGCCGCTCGAAATCCAGATAACCCCGATCCATGACGTAAATCGCCCCAGCCTCCAGCACCAAGATGTCGAGCGCTTTGACGTCGCCCAGTTTACCGTCGGAGATGTGGATGAAGCTGGGGAGAGCGACAGACACAGATCGATAGTCGTCGAGGCCAACGCGTAGACAGTGTTCGAAAGCTCGATGCCAAAGCTGTCGCCCGCATAGAGCTTGCATGCTTGCTCGATCAGGCGCTGGGCAAATTCGGCGTGAATACGCCAGTCTCGCGCCTCGTTGGTATCGGCCAGCGTCGAGCGTTTGACCGGACAGCAGTGATTTTCGATGTACTTTCATTTACACGCCACACCTTCTATCGTTCTGCTAAGCTCAACAACAATTTTTCATGTATCCCGCCAAAACCGCCGTTACTCATGATGAGTATATGATCGCCGGGCAGTGCTACGTCAGCAATCAAACTAATTAATTCCGGCAGGTCATCGCTCACATGTAATTTTTTGCCTAATGAGCCCAGCACGACTCGTGCATTCCAACCTAACCCCGCGCTGTAACAAAATACCTGATCGGCAGCTTGCAAACTCTGCGGCAATGCATCTTTCATTATGCCGAGCCTCATGGTATTGGAGCGCGGTTCCAGCACTGCCAAGATACGTGCCTTGCCTACCTTGTCACGCAGGCCTTGCAGCGTGGTGGTAATAGCGGTGGGATGGTGCGCGAAATCATCATAAATGGTGATGTCTTTAATAATCCCGCGCACTTCCATGCGCCGCTTAACATTTTTAAATTCAGCTAAGGCATCCAAAGCATGCTTCACTGACACTCCCACATGGCGTGCAGCAGCAATGGCTGCCAGCGCATTCATACGATTATGCTCACCGAATAAATTCCAGTGCAGCGTGCCTTGCGGCTGACCATTCAATGTAATAAGGTTGGATTGATTTATATTCCAACCTTGCACGTTGCCAAGTTTTTCACCAAATTTCTCAATCGGTGTCCAGCAATCGCGCTCCAACACCCGTTGCAAGGATGCTTCGCGCCCATTGCTCACAATTAACCCATGTCCGGGAATAGTACGCACCAGATGGTGAAACTGCGTTTCGATAGCGGCTAAATCAGGGAAAATATCGGCGTGATCGAATTCCAGATTATTGAGTATCGCCGTGCGCGGATGATAATGAACAAACTTAGAACGCTTGTCGAAAAATGCCGTGTCGTACTCGTCCGCTTCGATGACAAAAAAGCCGCCTGCATAACCCCCACTCCCATCGGGAGCGGGCTGGGGTGAGGGAGCAACTGAGAGATTTTCACCACTTGGCAAGAATAGAGGCAGTCGCGCCGACACGCCAAAATTTTGCGGTATTCCACCAATTAAAAATCCCGGTTGCATACCCGCGTATTCCAGTATCCACGCCAACATTGAAGCGGTGGTGGTTTTACCATGAGTACCCGCCACAGCCAGCACCCATTTATCTTGCAGCAGATTTTGCGATAACCATTGCGGCCCGGAAATATAGGGAAGATTGCGATTCAAGATTGCTTCCATCAGTGGATTGCCGCGCGACACCACGTTGCCGATGACGTAAATATCCGCACCCAACGTCAGTTGTGCAGGATCAAATCCCTCGATTAGCTCGATACCCTGCGCTTCTAATTGCGTGCTCATCGGCGGATAAACGTTGGCATCGCAACCCGTCACGCGATAGCCAGCTTGCTTGGCCAGCACCGCAACGCCCCCCATGAAGGTGCCGCAAATTCCTAAAATATGGATATGCATAACGGGTTATAAAACTCAGCGCACGCCCAGCAACTCAACATCAAACAACAGTGTTGCATTCGGTGGAATTACCCCGCCCGCCCCGCGCGCGCCATAACCCATTTCTGCCGGAATAGTCAGCGTGCGCTGTCCGCCCACCTTCATGCCTTCTACGCCCTGATCCCAACCTTTGATGACTTGTCCCGCGCCCAGTTGAAAAACAAATGGTTCATTGCGATCACGCGAGCTATCAAATTTTTTGCCCTTGTGATCTGCCGTTGCAGCATCGTACAGCCAGCCAGTGTAATGCACGGTCACCGATTGCCCGGCCTTGGCTACCGCACCGTCACCCAGTTTGACATCTGTTTTAATTAATTCACTCATGCCACTACTCTCCATTTTAATAACGGCCTTTTCTGAACACGCCGTGGTTGAAAAAATACTAGCGATTAAAATTAATGCCAGTGATGCAAAATTAAGTTGTTTCATGATGCCTCCTTATGCGCTACGAAAAATAAAATACACCGCTCCCAATAAACACAGCCCTGCATATAAATAATCCATCTTCAACGGCTGATTCATATACCACAGAGAAAATGGCACAAACATGGCCAGCGTGATGACCTCCTGCATAATTTTTAGCTGGCCTAAACTCATCGTGCCGTAGCCTATACGATTTGCAGGAACCATTAACAGGTATTCAAAAAAAGCAATACCCCAACTCACCAACGCGGCCACGTACCAAGGTGACGCACTCAGATTTTTAAGATGCCCATACCACGCAAAGGTCATAAAAATGTTGGAGACGATCAACAATAAAGCAGTTAATACGAGTGGTTGCAACATGGACTTTTACCCCAGCTAAAAAATAATGACTGCTACTAATTATCGTAATTCAGCACCGGTGCTAACCATCGCTCGGCCTCTTGCAGTGTCCAACCTTTGCGCCTAGCGTAATCTTCCATTTGGTCTTTATCTATTTTTGCACTGGCAAAATATTGCGCTTGCGGGTGTGAAAAATAAAATCCACTGACTGCTGCGGTGGGCAACATAGCATAACTTTCAGTGAGTGTAATTTTTGCACGGCGCGGCGCATCTAACAGTTCAAACAACCCCGCTTTTTCAGTGTGATCGGGGCAGGCCGGATAGCCAGGTGCCGGGCGGATGCCGCGATATTTTTCATCGATCAACGCTTCGTTACTCAAATCTTCATCCGCCGCATAGCCCCAGAATTCGCGGCGCACACGCGCATGCAGCAATTCGGCAAAGGCTTCCGCTAAACGATCCGCCAAGGCTTTCAGCATGATGCTGTTGTAATCATCATGATTTTTTTCATACGCCGCCACGCGCTCATCAATGCCGATGCCCGCAGTAACCGCGAACGCGCCGATATAATCGGACACACCTGTACTTTTAGGCGCAATAAAATCCGCCAGACACAAATTCGGTTTATCTTCAGGCTTGGCCATTTGTTGGCGCATGTTGTGCCAGGTCATGGCGACTTTTCTGCGCGACTCGTCGGTATAAATTTCAATATCGTCGCTGTCGACGCTATTGGCCGGATATAAACCATACACCGCATTTGCCTTCAACCATTGCCCTTCGATAATTTTCTTGAGCATGGCTTGTGCGTCTTTGAATAAATTGGTCGCTGATTCGCCGACCACTTCATCTTGCAAAATTTTCGGATAGCGACCAGATAATTCCCACGTTTGAAAGAACGGTGTCCAATCAATGTACGCGCTGATTTCTTGCAAAGAATAATTTCGTAATTCGCGCGCACCCAGCAACTTGGGCTGGGGCGGCGTATAGTTTTTCCAATCCATTTTTAAGCCATGCGCCCGCGCATCGGCGATGCTGTAGCGCGCACCCTGTCCTTTTTTCCCGGCATGTTGTTGGCGTGCTTTAGCGTATTCAGCTTTCAGCCCGGCCACATAGTTATCACTCAATGTGTTGCTCAATAAATTATTACACACGCCCACCGCACGAGACGCATCGGTAACATACACCGTCGTACCGCTCGGATAGTTTGGCTCAATTTTGACTGCTGTATGGATGCGCGAAGTGGTCGCGCCGCCGATTAGCAGCGGCACTTTAAAACCTTGCCGCTCCATCTCCTTGGCAACGTGCGCCATTTCTTCCAGCGACGGGGTAATCAGCCCGGACAAGCCAATGATGTCGGCTTTATGCTCGCGCGCCATGTCCAAAATCTGCTGGCATGGCACCATCACGCCCATATTGATTACCTCAAAATTATTGCACTGCAAAACAACCGTGACAATATTTTTGCCGATGTCATGCACGTCACCTTTAACGGTGGCAATGACAATTTTTCCCTTGGTTTTGCTGTCGCCGGAACGTAGTTTTTCGGCCTCGATAAACGGCACTAAATGCGCGACGGCTTGCTTCATCACGCGCGCAGATTTCACCACTTGCGGTAAAAACATTTTGCCTGCGCCAAATAAATCACCGACCACATTCATGCCCGTCATCAGCGCACCTTCGATTACTTCAACAGGGTAGTTTGCCTGTAAACGCGCTTCCTCTGTGTCTTCCACAACAAACGTATTCACGCCGCGCACTAATGCATGGGTCAAGCGTTCTTGCACCGTACCTTGTCGCCAGGCTAAATCTTCAACCTGCACCTTGCCGCCGCCTTTCACATTTTCGGCCAGCGCGACCAAACGTTCGCCGGAATCTTTGTTGCGATTCAGCACCACATTTTCCACTGCCTCGCGCAGCTCACACGGAATTTCGTCGTACACGCCAAGCTGTCCGGCATTGACGATGCCCATATTCATGCCCGCTTGAATGGCGTGATACAAAAATACAGTGTGAATCGCTTCGCGCACTGCATCGTTGCCACGGAATGAAAATGACACATTGGACACGCCGCCGCTAATCTTGGCGTAAGGCAAATTTTTTCTAATCCAACTTGTCGCCTCAATAAAATCGACCGCGTAATTATTGTGTTCTTCGATGCCCGTAGCGATGGCAAAAATGTTCGGGTCAAAAATAATATCTTCCGGTGCGAAGCCGACTTGGTTCACCAAAATGTCATAACTGCGCTGGCAAATTTCTATTTTGCGCTGAAAGGTATCGGCCTGACCCTTTTCATCAAAGGCCATCACCACTGCCGCTGCGCCATAGCGACGTACCAGCTTGGCGTATTTTATAAACTCGGCTTCGCCTTCTTTCATGCTGATGGAATTCACAATCGCCTTGCCTTGCACGCACTTTAGCCCAGCCTCGATCACCGACCATTTCGATGAATCAATCATGATCGGCACACGCGAAATATCTGGCTCGGACGAAATTAGATTCAGATATTTCACCATCGCTGCCTGCGAATCAAGCATGGCTTCATCCATGTTGATATCGATTACCTGCGCGCCGCTCTCTACTTGTTGTCGTGCAACATTCACTGCGGTGGTGTAGTCGCCGCTGAGAATGAGCCGTGCAAACATTTTAGATCCGGTCACATTGGTGCGCTCACCTACATTCACAAACAACGATTCATCGCTGATGTTAAATGGCTCCAAGCCAGACAAACGACACATCTTAGGCAGATTGGGAATTTTGCGCGGCGCAATGTCGTGTAGCGCATCGGCAATGGCTTTGATGTGTGCAGGCGTCGTGCCGCAACAGCCACCCGCAATATTCAAAAACCCACTGGTGGCAAACTCTTTTATTACGCTGGCGGTGTACGCTGGCGATTCGTCATAACCAGTCTCAGACAAAGGATTGGGCAGACCCGCATTCGGATGCGCGCTCACAAACACACTTGCCACACGCGACAATTCTTCTACATAAGGGCGGATTAAATCGCCGCCCAGCGCGCAATTCAAGCCTATCGACAAGGGCTTAACATGGGATAGAGAATTCCAAAACGCCTCGGTGGTTTGGCCGGATAAGGTGCGGCCCGAAGCATCGGTGATTGTGCCAGAAATCATGATTGGCACAGATACATTGTGGTTTTCAAAATATTGCTCGATCGCAAATAACGCGGCTTTGGCATTCAAGGTGTCGAAAATGGTTTCCACCATTAAGATGTCCGCACCGCCATCGAGTAGCCCGCGTATGGCTTCGGTATAGCCTTCGACCAGCGCATCAAAAGTAATATTACGAAAGCCAGGGTCGTTTACGTCTGGCGAAATCGAAGCAGTACGCGTAGTCGGGCCTAACACGCCTGCCACAAAGCGCGGCTTGTTCGGCGTTTTTAATTTAAACTCATCGCACACATCACGCGCTAATTTTGCCCCCGCCACGTTCAGCTCATACACCAGATGCCCCATCTGATAATCATCCATCGACACGGCGTTGGCATTAAAGGTATTGGTCTCTAAAATGTCCGCGCCCGCCGCCAGATATTGCGCGTGTATGCCGCGAATAATCTGTGGTTGGGTCAGAGTCAACAGATCATTATTGCCTTTGAGATCAAGCGGATGGTCGGCGAAGCTACGGCGCGTGATTTTATTATCTGCAAAATTCCGGGCATCATCACCATGCGCTTCCACACCGCGATATTGCGCTTCGTTTAATTTATATTGCTGAATCATCGTGCCCATCGCGCCATCCAAAATCAGAATGCGTTCGGCCAGATGTTTTTCAATTGGGTGGGTGGAGTGTTTAATCATGCCAGGCTCAAAAAATAAGCGCGGATTTTACCATGTATCTACTGCTGCGCTGAGTTGCCCAGATTTGTTCATGCCATTCCAATTTCTGATAAAAACGATCACAGTGTTGGCTTCGTTTTTGGCTCCTGAGTGAAACAACTAGCCCTCCCACTAAGCAACCAAAAGACGGTTGCAAAGTGGTTGGTTATAGCCGTACTCAAATGTACTGTCTTCGTCGCCTTATCCTTGCCGCCTTGCGCTCCTGTTGATCAGAAATTGGAATCAGATCATGCCTGCCAATTTTAATTAAGCAAGAAATGCGCGCAATCCGATGAAGAGGTGTGGCAGGTGCTAGATTTTAAAACGGCGTAACAGCTTGGGCAATTTCTTCTTGAGAAACGACAGCCAGGTCATTCTTTAGCGTGTGGGTTTGGGCAGAATCGCCTTATGTAATTTTTGAAAATCTTTAATGTAGCTGGCGATATTTTTTTGCAAAGTTAGTTTTTGGTTGGCACGCAGCAGTACATAAGATTTTGCAACCAACTCATCGCTCTCTCTTTTAAATTGCTCGATCAAGACTTGCTCGTTGGGCATGCGTGCCAACTCTGGGGTTAAAATCAGGTTCTTTAGAAATTCGGTGATTGTTTCAGCAGTAGCCCGGTTGTGTAACAAGTTCAGGAGTTTGACCTGGCTGGCTTTTCTCTGATTGAGAAAAATTTCGGTAATAAAAGGTAAACGCAAACTAGCGGCGCGAATTTTTTCTTCCTGATCTGTATTCAGATTGCCTACAAATTTTTCAAAAAAATCTATCGTTCGTTGCGCTCTTTTTTCAAGTGTTTTTTCAATCTCGTGGTCGAGTAATTCCTGTTCCAGCTCGGTATTTTCTTCGGCTAATTTTTTTTCCAACTGGTTAATCTGTGACTCATCAAGAGTACTCAAAACATTTGCTGCGGGCGTGATGGCAGGCAGAATACTTGTTATATACAGCGTGTTCACTTGTGCTCTGAGGCGCGCAATATCAGTGCTGGAGGGAGGTTGTGTCTGCCGGGTAAGCAGTTCTACATCTTTTAAAAAAGCAATATATTCCGGTAGTGCATGTTGGCGATGCCAAGCCATGTAGTCAGCCACTTCCTGCCGGATGATGGTTTGCTGTGATGTGGTAAAAGAGGCGTAGCTCCCAATCTTATAACGCAAATACACATCAAAATTGTTGTACCCCATGGTCACCCAACTGCAACCTTGGAGAAGTAACGCAAAAATAATAATGATCACGAATCTCGGGGCGTTCATCATGGTGGGCATTATGCGTTAGTTTATGCATACAATAGTGCGATACTGGTTAATTTTTACCATTTCACCCATGCTGTGTAAACCCAATTTATGGGTAATCTTGCCGTATAAATTGAACTTGAAATTAGCATTGATTGGCGCAAGGGTCAGTCGTTGTTAAAGGGGTTATCGCTCTCCTTAGCTGTGCTGTGGTTAATCTCTTTTTACAAATACGGCAATCCGCGCGAATTCTTCCACGCTTAAATTTTCTGCCCGCTGTTGGGCATCGATTTTTAAGTGTTCAAAGTCTGTCTCAGTTAAATAATTTTTAAGGGTGTTGCGCAATGTTTTACGGCGTTGGCCGAAGGCAGCCGCGACAATTTTGGCGAATAAAACTTCGTCCTGCACCAATATTTCACTTGGAGGCAACGAAATCATGCGAACTATGGCGGAGTTTACTGCGGGAGCGGGACGGAATGATTCGGGTGGTACGTCCATTAATTTTTCCATGTTAAAACGATATTGCAGCATAACAGACAACCTTCCATAAGCGGGCGTGGAAGGCACGGCCACCATGCGTTCCACGACTTCGTTTTGTAGCATGAAATGCATATCCTGTATTCGATTGGCGAATTTCGCAAAATGAAAAAGTAGGGGGGTAGAAATATTATATGGCAAATTTCCGACCACACGTAGTGGTGCGGGCAGTGTGGCAAAATCAAATTGCAGTGCGTCCTGTGCGTGAACGATGAGCGGAGTGTTGGCGTTACCCTGTGGATAGTCATTCTCCAGCCGCGCAATTAAATCCCGGTCAATTTCTATGACGTGTAATTTTTTTAGCTGTTGCAAAAGCGGCCTGGTCATCGCGCCCAGACCGGGGCCGATTTCCACCATGTGATCATCGAGCTTGGGCTGTATGCAGCGAATGATGTCGGCAATGATGTGTGTATCAACCAGAAAGTTTTGCCCGAACCTTTTTTTGGCCTTATGAGACATGGCGGGCTTTGTGCATTATGGAACCTTTAATAATCCTGCAAACCGCAATTGAAACCACACAAATCGACGTTAAATGACTTGGTGGTTCAGTTGTTTGTGCCGTGCATTTCAGTAATGCTTAAAGTTATTTTTTAGTTCCAAATAACGAAAGCAATTGTTGGTGTGATCGTTTACCATGCCCACCGCCTGCATATAGGCATAACAAATGGTAGAGCCAACAAATTTAAATCCGCGTTTTTGCAATGCCTTACTCATCGCATCCGACTCGGCAGTTTTTGATGGTATATCGGTATGCTGACTCCACCTATTCTGCAGCGTCCCACAAGGGGACAATGTCTTGCCCTGCACAAAACTCCAGATAAATCGATCAAAATTGCCAAATTCTTTTTGCACGGCCAGAAATTTTTGTGCGTTAAGAATGGCTGATTGTATCTTCAACCGATTACGCACAATGCCCGCATTCTGCATCAAGGATGCAATTTTATCGGCATCATAACTGGCTACGCGAGCCACTTCAAAGTTATCAAAAGCCGCGCGATATGCGTCGCGCTTTTTCAAAATGGTGATCCAACTTAAACCCGCCTGCGCGCCTTCTAAAATTAAAAATTCAAACAGTAAGCGGTCATCATGCACCGGCACTCCCCATTCCCTATCGTGATAAGCCTGATATAGCTCAGTATCGCCTGCCCAAATGCAACGAATGTTAGACATTATTTGATATTTTTGGCGCACACAAAGTTGAAAAGTCGCGCCACATACAACGATCCATCACCACGGTGATTCCGGCTGCCTGTGCGCGCAAGGCCGCCTCCTCATGAATGACACCGTCTTGTAACCATAAATTTTTAATGCCCAATTTAATACAACTATCGACGATGGCAGGAACGTGTTCGGCTGCGCGAAACACATCCACTACATCTACTTTACCAGCCCCCCCTTCAAGATAAAGGCTTTCAAGGTTTGCATACGCTTTTTCGCCCAACACTTCCTGCACCAATGGCCGCACCGGAATAATTTTATAACCGTGGCTTTGCAGTGCTTGCGCGACCCGATAACTGGGGCGAACCTCGTTTGGCGACAACCCCACCACCGCAATGGTGTGAATGCCGTGCAAAATTTTGCAAATCTCGGTAGGGGTTGGATTATGGAAGCTCATGGGTGAAACGATAACATTTTTTGCAGGGATATGTTGCGGGCGTTTAAAAAGCACAAGTAGTTTTGTGCCAACTTTTAAATCATGCTGTATTCGACAATCGATGTGTTGAGAGGGGTTGGAAGACCTCCCAAAATGATATGCTTGACACCCCAAATAGTTTTTCTACAGCTTCTTTAGGCGGTACTGCTCATGTATCCTCGCGACTTCTTAGATTCATATTGGCGTCCGACATTGAAGGACATTGTTTTCGTCGCAATGCCTTTTCACGACGAGTTTTCCGGAGTATGGGAACAGGCCATACGACCCGCAGCGGAGCAGGACCTTACACCGCCCCTAGCAGCAGTCCGCGTCGATATATCTTCACTGTCTGGAAGTGTTGTTACGGACATCCTCGATGGAATCGCGCACGCAAGAATCGTTCTAGCAGATATTTCCATCGCCCAAGGCGGGAAATGGCGTGGATAAAGCAATGCGAACGTCATGTAGGAGGTTGGGTTAGCGCATGCCGTCCGACAAAACACAGAGGTGATCTTGATTCGGGCGGATAAGGAGGAAATCAATTTCGACCTTGCGGGAATACGGATGCAGTCATACGATCAAGCTGATCTTCCTAGGGCTAGAGTGCTTATACATACCTTGTTAAGAGATGCACTAAAGCAGATAGACCAGTCCAAGAGTTTGTTAGTCCGAAAGGCTCTGGATGCCTTCGACGCAGATGCCATGGAGTTCATCACCCGCTGGGCTACAGAGCCAGGGTTTCATGGGCCATCGGCAGACTACATTGGAGCTGCGTTACTCTCGATTAATAAGTCAGCAGCCCTATCTAGACTACAAACACTAGGTATTGTTCGTTGTGTCCCCAACCATCCGAGCGGACAACCTGCATTTTTCTGGACTAAATTCGGAAATGCGGTCATTGCCGCATTCCGCGCCCTCTAATCAGCCAACCGAGCGGATGCACACACAAGCATGGCGACTACTTTTACCCTCAGCACGGGAATAATAAGAGCTAGCTCATCTTTCCCGCTAACATAACAACGCTCCTCTGACCCCTTCCCCTGCAGTCTTGTAGTGTTCCTTGAGTTTTTCTGGCACGCCTTTTCTGATACAGTGCCTGCACTCAAAAATCCCCGAACTATTCTCCATGACCAGCACTCAGCTTTACCTGCGCCTACTCAGTTACGTTAAGCCGTACTGGCGGATTTTTGCCGCCTCATTGTTGGCGATGGTGGTTGCTGCGTCCACTGAGCCAATGTTGCCTGCACTGCTAAAACCCATGCTGGACGGGGCTTTTGTTAAAAAAGATGACACGCTTATTCGGCTTATTCCCATTCTGATTCTGCTGATTTTTCTGGTGCGCGGCATTGCTACCTTCATCAGCACTTACACTATTAGCTGGGTCGGTAATAAAGTGGTGATGGATTTACGCGAAGAAATGTTTCGCAAGCTGCTGACGTTGCCCACTCGCTATTATGACGATCACGCCAGCGGTAACCTTATTTCCAAGCTTACTTTTGATGTGACGCAGGTCACCGCAGCGGCTACCAATGTGGTGACGGTGTGCATACGCGATTCGATTATTGTTTTAGGGTTGCTGGGCTGGCTGTTTTATCTGAATTGGAAACTCACGCTGCTCGGCTTGGTGGTTGCGCCGGTGATTGTGCTCATTATAAAAGCTATCAGTGGGCGTTTGCGTACCTCCAGCCGCGCGGCGCAGCAGGCCATGGGCGACATTACGCAGGTGATTGAAGAAGGGGTGGCCGCACATAAAGTAGTTAAACTTTTTGGCGGGCAGCAATATGAAAGCCAACGCTTTGGCGAGCAAGTTAATTGGTTGCGGCGGCATACCATGAAGCAAGCGGCGGCGGCGGCGGCGAATGTGCCCATCGTGCAAATGGTGGCAGCGGTGGCCTTGTCCGGCGTAATTTACATGGCAACTGAACAATCGCGCGCCGATGAAACCACGGTGGGTGGTTTTCTATCTTTCGTCGCTGCCATGCTGATGTTGATCTCGCCCTTGAAACGCCTGACCGGGGTCAGTGAACATTTGCAGCGCGGGTTGGCCGCATCGGAAAGTGTGTTTGCTTTGCTGGATACGGCAGGAGAAGCAGACACAGGTCAAATTGAAATTGCACGTGCCGCTGGCGCGCTCTGTTTTGAGCAGGTGAGCTTGTCCTACCAACCCGACGAGCAGGCCGAAACAAATAATATTTGGGCGTTGCATGATATCAATCTGGAAATTGCCGCCGGACAAACTGTCGCGCTGGTGGGCGCATCCGGCAGCGGCAAAAGTACGCTGGCCAATTTAGTGCCGCGCTTTTATATTCCGAGCAGCGGGCGTATTACCTTAGATGGTCAAGATTTAAGTGAGCTTACTTTAGCCAGCTTGCGTGCCAATATTTCTTTGGTCAGTCAAGAAATTGTGCTGTTCAATGACACCGTTGCCGCCAACATTATTTATGGGCAAAGCAGGGAGGTGACGGAAGCGGAAATCATAGCTGCCGCAACGGCCGCCCACGCGATGGAATTTATACAAGAGATGGCACAAGGTTTGAACACTCTGGTCGGTGAGCGCGGTGTGCGGATGTCTGGTGGGCAACGACAACGCATTGCTATTGCCCGCGCCATATTAAAAAATGCGCCCATACTTATTTTGGATGAAGCCACTTCAGCGTTGGATAGCGAGTCTGAAAGACATGTCCAAGCCGCGCTGGAAACGCTGATGCAGGGACGCACGACGCTGGTTATCGCACATCGATTATCTACGATTGAAAAGGCTGATCGTATTGTGGTATTACACCGGGGCCGCATTGTCGAAACGGGCACGCATCAAACACTGCTGGCAAAAAAAGGCACATATGCTCAACTATATTCTGCTCAATTACATTTTGCTGATCTTGCGCCTTCCACGAGTCAAAGCTTGCGTGCTGCGTCGAATGCGGATTTAGATGAAGGCTGATGTATTTAAGGAAACGCTAAATAGGCCATTCGACAAGCTCAGGACGAGCCTTGTCGAACCACGAGTAGAATCAAATCTGGCACTGGGAAGCTGTTATTTCGTTGTAAACACTATGCGTTTGTATATCCATGTTCAAGTTTCCGTAATTTTTATGCACCAACCAAAACAGACAGCAAGCCTGATTCATGTCCTTTGGCTTTTGGGCGAATGATAATTTCAACATCCTTGTCCAGCAGGGTGATGAAGTGAATCAGTCGCTCGGAAGAAAAGCGACTCAGTTTGTAATGGTTGAGATCAGAAATATGTGGCTGTGGAATACCAAATAGCACCTGCGGATTTGCAGCAGATTCATAACACTTTTAGTGAAACAGAAATTTTCAAGGCTTGCTTGCTAGGCGTGTGGGCGTTGGTTGACGCTATGCACATAGAAACGACCCGCATACTACAGAACATTCCACTAATAGTTTGAAGGCTTACGAAGAATAGAAAACAGGTGCTGGTGGCAGACCATTTTGTGAGCAAACTCGCACCACACGAAATACTAATAAATTTTAATGCTATCGATTTAAAGACAGTCAGGCTTTAAAACCCATAGCGCCCGGATAGCATGAATGCACGCTGAAGCCCCGATTGAAATTCAGCGGTTAACCCTAAGTTATCATCTGGATGCACACTCAATCCCAAGACTCCGGTGAAAAACTTGCTTCCAGACAAATCGGCTTGGGCATTATACGTTACACGCTCGCTGGTCGTGGTGACCGCCCCACCACCCACAGGAAAGGAGTTTACGTTACCTGTATCGTTCAAAGCCATTGTGTCCGTTCCAGAAAGCTTGGTGAGACAGAGTCCTCCATAAGGACGAAAAGTTCCTGTATTTCTACTCGCTCCAAAAAATGCATCCAAGCGTGTGTATTTGACTTGCTCAGTTCCATTTACAATACCGAAAAACTGATGAATAGTAGTGCCATCATTTATTGTGGTCTGCAAGAAAAATGGCCCATCTACATTTATTTCTACCTGCTGTGCGCGCAACGTCAATCCCATTCTTACTTCTGATGTATCCGACTCTGGGGATATTTGGAGACCGATGGCACGGCTGCTGGACTTTTGGCCGGGAGCTTTCCCATTGCCAAAATTGGCGAATAGTTGAGTCTTGGTGTTAATGGCATAGGTTGCGCCTATAAAAACCTGGTCTTCACTATTTGTCCCAACAATGGCGGGTTCCAATTCAACTCCCGACAGATTCCCCATAGTTACTGTCGCTGTTGTTTTTTCTATGTCTACAGAAAAATTTGAAGACTTTCCTCCACCAATCTCAATCGCGACTTATCCTGGAGTCCCGATGAATGTTGGGTTTCCAAGCATATCCGCAGCATATGAATCAGTAAAACATGCAGCTAGCAAAATCAATCCACAAAGTTTGTTTTTACAGTCTAATCTCATGTCCACTCTCCCTTGGTTATTTTTTAGTTCGACATTGCATTACTATAGAAAAAGCAGACACTTAGGTCAAATTTTTTACCACAGGTTCACGCGATTTTTTTATTACTAAAATTTTCACCCCCCCAAATACGCCGCAATTACTGCTGGATTATTTCGCACCTCGCTCGGCACACCTTCGGCAATTTTTTTGCCGTAATCCAGCACCGCGATGCGGTCACATAGTCCCATCACCAATTTTACATCGTGCTCGATGAGTAACACAGTTACACCATGACTACGTATGGTTTGCAGCAATGTTTTTAAGCTATCTGTTTCGGTGGCGTTCATGCCTGCGGCGGGTTCGTCCAAGGCTAATAATTTTGGATTGGTGGCCAATGCGCGGGCAATTTCCAGGCGGCGTTGTTCGCCATAAGATAAATTTTTTGCCAGCATGTGGTGGGCGCGGGTGATGCCGACGTAGGCCAGCAATTCTGCGGCGCGCTGCGTGATTTGTTGTTCTTCGTTACGCGCATTTTTATGTCGCGTTACCGCGCCCCAAATGCCCGTGTGGGTGTGGTGGTGACAGCCGACCATGACGTTTTCCAGAATACTCATGTTGGCAAATAAGCGAATGTTCTGGAAGGTGCGCGCAATGCCCGCTTTAGCCAGAATATGCGGCTTGCTGCGACCAGCATATTCAATATCGCTGAATAAAAATTTTCCACCATCGGCTTGATACAGCCCGGTGAGAATGTTGAACAGCGTGGTTTTGCCCGCACCGTTGGGGCCGATCAAGCCGTATATTTCGCCCGCTTGTATATGTAGCGAAACATTACTCAGCGCGGATAATCCGCCGAAGCGTTTTTCAATGCCGGATATTTTCAGCAGGGTTGCGGCAGGCGAGGTCATACACTGGGTGGTGCGGAAGCAGTTAATTCCCGGCGACGTTGGCTGGATGGCCACAAGCCAGCGGGTCGCCACAGCATGATTAAAATGAGTGCCAGGCCGAACATCAACATGCGTAAACTTTCCGGGTCAATCACGGTTTTGCCGAGCAGTGCTTGTTGCGCAGTGCCTGCGAGATGGCGAGTTAATTCTGGAATGACGACCAACAATATGCCGCCAAAAACTACGCCGCCAATGTTGCCCATGCCGCCGAGTACGACCATGCATAAAATCATGATGGATTCGGTCAGGCCAAAACTTTCCGGGCTGATGAATCCTTGAAAACCTGCGAATAAGCCACCTGCCAAGCCGCCGAAAGTGGCACCCATGGCGAAGGCCAATAATTTAATATTGCGCGTGTTGATGCCCATCGCGCTGGCCGCGATTTCATCTTCGCGGATCGCCGCCCACGCTCTGCCGATGCGAGAATCTTGTAAGCGTAGCGAGACAAAAATAACCAGCAGCGTGAAGATTAAAAACAAGTAGTAATGCAAATGCACGGCAGGAAAAGCGATGCCGAATATTTCTTGCGCGCGCCCCAAAGAAAATCCGCCGACGTGGATGGAATCAATTATGCTGATGCCTTGCGGGCCGTTGGTGATGTTGATGGGCGCGTTTAGATTATTGAGAAAGATGCGGATAATTTCGCCGAAGCCGAGTGTGACGATTGCTAGATAATCGCCGCGCAAGCGCAGCGTGGGTGCACCTAACAGTACGCCAAAAAAACAGGCGAGTAATGCGCCCAAGGGTAAGACAATCCAAAAAGGCAGGTGAATACCAAATTGCGGCGAGCCGAGCAAGGCATAGCAATATGCGCCCACAGCGAAAAATGCCACGTAGCCTAAATCGAGCAAGCCCGCGTAACCCACGACAATGTTCAACCCTAGTGCAAGCATGATGTATAGCAGGGCAAAGTCCAACACGCGTACCCAGCCACGACCAAACAGACCATCTATGGCAAAGGGCAGGGCCAATAAAATAATGGACAGCAGGGCAAATGCTAACCAAGCATTGCGCTTATCAATCATTAAAAATCGTTCAAGCGCGTTCCGCAACTCTTTCTCCTAACAAGCCAGATGGCCGGAAAATAAGCACGGCAATCAATACAAAAAATGCGAACACATCTTGATAGTGACTGCCTAAAAATCCACCGCTTAAATCGCCGATGTAGCCTGCACCCAGACTTTCAATCAAGCCTAATAATAATCCCCCCAACATTGCGCCACGCAGATTACCTATGCCGCCGAGTACCGCTGCGGTAAAGGCTTTCAGCCCGAGCAGTGCGCCCATTAAATAGTGCGCGATGCCGTAATTCGCGCTAATCATAATGCCCGCTATGGCAGCGAGCGCCGAACCCAGCACGAAGGTTATAGAGATGACGCTGTTGCTGTTTACACCCATCAATGCCGCTGCGGAGGGATTTTCTGCCACGGCGCGCATGGCGCGACCCAGGCGGGTGCGATGAACCAGCATCAACAATCCGCCCATCATCGACATAGCAACGATAATAATAATAATTTGCACTTCGGTAATTATCGCGCCCGCAATGTGGACGGAATCATTCGTAAACAATGGTGGAAAGGAATGATATTCGCGCCCCCAAAACATCATCGCCAAAGTTTGCAAAACTATGGAGAGGCCGATTGCGGTGATGAGTGGCGCGAGGCGTGGGGCGTTGCGTAGCGGACGATAGGCGATGCGTTCCATGCTGTAGCCGATTATCATGCACACAATCATGGACAGCATCAGGCTGATGAGCAATATAAAAAATATGGGGAAGCCCGCACCCGTGAGTAATTGAATGACAGACAGCGCGACCATTGCACCTATCATGACGATTTCGCCGTGCGCGAAATTGATTAAGCCAAGTATGCCGTACACCATGGTATAGCCTAGCGCGACCATCGAATAGACGCTGCCTTGCACGAGGCCGTTGATGACTTGTTGCAGAAAAATATCCACTGGTTATTCCAATTCCCGATAAAAACGATCACTGTGTTACTTACGTCTTCGGCTCCTGTGTGAAACAACTAGCCATATGACTAACCCAGCAAAAGACGCTGGGCAAGTCATTGGTTATAGCTGTACTCAAATGTACTGTCTTCACCCGCAAGCACTAAAAGTACGCAATCCGCTATGGGCTCAAGCCCATGCGGAGTTGTCAGGGGTAGACCGTGGTTGTAAAGCCGATGAATCGGCAACAACCACGCACCGTCGCCTCATCCTTGCCGCCTTGTGCTCCCTTTTATCGGAAACTGAAATTACTCGGCTTGATGTTTACTCGAACGGAAAAAATTACACGCAAATAAAAAGCGACACGCAGTGTGTCGCTCGATTGTTTTAGCTTGATTCATTAGCGCGTGCTGGTAATGGAATCATTGTCTATCGTTTGCAACGCCTGCCACTTACCTTTTTGAATTTGGTATAGGGTAATCGCACTGTTTTTTAAATCTCCCTTTTCATCGAATTCAATTTTTGCGGTGATACCGTTATGTGTGAGCTTGGCTAATTCGGGCAGATATTTGGCGGGCTCGATCGACGCGGCTTTTTGCATGGCGGCGATCATCACGTTGACCGCGTCATAGCAGTACGGCGCATAGTTCTGGATGGGCTGCTGAAATTTCGCTTGATAGCGCTTGGAAAAATCCGTACCGCCAGGCATTTTGGTCAGCGGCACGCCGGGTAGCGAAGCATAGACACCCTCTGCCGCCGCGCCCGCTAACTCAGCTAGCTTGGGAGTATAGCCGCCATCGCCCATCATGAATTTAGCTGTTAGGCCGAGTGCGCGCATTTGCTTAATCATCGGCACACCTTGCGGATCCATGCCGCCAAAGAAAATCAATTCCGGGCGTTTACTCTTGAGCGAAGTCAGCACCGCTGTGAAGTCGACCGCACGATCTGTCGTGTATTCATGTGCGATGATTTGCGCACCGCCCGCTTGTGCAGCTTTGATAAATTCCCGCGCTAAACCTTCGCCGTAGGCGGTGCGATCATCTACGACTGCAATTTTTTTCGCATCCAGCATTTGTGTGGCATAGTTGCCGAGCACTTTGCCCTGTTGCACGTCATTTGCCATCACTCGGAACGTGGTCTTAAATCCGCTGGCTGTATAACCCACAGCCGTAGCGGAAGGGGAAATTTGTACGATGCCGTTGTCGCTATAAATTTTGGAGGCAGGGATCGAAGTGCCAGAGTTGAGGTGACCGATCACGCCGCTGACTTTCGCATCTACTAATTTTTGCGCCACGATGGTGGCGGTTTTGGGATCAGCTTGATCGTCTTCACTCAATAATTCAAACTTCACCTTACGCCCCGCAATTATGATGCCTTGTGCATTCGCATCTTCGATCGCCATGCGCGCGCCGTTTTCATTGTCTTTGCCAAGGTGTGCTTGCGCGCCCGTGAGCGGTGCAGCCGCGCCAATTTTAACCACCAGATCACCGCGTCCATACTCCGATGCGGTGGGTGTTTCTGGTTTGTTACAAGCGGTTAGTGTGGAAACTATAAATATGAATAACGCTGGAGAGGAAGGGGAGTGTATGCGTAACATAACGTGGCGAGTCTGATAATTTAGGACTCGCAGATTATGCGTAGCTCAGGTTGGCTTGTCAATTTGACGCACGGATAATTTAGCGTGAGGCGTGTTGCTGAAGGTTTTACTTAAAGGACATCTCTAAAAATCCAACTTACGTTGTCACACTGTGTTGTGCTCAAAAGTGTATCAATTAAATATATGCGTCGCCACACAATTTATTTGGCGAGGTTTAAGATAAATTTCACCAACTCTTTAATGTCTGCTTCGCTTACAGCGGGAAAATTGGCAGGCATGGGCATGGTTCCCCAAATACCGGATCCGCCCTTCGCTACCTTTGCGGCCAGTCCGTCTTCGAGCGTATATTCTTTATCCTTGTAAACATATCGGGTCACGCCCTTATATTTTTTTGAGACATCCATCCATGCTGGACCCAGCAACCTTTTATCAATTTTATGGCAGGCAGTGCATTGACTTGGCTAGGCTAGGCTAGGGGAGGCATGTCAGTAGCCCCGGCGTTGCTCAAAACCAAAGTACCAAACCACAGGCAGTGTAGAGCGAATGTTGCGATCGTGATGATTTTCAAGGCGGTGTCACCTTAGGAATTATCAAACAAGAAGTGTTGAATAACTTTAAACGAAGCGTAAAACTGAAATCGGCATTAACGCCGACTTCAGACTTAGTACATGATGCCTCATGCGTGATGCGTGATGCGGTTACGGGGCTAAGCTCAAAACGAATTCAACCATGGCTTTAATAGCTGCTTGTTTCTCACCCTTAGGATCATTTGCCAGCATGGGCGCTTTAATTCCATGCGATTCTTTCCAATTGCCTATGCCGCCACCGTTACCACCAAACGAAACTTTCTTCACCAGACCATCTACCAAGGGCAGCGTT
Source organism: Nitrosomonadales bacterium (assembly GCA_947475825.1). Classification (GTDB taxonomy): domain Bacteria; phylum Pseudomonadota; class Gammaproteobacteria; order Burkholderiales; family Gallionellaceae; genus Nitrotoga. The sequence goes on from CANJMS010000015.1 coordinate 26,035, forward strand.
TCTTCCGGATGATCCTTGCCTTTGAAGTCTTTGTAAGTTGGACCACCGAAAGTATAGGTTGTTTGGCCTTTGTATTTTGCGGCGACAGCCATCCAAGGCGGGCCAATCAATTTGCCTTCAATCATGTGGCAAGTATGGCAAAGGAGTTTATTTTCCTTGATAAACGCCATTCTGTCTTCAGGTATTGCCACTTTGCCTGTTGTAAAAGCAGGCGCATCAGCCGCAGGTGCAGCTGCAGCTGCAGCTGCAGGTGCAGGTGCATCCTCCGCCAATACACTTCCTGCAACCGTCAAGCTTATTGCCGTCATTACACCTAAGATGATAGATTTCATGTGTTATATTCTCCGTTGAATTAATAATAATAATAAAATACTTACAGTAATAACAAAAATACTTACAGCTTCTTTTTACAGCTATTAAAAATTTAGGACATCGCTGTCCAATGGCATTCTAACAAACTTTATCTTGTTTGCAACCTTATTATGTTGGTACTGTCTTGGTCAAATATAACCCTACTTAACACCTACTGGTGGTGTTACCACCATCATTACTTAATGAAGCCAGTGGCTTATGTGAAGTTCATTTCAGGGTCAAACTTTTCTTCTCTAATCTGAAGACACCACTATGCTTACCCATCCTCAAATTGATCCTGTCGCCATCCACTTAGGGCCGCTTACTGTGCATTGGTATGGTTTGATGTATCTGGTAGGATTTGGTTTTTTCCTATGGTTGGGTAGGATACGTATTCGCAAACTGAACCAATCCGGTTGGCACAATAAGATGCTGGATGATTTGCTGTTTTATGGTGTGCTTGGGGTAGTTTTAGGTGGGCGGTTAGGTGAAGTATTGTTTTATCACCCTGGCTACTACATACAACATCCCCTGGAGATTTTTGCAGTATGGCGTGGTGGGATGTCGTTTCATGGCGGATTTTTAGGGGTGTTGGTCGCTATGGGTTGGTTTGCGCGCAGCCATCACATACCGTGGCTGAAGCTCATGGATTTTATTGCACCGTTGATTCCGCTGGGCTTGGGCGCGGGACGCATCGGTAATTTTATCAACGCAGAGTTATGGGGCAGACCCACCACCGTCGCTTGGGGCATGGTGTTCCCGAATGTGGACAATGTGCCACGCCATCCATCCCAGCTTTATCAGTTCGCACTGGAAGGATTGCTGTTATTTTTTATATTATGGGTTTACTCCAGTAAGCCTCGTCCGATGGGAGCCGTATCGGGATTGTTTTTAATCGGGTATGGCAGCTTTAGATTTATAGCCGAATTCACGCGCAATCCGGATGATGGCATTTTTGGGCTGTTAACGTTTGGTATCAGCATGGGACAATGGCTCAGTTTGCCTATGATTGTTGCGGGAGTCGGGCTGATGGCGTGGGCGTTGCGGCAGCGTAAGTAAGAGACGCAGATAGTTACAGTTGCCTATTTCAATGAAAACCCAGCTTTGCTGCTAAAATCGGGTTCTGCATTACGCGGGTTTATGTTTATGGAGTGTCTGAATGAGTCGAGTATTATTCTTCATTGCAATATTTGTCATTGTTTTTCTATTGCTTAAGTATTACCGTAAGCAAAAAATTAAAGACGGTGATGCTGAAAAAAATGCTGCAACCACAGCCAAGTCCAAGCAGACTGAGGATATGGTGCGCTGTGTCCAATGTGGCGTTCACTTGCCCAAGGGAGAAAGCCTGGTCACGGGTGAAGCCAGCAAAACGAAATATTTTTGCAGCGAGGCACATCGCCGTGCATATTCAGACCAAGCCCAATAACACGCTGCAAATTAGAAAGCCAGGCGGGTTGGTAAGTGTTGCTGCATTTTGCAGGTGAATCTGGATGAGTGACAGTGTCTCTCAAACAAGCTGGAATTTATTAGAGTCCCAGCCTCATTGGACAGCTGCGCCGCAAGCTTTGTGGCGCTCAATTTTTCTATTCAATGTTTATCGGCTGATTTTGGGTGGTTTGCTGGTTACGTTCGCCAGCTATTTTAGTAGTGCACTATCTGAAATTCCGCGTCACCAAACCATATTCTTATATACCAGCCTGATCTATTTAGTTTTGACGTTGGCTGCGTTTGTAACAATCAAGTTGCGCTCCCCACGCTTTAACTGGCAGTTGTCTATTTTAGTGAGCACGGACATTATTTGCGTAACCATTCTGTCGCACGTGAGCGGCGGTATGCAGGATAGCATGGGGCTGTTGTTATTCGTGTCACTGGCCGCAGCCGGGATGGTCAGCCGGGGTAAAATCACTTTATTTTTTGCCGCGCTAGCCAGTATTGCGACTTTGCTGCAACATTCTTATGAAATTCTGACGCAAGATGCAGCTGCCACCCAGTATTTGCAAACCGGTATGCTCAGCGCCACCTATTTTGCCATTGCTTGGCTGGCACATGTTCTGGCTAAATATGCGATTGCCAGTGAGAAGCTGGCGGCTAGGCGTGGTGTGGATTTGGCCAATATGGCCGAAGTTAATCGTTTGGTAATTCAAGATATGCCTGATGGAGTGTTGGTGATTGATGAGCTCGGCATTATTCGCCAACATAATCCCAGTGCTGAGCGATTGCTGGGACGACATTTTCAGAATGTACAAGAGGTAACACTGGAAGAATGCGCGCCAGAACTGGCGGGCAGACTTGCCTTGTGGCGGGATGATCCCAGCCGCCAATATGAACCGCTCACTTTAACGAACCTACCCTATCAAACACAAGCGCGGTTTTTGTCCGTGCAAAGCGAAGCGTTTTGGGGGGCGGTGGTGTTTCTGGAAGATATGCAGCGGGTGCAGGCGCAGGCGCAACAAATTAAACTGGCGGCGTTGGGGCGGTTAACGGCCAACATCGCACACGAGGTGCGCAACCCCTTGTCGGCCATTAGTTATGCAACAGAATTGTTGCGCGAAGAAAAACATGACCCCGAGCAGACGCGATTATTTGAAGTGATATTGGAAAACACCACCAGACTGAATAATATAGTACGGGACGTAATGCAATTAAATCGTCGAGATCGTGCGCAGCGGGAAAAAATTAATTTGGCGGATAAACTGCGGAGCTTTGTGGAAAGTATCAGGCTTACGGAAAATGTGGCAGAGGGCATATTTTTATTTAAAATTGTGCCGGATTGGCAAATCAATTTTGATCGTGGACACCTTGATCAGGTGTTATGGAACTTATTCCGCAACGCTTTGCGCTACTGTCAAAGGCAGCCCGGGAGCGTGCATCTACAAGCTTGGAGAGGTGATAAAGGCCAAGTTATATTGGATATTATCAATGATGGACCTATAGTTTCTCCAGATGTGCTTCAGAAGCTGTTCGAGCCGTTTTTTACCACTGCGACAGGCGGCACGGGTTTAGGTTTATACATTGCACGCGAATTGTGTGATGCCAATGGCGCAAAATTAGAATATCGCGAAGCAGGTTTGAAAACATGTTTTCGCATTCAGTTTGCCGACCCTAATGAACTGTCCTTTCAATAATGAGTATTATTTCAAAAATGGGTTCAACCTCTAAAATAAATGTGAACAAGCGCAAAATTCCTCGGGTATTGGTGGTGGATGATGAACCGGATATACGCGAGATGATAGAGCGTGTGCTACTGCGAATGGGTCTGGAAGTGGTGCAAGCAGACAATGTACAGGATGCATTGCAAAAACTGGATAGCGCACTCTTTGATCTTTGTCTGACCGATATGCGTTTGCCGGATGGGGAGGGTTTGGAGGTTGTGCGGTACATCACTGAGCGCAATATGCATGTGCCCGTGGCGGTTATTACCGCGCATGGCAATATGGAAAACGCAGTTTCCGCGCTTAAGTTTGGTGCATTTGATTATTTATCTAAACCAGTCGCGCTGGAGCAACTACGCGCTGTAGTCAAAGCCGCGCTGGAGCTGCCACCACCGTTGCTGGCAGTGCGTGAGGGCGTGCGTGTGCTGTTGGGAAATTCATCGGCCATTGCCAATGTGCGCGACATGATAGAGCGAGTCGCCCGCAGCCAAGCACCTGTTCATCTGAGTGGTGAATCAGGCACGGGCAAGGAGTTGGCGGCGCGTTTGATCGTGGAAAAAAGTGCGCGACGTGATGCGCCGTTTGTAGCGGTAAATTGTGGTGCGATCCCTGAAAATTTAATGGAGAGCGAGTTTTTTGGCTATCGCAAAGGCGCATTTACTGGTGCAGATAAAGATCACGATGGATTTTTTCAGGCAGCTAATGGTGGGACACTGTTCCTCGATGAAGTGGCGGATTTGCCATTGTCCATGCAGGTCAAATTATTGCGTGTAATTCAGGAGAAGAAGGTACGCAGGATAGGTGCGACGCAGGAAGAAAATGTAGATGTGCGAATTTTGAGTGCGACCCATCATTCGCTAACCGAGCGTGTGCAGCAGGGTAAATTTCGGCAAGACTTATATTACCGCTTGAATGTGATTGCCATGACTATGCCCTCATTGCGCGAAATGCGCGATGATATTGCGGACTTGGCGCAACAATTGTTAATAAGGCTGCGCGGTCAAAATGCCGCTGAATTTACGCCCGAGGCACTGGCGATTTTGCGGGCGTATGACTTCCCTGGCAATGTGCGCGAGATGGAAAATATTATCGAGCGCGCGCTGGCGTTATGTTCAAACAATCTCATCACGCCGGCTGACTTGCAGATTAATGTTGCGGGTGCGACTAAGATTAAAGCCACCTTGTTTGATAGCCAGTCTAATGAAGCCGAACAATATTCGTTGACCGAATATCTGGATGGAATCGAACGTCGGGCAATATTAAACGCATTGCACAATACCGCCTTTAATCGCACCGTCGCGGCTAAAAATCTCGGCATTACATTTCGCGCCTTGCGGCATCGCATGGCCAGATTGAATATCACCGAGCGGGATCGCCAGACGTGAGATACCAAACGTGAAATGCCAGATGTGAGATACGCGCCGTGAAAATAGACCATCTAGGCTGGGTTAGCGGCGTGCGGCGAATTGCTTCGCCGAATCAGGATGTGCGGCTACATGGCACGGTCATCGAGTTACTTGTCATCCACAATATCAGCCTGCCGCCGGACGAATTTGGTGGGGCGGCGATTACACAATTATTTTGCAATACCCTGAATACCGACGCACATCCCTATTACACGCAATTGAAAGGCGTGAAAGTTTCCGCACACTTTTTAATTCGCCGCACTGGCGAAATTATTCAATATGTCGCGTGTAGAAAACGCGCTTGGCATGCTGGCGCATCAATCTGGCGTGAGCGTACCGCATGTAACAATTTTTCGGTCGGAGTGGAGCTGGAAGGTTGCGACACCATTGCTTTTGCCGATCTGCAATATGCTGCTTTGGCCAAGCTAACTCGACGGCTGAAGCGTGCATACCCTATACGCGATATTGTCGGACATTCCGATATTGCTCCTGGCCGTAAAACTGACCCGGGGCCGTGCTTTGACTGGCAACGATACCTCGCCTTGCTTTAACCGTCATTATCGTGCGCGGGGTAATCTACTCGCACGTTCCTGCTCCAAAACTTCATCTCTCCCGCCACTTTAAATCTTGCCGCATTATTTTTTTGCGCGTATTACGTTGTAGTAAAAAAGTTCAAATATTGCTTGCATAAATTTTATGCTGTACTACAATTAGCGAAAATTAAGTCAAAGAACACTATAGGTTGTGGTTGAGATGTTTTTTGATTTGCTCCGGTAGGGTAACTTTTTGAGGAGTGTTTAATAAAATTCTATATCGGCGCAATCGTGCGCTGGTGGTTTGTTAAGGGAGTGGTTGTATGCAGCATACATCTGAACGTGTTTTATCCTCCGTCATGCCTACGCGCGAAATCGAAAATATCTCTGCCTCTCCCAGTAATGCTTACGATCAATATAGGGTAATCCGGCGAAATGGTTCGGTTGTCCCTTTTAATCCATCCAAAATCGTTATCGCTATGACCAAGGCGTTTCTTGCCGTTGGCGGCGGGCAAGGTGCGGCCTCAGCGCGTGTGCGGGAGATGGTTGAAAAGATGTCGGCGACGGTTGTGGGAGCCTTGTTGCGTAGTCAACCGCATGGCGGGACGCTGCATATTGAAGACATTCAGGATCAGGTCGAATTATCGTTAATGCGCTCGGGTGAGCATGACGTGGCGCGTGCCTATGTGCTGTATCGTGAAGATCGCTCACGCGAGCGTGCCAAAGCAAGAGAGAAAGAGGCCACTTCTAGAGCCACGCTTAATATCTTGCATGTATTGGATAAGGGAGTGTCTCGTCCATTGGATGTGGTGGGCTTGAAGGATATGATTCAAGCGGCTTGCATCGGATTGGGCGATGCAGTAAGCGCAGATCAAATATTAAAGCTGACCCTGAAAGATTTGTACGATGGCGTGCCACTTGATGAGGTGCGTAAGTGTGTAGTGTTATCGGCGCGTTCGATGATTGAGCAAGAACCTGCTTACAATTATGTAACGGCGCGTTTGTTGCTGAACAATATTTGCTGCGATATTTTAGGTGAGGCAGTGAGTGCTGCCGACATGGTCATGCGCTATGCTGAAAACTTCCCCTTGTTTATCAAGCGCGGGGTGGAAGCTGAATTGCTGAATGATGAAATGCTGCAATTTGATCTGCCGCGTTTAGCCAAGGAGTTAGATGCCAGCCGCGATTTTCAATTCGGCTACCTAGGTCTGCAAACACTGTATGACCGTTATTTCATTCATATCAATGATGCGCGTATTGAATTGCCACAAGCGTTTTTTATGCGTGTGGCGATGGGTTTGGCACTGAATGAGGCTGACCGTAACGCTCGCGCTATCGAGTTCTATCATTTGTTGTCCAGCTTTGATTTTATGAGTTCAACGCCCACCTTATTTAATTCAGGGACGCAGCGTTCGCAACTATCGTCATGCTACTTGACCACTGTGCCGGATCATTTGGATGGAATTTTTGAAGCCTTCAAGGAAAACGCTTTGCTAGCTAAATATTCCGGTGGCTTGGGTAATGACTGGACCCCAGTGCGCTCGTTGGGTGCGCACATCAAGGGTACGAATGGTAAATCGCAAGGCGTGGTGCCGTTCCTGAAAGTAGCCAACGACACCGCAGTGGCGGTTAATCAAGGTGGCAAGCGCAAAGGCGCGGTGTGTGCCTATCTGGAAACTTGGCATTTGGATGTGGAAGAATTTTTAGATTTACGCAAAAACACTGGCGATGATCGTCGTCGCACACACGACATGAATACTGCGAACTGGATTCCAGACTTGTTTATGAAGCGCGTCATGGAAGGGGGCGAGTGGACGCTGTTTTCGCCGTCCGATTGCCCGGATTTGCATGACAAATTTGGCGCGGAGTTCGAGCGCGCCTATCTCGGACACGAAGCCCGTGTTGCAAGAGGTGAGTTGTCTTTGTTCCGCAAAGTGTCAGCGGCCAGCCTGTGGCGCAAGATGTTGACCATGCTGTTTGAGACTGGTCATCCGTGGATCACTTTCAAGGATGCCTGCAACGTGCGCTCCCCGCAGCAGCATGTTGGTGTGGTGCATAGCTCAAATTTATGTACCGAAATAACATTGAATACCTCGGATACCGAAATTGCGGTATGTAATCTGGGCTCGATCAATTTGTCGGCACACTTGCATCCAAAAGGGCATGCAAAATTCGGTCAGATCGATCACGAAAAATTGCAGCGCACCGTCACGACCGCCATGCGTATGCTGGATAACGTAATCGACATTAATTACTACGCGGTGGAAAAAGCGCGCAATTCCAATCTCAAGCATAGACCTGTGGGCTTGGGCGTAATGGGTTTCCAGGATTGCCTGCATGAAATACGCATACCCTACGCCTCTGCCGCTGCGGTGGAATTTGCTGATCGCTCGATGGAGGCGGTGTGTTACTACGCTTACTGGGCTTCGACCGAATTGGCGCAAGAGCGCGGCTGTTACGCCAGCTATCAGGGCAGCTTGTGGGATCAAGGCATACTTCCACAAGATACCTTGGAGTTGCTACGTAAGTCGCGCGGTGGTTACGTCGAAGTAGATCATTCGACCAGCATGGATTGGGATGCTTTGCGCGCGCGCCTCAAAGAGCATGGTATGCGTAATTCAAATTGCGTAGCGATTGCACCGACCGCCACGATTTCAAACATTATCGGGGTGTCGGCGTGCATCGAGCCGACCTATCAAAATCTATTCGTTAAGTCGAATTTATCGGGCGAATTTACCGTTATCAACAGTTATCTGGTTAAAGACTTAAAGCGTCTGGGCTTGTGGGATGAGGTGATGATTGCTGACCTGAAATATTTCGATGGTTGCCTCGCCAAGATTGATCGGATTCCGTTGGAGTTGCGTAATTTGTATGCCACCGCATTTGAGGTGGAGCCGCAATGGATTATTGAAGCGGCATCACGTCGGCAAAAGTGGATCGACCAAGCGCAGTCGCTGAATATTTACATGGCAGGGGTGTCTGGGCGCAAGCTGGATGAGACGTATAAATTGGCTTGGTTGCGCGGTCTCAAGACCACGTATTACCTGCGTACCATGGGCGCGACTTCGGCGGAGAAATCCACCTCACGCATCGGCGGCGGGCTGAATGCGGTAGCCGTGGAAGATGCCAGTGTCAAAATGTGCTCTATAGATACACCCGATTGTGAAGCCTGCCAATAACGCTTAACAAAAATGCAGAATTAATAAAAACAAGAATGTGGGAGAAAGAAATGTTGACTTTTGAAGATGAAATGATGCCAGCCGGATTGCTGACCGGATCGTTTGTATTTGGTGATAGTGCCCATGCAGAAAAAATCGTGCGGGCGGATAATTACACGATTGCATCTACGTCGGTAGGACGTATCCGGGTGGAGGATAAGCGCATTATTAATTGCAGTGCAGATGTCAACCAACTGGTGCCATTCAAATACAAATGGGCGTGGGATAAATATTTATCCGCTTGCGCTAACCACTGGATGCCTCAAGAGGTAAACATGTCAGCCGATATAGCCTTATGGAAAAATCCTAATGGTCTGACCGATGACGAGCGCTTGTTGGTGAAACGCAATTTAGGATTTTTTACCACAGCAGACAGCCTAGCTGCTAACAACATCGTACTCGGCACCTATCGCCACATTACTAATCCCGAGTGCCGCCAGTACTTGCTGCGCCAGGCATTTGAAGAGGCCATTCATACCCACGCCTACCAATACATAGTAGAAAGTCTGGGGCTGGATGAAGGTGAAATTTTCAACATGTATCACGAAGTGTCCAGCATACGTGAGAAGGATGAATTCCTGCTGCCCTTCATTGACACGCTGACCAACCCAAACTTTAAGACCGGTACTATGGAGGCTGATCAGCAATTGCTGCGTAGCTTGATCGTGTTTGCCTGCATCATGGAAGGATTGTTTTTCTATGTGGGGTTTGTACAAATACTGGCCTTGGGTCGGCAGAACAAAATGACGGGTGCGGCAGAACAGTACCAATACATTTTGCGCGATGAATCCATGCATCTGAATTTTGGCGTGGATGTCATTAACCAGATCAAATTGGAAAATCCAAATCTGTGGACTACCCAATTCCGCGAGGAAATTCGTGGCCTCATGCAAAAAGGCGTGGAGTTGGAATACCGCTACGCCGAAGACACCATGCCGCGTGGCGTATTGGGGTTGAACTCCGGTATGTTTAAAGAATACCTGCGCTTTATTGCGAACCGTCGTTGTCAGCAAATTGGTGTAGATGTGTTGTATCCGGGAGCAAGCAATCCGTTTCCGTGGATGGCAGAAATGATTGATCTCAAGAAGGAGAAAAATTTCTTCGAAACCCGTGTCACCGAGTACCAAACCGGTGGTGCGCTTTCTTGGGATTAGAGGGCTTTGGCATGGCCGGGAATAACGGTGTGCTGGAGGTGTAGTAGTTGTTGTATTGTATTTTCTTTGATTTTTAATTACCAAAGGAGGTTGAAATGGCAGCAAAAGCGAAACCAGCAGCAAAAAAGGCTGTAGCCAAGAAGGCAGCACCTGCTAAAAAAGCAGCGCCCGCCAAGAAGGCTGTAGCCAAGAAAGCAGCGCCTGCTAAAAAAGCAGTAGCCAAAAAAGCGGCTCCAGCTAAAAAAGCAGCGCCTGCTAAAAAAGCAGTAGCCAAAAAAGCGGCTCCAGCTAAAAAAGCAGCGCCTGCTAAAAAAGCAGTAGCCAAAAAAGCGGCTCCAG
>CANJMS010000016.1 GCA_947475825.1 Nitrosomonadales bacterium
AATCTGAAATACTGCTTTTGCCAAATCGATGCCTATCGTAGTAATCTTCATTTCGGATGCCCCTTTCTATGGTTAGTGGTAGTAAAACAACCACTACTTTGGCACTTAGATGCCGTATTAGGAAGTGGGCGTCCATTCCATTATTTCAAACTCAACGTTCCAATAAATGCCGTTTTTCTTTTATATCTTTCCAATTATCAGCATCAGATGAGACTTCTTTTTTCTCGACGATAGATTTCCACACCTTAGATAATTCGGCATTGAGCGCAATAAAAGCACGCTGTTCGACTGGCACATCATCCTCGGCATAAATCGCCTCCACCGGGCATTCCGCAACACACAGCGTGCAATCAATGCACTCATCCGGATCAATTACTAGAAAATTAGGCCCCTCACGAAAACAATCAACCGGGCAAACGTCTACGCAATCCGTATATTTACATTTGATACAAGCTTCGGTAACAACATAAGTCATAACAATAAACTCCTGATTAAAACAGCGGGCATTCTAACAAAACTATAGGGAAATTTAATCAGATTTAACGCGCTCAATACGCGCATAGGCCGAGTGGTTGTGGATGGACTCAAAATTTTCCACCTCAATGGTATATGACTCAATGCGCGCATCGCGATTCAACGCCACAGCAACATCACGCGCGACATCTTCCACAAATTTTGGGTTGTCATAAGCGTGCTCAGTAACATATTTTTCATCCGTGCGTTTCAGCATGCTGTACAACTCGCACGAAGCCTCATCCTCAGCGAAGCGCACCAACTCTTCTATCCACACTGCCTGGCTGGCATTAACCGTAAGCGTGATGTGCGAACGCTGGTTGTGTGCACCGCGCTCCGAAATTTCCTTGGAACAGGGACACAAGCTGGTCACTGGCACGACAGCCTTCAACGTAAAGTGATACAGTCCATTTTCAATCTCACCGATAAATGTCACATCGTAATCCAGCAAACTTTGCACGCCGGATAAAGGTGCAGCTTTGTTGATGAAATAAGGAAAAGTCATTTCGACATAGCCTGATTGCACGCCTAATTTTGTCACCATATCGCGCAGAATTTTTTCGAATGACACCACAGAAACTTCATGCTTATTGTGATTCAGAATTTCCACAAAACGCGACATATGCGTGCCCTTGGCATCATGCGACAAATGCACAGTCATATTGAACATGGCAATAGTGTGCTGTACGGTCGCAGATTTATCCTTAATCACCATTGGATGGCGTATGCTTTTAATGCCTACCTTGTTGATAGCAATCTGGCGCGTGTCGGCCATGCTTTGAACATCGGGCATCATCTTGTTTGCCAAACCACTATTTACGGGAGAATTCATAATAGCCCCCCCCCTCTCTAATCAGAAAATCATATGGCCGGAAATTAAGCCCAGTTCAAGATGAAATTATATCCCAAATCACTTACTTGCCGTTGGGAGGCGTACCTGCGCCATTGGTCAACAAAATATTTTGCCTATGCAACATTTTGAGAAGTATGATGCTTAGGCCGAATTGTGAAGTGCACTGCTGAAAATATGTAACCCAGCGCGCTAACGCACCTTACTTTTTAATATCATTGTTCGATTAAAACTTAGCTGCCACAACCATGTTTTGATGTTACCGGATGTGTTACTGTTACACACATAGTAGCTATAATTCACTTTGGGTTACAGGGAGTGGTAATGCTGAAATTTGTTTTTTCCATACGCACACGCAATGGGCAAAAAGTGGAAGGTTTGCTCATCTCGAGTCATGATACTGCTGGCGCAGAGGCGAAGGTAAAGCAAATGTATCAACACTGTGAAATTTTGAGTTGTGAACTCAAGCAGCAGGAAAATAAACATTTGGAGACTGTGACAATTGAAGAGATTCTGACACTCATTTCGAAGTGACGAAATCTCTCGATGATCTAGACAAAAATTACTCTGGCTGGAGTAAATAATTTAGTCGCAAAAAGAACGCACAATGAAATTCACCGCAAACCCTAAGCACTACACAATAAAACCGTCCGCTAATAGTTCCAGCATCAGATTGTTATAATCCTGTGCGCCTTGACTGGCAGGCGCGTGTTCAAACACTGTTTTTGATAATGACGGGCTTTCAGCAAGACTCACATTTTCTGATATGCGCGTGCGACATACATCTGCACCAAATTTTTCTTCGATCAAACGCAGCACATCCCATGACATATTACGGCGAACATCGAAGCGTGTTAATAAATAACGTCGCCTGATTGGTCGCTTTAAGACTGGCTCCAGTGCCTTCAACGATTTTTCAATTTGCATGGCTCCCTTGGCAGATAGAAAATCTGCCGAAATCGGAATAATCAAGCCTGTACAGGAAAAAATCGCGTTTAAGGAAAGTACGCCTATCACCGGATTACAGTCAATCAGCAAAGGCTCATTTTTGATACCCAGTTTTTCGGCCTGCAAAGCGGTGTTCAGTCGATTTACCACGTTGTACCCCTTGCCATACAAGGCATCCACTTTGGATAACTCGACATGTGCGGGAATAATATGAATGCCACTAGAGGTGGTTCTTACCAAGTCGCGTAATGGGCGATTACTCTGAAACATTCCCAAAACAGTGTCGTTGCCAGAAGTGACGTTAACCCCAGCGATGCTGCTGAATTGTGCTTGCGGATCAAGATCAATGCCGTAGGTGATGCGTCCACTACGTGCCAGTGCTGCGGCGAGATTGAGCGCAGTCGTGGTTTTTCCTACGCCACCTTTTTGGTTGAATACCGTGATTATGGTCATGGCAAGTTAGCTGAAGCTAATGCTAACCGCTGCCTTGAATTCAATTTCTGCACACTGCATTTTATTGACCGATCACTTTAGTAAATCGATTAGCTAAATCTGGCTGCGCTTCAAAGCGATCCATTGAACCAGACATGGTGCGATCCAGCAAATCCAGTCTATCAGACAACGATGGATGAGTTTTAAACATCAAAGCCAAATTAGAGTGGGTCGGATTCATACCCTGCAAAGTCTGCAACACCGCAGGCAGACCATAGGGGTCGTAGCCTGCACGTGCCGCAATCACTACGCCCATGCGATCCGCTTCATACTCGTCATTTTTATCCAGTCCGCGTGCGTACAATTCTGTCCCCACGCCAATTAAATTAGTCAACACGGAACCCAAGCCGCTATCCTTCAAACTATCTTTGGCAAAATCGGTGATTATAGATGTCCGCGTAGATTTGCGGATGGCCTCAACATGATGTCGTCTAAGCACATGTGATATTTCATGTGCTAAAACGCCTGCCAATTCCGCCTCACTTTTTATGTGCACCAACAATCCTTTGGTAATAAAAATATATCCTCCCGGTACGGCAAAAGCATTCACATCTTCATCATCCAGCACGGCAAAATGCCAGGGCAAATCAGGCCGCTCTGCATTCAAGGTCAACCACCGTCCAACTTGATTCACATATTTTTGCACGGGCCTGTTATCCAGCAACGGCGCAGCACCCAGCAGATTGCTGGCAATGCCACGCCCCATGGAGATTTCCTGTGTTTCACTGATTGGGGCTGGACCTTTCGCCACTTTCCCCGCAGTTTCCATTACGTTATTCATGTCCATATTGGCGCAAGCAGTACTGATGAACATTGCCGCCAGTAGTAATAATTTTGTTTTCATTTTTTACCTCCACTGGCTGGCTCAGCAATGTATCCCATGCTTTGTGAACTGAGTTTACCCACCTTGGCAAATCGCTGTGCGTCTGCTTTATTCACGGCGTAAGTATCCATTACCTCTAACGCTTTGGGATTGGGTTTGGTGTGCTTCAAGTCGTCTTCAGACAGACCGCGTACACCCGTGGTTACTGAGCTGCCGGTACTACCCGTAGTTACAACATTAAACAATGTAGCCAAACCAGTATCCCCGGCCTTTCTGTCCACGTGATTAAATTTCAGGCTCAACATTTTGACCCAGCCCGCTTTACCATCAACCTGCACTTGCCTCCAGCTGGAGCGTTGGCCTATCACTTCAACTTTGGTGCGCTGCTCCAATCTGGCTAAAGTCACAGCATCAGAATAGGGTTTAGCTTTTAATTCCGTGGGTCGCACGGTATAAGCAATTTCGCCTGCCTGTACCCAGCCAGCCTGAGTTAAACCAGCAACAGAGAAACTACTCAATAGTCCTAAAAAAACAATTGCTTTCCATTTCATTTTTTGCTCCTTAACTGTGCGCTCTTAAATTATGTACACAGTGCGTTACACTTTGCGTGGATGTGGCACTGTCAATTCCGCACGGTCGGGTTTTCTGGCCGTAGCGGATTGCGTACCTTTGGCAGTGTCAATTCCGCACGGTTGGGTTTTCTGACCTTAGCGGATTGCGTACCTTTGGTACAAATAATTCCACATCCTGCTCTCTGCCTTTAACTTTATACGAACCCACCGATTGAAAATCAAATGCGTCGCCACATAATTCTCTGGTTTCTTTTGAAACCAGTATCCGCGCAACGCCTTTGGTAAGCCCTTCAATGCGGCTACCTAAATTAACGGTGTCTCCGATTGCAGTATATTCGCGTCGCTGCTCCGAACCAATTAAACCGACTACAGCAGGGCCGGAATGAATGCCGATCCCCACATCAAAATCTGCATCTGCTTCACCTAGCTCCACCTTGAAACGTTGCAACACTTCGCCCATCTCTAAAGCGGCGGCCACCGCGTTTTGGGCATGCTTAGGATCATCCAGCGGTGCGCCCCAAAAAGCCATGATGCAATCCCCGATAAATTTATCCAGCGAGCCACCATGTCTGAATACCACTTCGACCTGCAAACTAAAATACCGATTCAGCAAAGCCACGACCTCTTGTGGCGTGCGCTTTTCAGATATAGACGTGAAGCCACGTATATCTGAAAACAAGATAGTGATTTGACGGCTCTCGCCCGCACGACTTAAGCCACCATGTGCGACTAACTCCTGCACGACATGTGGATTAACGAAGCGGCTGAATAATTGCACAGCCTGTTCTCGCGATTTTCGCTCACGCAAATAAGCTTGTAACGCACACGCAAAATAGTAGCCCCATGCAACCAGCAGGGGCAGCAATACCGGCATCAGATATAAACGTCCGGCTGCGAAATAGCTTCCGCTCAGAGCCAACACAGTGACTACAGCTAACGCCACGCCCATTTTCATGGCATTGAGGCCGCGCAAAAAACCTACACCCAATAGTGCCAGCAACAATAGTGTTAAACCGGGTTTAAATCCTAGTGGAGCCGTCTGTTGCATACGCTGATTTTTTAGATTATCCAGCGCGGTGGCCAGTATTTCCATGCCTGGGTAGAGGCTATCTATAGGCGTAACGCGAAAATCATGCAAGCCGCTGGCCGCCGTCCCAATGATAATAATTTTCCCGGACAATTCATCCTTGGGACGCAAGGGGGTTTCGCGATTAAAATCTTCGTACAGATCCACATAGGAAATGTGCTTAAAAGCGCCCGCTTTACCGCGCCAGGCCAGCAACATATCATCCTGTTGCGGCACTTTATAACCTAGATCGGTCGCCACCCGCGCTGGTAATGAGGGAATAAGCCAGCCATAGGTGGGAGTAAACAGTTGATAGCGCCGCCCGACACCATCATCATCTGCCACATAGTTAATTGTGCCTGTGTGCCAATATTTTGTGTCAATCGCCAAGGGTGGGAGGATAGCAATACGCGCTGCTGGATCAGCCTTATCAGTCGCGACGAATTTCAGTAAGGGAGCAATTTTTTCCAGCGGCGCGCCCTGCGCATCTAACGCCGCATCGCGGCGCACGATGGGAAAGTAAACCTTGCTCTCGATGTCGCCCAAAGCATCATTCAACAACCGATCACTTTCTGGTCGATATTGATCTTTTTCGCTGAATACAATATCGAAGACAATTGCCGCAGGCCCTTGTGCAGCCAGTCCATTTATTAACTCGCCATGCACCGAACGCGGCCACGGCCAGTTACCCGCCACATCCTGCATACGGGCAAGACTACTGTCATCAATATCGACAATGATTATTTCTGGATCGGGCTGAAAATTTTGCGCATGTTGCCGCACAAAAAAATCGGATAGTTTATTTTCCAAGCCTTGGAAGCTGTGCAACCAAGTGATTTCCAAAGTCACCAAGCATAGAAAGGACACTGTAATAAGCCATAATTTTTTTGTGAATTCTGCCATGCCCGAATACTAATCGTTTTGGGGCACTCTACACAACCCGCTTACGGCAACAATAGGCATCACAGGGGCGCAAGGTGGCTGGCTGGTTCGCGCAATTATGGCTGATCCTAGCGGTGACTTTACCGCACGCGCCATCGCCCGTAATGTTTATTCCAAGAAATCTAAAGAATTAGCCCAGCTGGGAACTGGAATAGTGACTGAGGGCATTGATGATAAGGAAAACTTGGTAAGGTACGACAATTTATTGCCTGACCATTACTGAGCAGAAGCATAGCTTTCAAAGCGCGTATATTCGCCACGGAAAGTGAGGTCAACTTTGCCGATTGGGCCGTTACGCTGTTTGCCGATAATAATTTCGGCTTTGCCTTTATCGGGCGACTCGGGATTGTAAACTTCATCGCGATATATAAATAAAATTAAATCCGCATCTTGCTCGATCGCTCCAGATTCGCGCAGGTCGGACATCATAGGCCGTTTGTTGGGGCGAAGCTCCAAACTGCGATTGAGCTGTGAAAGTGCTACAACAGGCACTTTCAATTCTTTGGCCAGTGCTTTAAGAGAGCGTGAAATTTCGGAAATTTCTGTTGCGCGATTTTCACTCTGCTTACCTGAAGGGGCAGACATGAGTTGCAGGTAATCGACTACAATCAATCCCAGGCCATCATTTTGTCGGTGCAGTCTGCGTGCGCGCGAGCGTAGCTCCAATGAGTTCAATGCAGCCGATTCATCTATAAAAATAGGCGCGTCATTCAGCCGCCCCAGAGCATAGGTCAAACGCGGCCAATCGTCATCTTCTAGCTGCCCGGTACGCAAATGATGTTGATTCAATTTACCGATGGAACCCAGCATACGCATAGCCAATTGCGTGCCGCCCATTTCCATGCTGAAAATAGCTACAGGCTTTTTTTCTTCCAACGCAACATGTTCAGCGATGTTAATTGCAAATGCAGTTTTTCCCATACTGGGACGACCAGCAACAATAATCAGTTCACCCGGTTGCAGACCAGATGTCATGTTGTCCAAATCAGTAAATCCGGTTGGCGCGCCAGTTACTGCACTTTTATTTTCACGCCCATAAAGTGTTTCTATACGCTCGACAACAGCTGTCAGCAGGGGGGGGAGCGCAACGAATCCCTGCTGGCCCCGGTCCCCTGCCTCTGCGATGGCAAATACGCGGCTCTCCGCCTCGTCCAACAATTGACCTGCATCACGTCCAGCCGGTGCATAGGCACTACTGGCTATTTCGTTACCAACTTCTACCAATCGGCGCATGATACCGCGCTCACGCACAATTTCTGCATATCGGCGAATATTAGCGGCAGAGGGAACATTTTGCGCAAGCGATCCCAGATAGGCCAATCCCCCCGCCTTGTCGAGTTCGGCATTACTCTCTAACGATTCCGCTACGGTAATCACATCCACTGCCTTGGCGTGGTCACTCAAACGTGCGATATGCCTGAAAATCAGCCGATGTTCGAAGCGATAAAAATCCTGCTCACTGATTAAATCGCTGATTTTATCCAGCGCAGTGGTGTCCAGCAGAATACCGCCCAATACCGATTGCTCGGCTTCAACCGAGTGCGGAGGGAGCTTGATTGCATCAAGCTGTGGGTCACTGTTGGAAGTAAAAGAAATTTGCATGTTTTTGTAATTTGATTTGCGCGCTCTGTCTAACAGATCGGGTGGCATAGTTTACCATCGAGGCTTTGACAGCAAAAAGAAAAAACATGGAAATGTTCGCGCAGAGTCATAATGTCTGCCTTCTCACAAATACCAATGCTCGCCTATTAAAAACAGCGTCGAACAGTTTGAAAATAGACAACTTGATGAGCCCATAAGAATAAAAAAAGCACAGCTATTGTGCTAGATAATGTCGTTATAAGATATTTGCCCACAGTGCGGTACAGTGGTGGTGCTTCCATTGTCATGTGGGTTATTGATGGAGAAAACTGCTGGCATACTGGAAATATCGTCGAGCACAACGCATAAATTGCACACCCGTTTTAAGTGACACGCGGGCATCATCCACGACAAAGTATAAGCGTGAAAGGGGAAGCGCATTAAAGTTAGAAATGGAATAAGCTAAGGAACCTCTGATTAAGTCCATCATGAACCGCGTTGCTGACAAAAAATGGATGATCGCAAGGCGCGCGACGCTGGTCGTAGTTATTCTACGATACCAAGGAGCGCAACACAGCGAATGCCTATTTTTGTCGCAACCCACAAGGACATTGGCATTGCGGGCGGTCTGCGGCGTCAGGTTCCTGGCGAAGGGAATAACCATTCGCGTCGTCACCTTTCTTGCATCTCATCCCGCAAAGCCGAATGCGCGGCCATGCGGGACTTAATCAGAGGTTCCCTAATTTACTTCAGCCCCAAATAATTTTATACAATTGCACACAGCAACATATCTCATGTTTTTTAAACCGCTGCTTGCAAAGTCTTGGGCAGCGGAAACACCACATTTTCCTGAATGCCATCCAGCTCTCTCACATTACCAGCACCCAGCTCCTGCAACCTAGCTATCACATCCTGCACCAACACCTCCGGCGCAGACGCACCTGCTGTGATACCGATGTTTAATTTTCCAATGAGCCACTCAGTCTTAATTTCTTCAGCATTATCGACCAAATAAGCTGGTATATTCATGTTAAATGCTACCTCGCGTAAGCGGTTGGAATTAGAGCTGCTGGGCGAACCGACGACGATTACCACATCGCATTGTTGCGCCAACACCTTTACTGCATCCTGACGATTTTGTGTGGCGTAGCAAATATCATCTTTTTTCGGCGCAATGATGCTGGGGAAACGCGCTCGCAATGCTGCAATGATCGTTACGGTATCATCTATCGATAAAGTAGTTTGTGTCACGAACGCCAGATTTTCGCTGTCTTGCACATCCAGCAACTTGACATCAGCGGGTGACTCGACCAAATGCATACCCGTGCTTTGCCCCATTGTGCCTTCTACTTCCGGGTGACCAGCATGGCCGATCATGATAATTTCTTTACCTTTATCGCGCAGGCGCGCCACTTCGTTATGCACTTTGGTAACCAGTGGGCAGGTCGCGTCAAACAAGGTAAAACCCCGCTCGGCAGCCTCGCGCCGCACTGCTTGCGAAACGCCATGCGCGCTGAAAATAAGAATACTGCCAGCGGGGACTTCGGCCAAATCTTCGATAAAAACTGCGCCTTTAATGCGAAGATTGTCCA
Organism: Nitrosomonadales bacterium; assembly: GCA_947475825.1. Classification (GTDB taxonomy): domain Bacteria; phylum Pseudomonadota; class Gammaproteobacteria; order Burkholderiales; family Gallionellaceae; genus Nitrotoga. The sequence goes on from CANJMS010000016.1 coordinate 9,380, forward strand.
CCACAAATTGGTTGTGGACGACTTCGTGGCGCACATAGACGGGCGCGCCGTGTATAACCAAAGCGCGCTCCACCATTTCGATGGCGCGGTCTACTCCGGCGCAAAAGCCGCGTGGATTAGCGAGTAGCAATTCCATACATTCTCCTCATGATTTCCCAACGCTTGCGGGTGATTTTTTCATCACCCCTTCCCAAATCATCAACACCGCGCCACATGTAATGGCTGAGTCCGCAACGTTAAAGGCTGGGAAATGGTAAGTATTCCAATAAAAATCCAAGAAGTCCACTACATACCCATACGCAACGCGATCAATTAAATTTCCCAGTGCGCCACCCAGTATCAGGGTGAGTGCAATACAAAATAATTTTTCGTTTTTGTGTTGATGCAGCAGCCACGTAATCCAAATAGAAGCAACCACCGCGATCACGCTAAAAAACCAGCGTTGCCAGCCGCCTGCGCTACTGAGAAAGCTAAATGCTGCGCCACTATTATGAACCAACACCAGATTAAAAAATTGCGTGACCGCCACACTTTCGCCGTATAAAAAATGCTTGCTGATCCAGATTTTACTGATCTGATCCAGCACGATAATCAGCACTGCCCACAGTAACCTGCCGCGCAAATGATTCCAACGATTCAAATTAAGCATAACGACGCTGCTCGTTTTCACCCATAGAAGCATTGGATAAAGTATCTACACAACGGCGGCAAATCGTAGCGTGCTGAACATCACGCCCCACATCGGCTCGATAATGCCAGCACCGCTCACACTTGTCATGGGTGCTGGGTATCACCACAATCTTTTGCTCGGCTGCGCTGGCGACTGCATGCACGGTGGCACGCGAGGTAATCATTACATAACGCAAATCATCGCCCAGCCGAGTTAATAATTTGAAATCCTCGCCCGCTGCATAAATATCAACCTCGGCTGCCAAAGCCTGTCCGATCAGCCCGGCAACGCGCACTTCTTCAATATGCTTGTTGACCTTGGCACGCCAAGCTTCGATGTTTAACCAACCCTGAATTTCTGCACTATCCAGTCCGGCATCCGGCAAGGAATGCCATTCTCCAACAAACACACTGTCGTCTTCTTTGCCGCATAACACCTGCCACGCTTCTTCTGCGGTAAAGCTCAATATCGGCGCGATCAAACGCACGAGACTATGGGCGATGTGATGCAGCACATTTTGTGCGGAGCGTCGCGCAATTGAATGTGCGCCAGCGGTATAGAGACGATCCTTCAACACATCCAGATAAAAGCCGCCCAGATATTCCGAACAGAAAGTCTGTAATTTTTGCACCACTAGATGAAACTGATAATCCGTGTAATCTTGTTGCACTTCGTTCTGCAATTGCGCCATTCGCGCCAGCGCGTAACGATCAATTTCTAACCAATCCACGACAGGTATCGCATCGCGCTGTACATCAAAATCTGCGGTATTCGCCAGCAAAAAACGCAGCGTGTTGCGGATGCGGCGATAGCTTTCCACCACGCGCTTAAGAATTTCATCGGAGATGGTCATCTCGCCGGAATAATCAGTCGATGCTACCCACAGACGCAAAATATCGGCTCCCAGCGTGTCGAAAATTTTCTGCGGCGCGATGACATTACCTTTGGATTTGGACATTTTATGACCATGACCATCGACCACAAAACCATGTGTGAGCAAGGCATCGTAAGGCGCACGACCATTGATGGCACAGCTTGTTAAGAGCGAAGATTGAAACCAACCGCGATGTTGGTCCGAACCTTCCAGATACAAATCAGCAGGAAATTTTAGTTCAGCGTTATGCCGCAACACAGAGGCGTGGGTCGTGCCAGAATCAAACCACACGTCCAGGGTATGGGTTAATTTCTTATATTGCGCGGCATCCGCACCCATAAATTCTGCAATATCCAGACTAAACCAGGCTTCAATTCCTTGCTGCTCAACTAGCTTCGCGACCCGCTCTAGCAATGCAGGCGTATCGGGATGTAGCCTGCCCCATTCTTTGTCCACAAAAAATGGCATCGGCACCCCCCAACTGCGCTGGCGCGACACACACCAATCGGGACGACTTTTGATCATCGCCTCGAGACGGGCGCGTCCCCATGATGGGTAAAACTGGGTGTCACTGACTGCTTGATCTGCCAGATCGCGCAACCCGCCACCCATTCCTATAAACCATTGAGGCGTGGATCGAAAAATAATCGGGGTTTTATGTCGCCAGCAATGTGGATAGCTGTGTTTTATTTCTTCAAGGTGCAATAAATGGCCGCTATTTTTAAGCGCGTCCACCACCACATCATTCGCCTTCCACACAAATAAACCGCCGACCAATTCGGTACTGGCAATAAATTTCCCATCGTCTGCAACCGGGTTATGCGTGGACAAACTATATTTTCGCCCGACCACATAATCATCCAAACCGTGCGCTGGAGCCGTGTGTACCAAGCCCGTACCCGCCTCCAAGGTTACGTGCTCGCCACAAATAACAGGCACAGTGCGCTGGTAAAAGGGATGTTGCAGCAGCAATCCTTGCAGCGCTACGCCATCGCATGAGGCTGCGATGCCATTGCCATTATCATTACTGCCTGCCAATTGATAGCGGGATAAACATGCACTTACCAGATCAAACGCTAATATCAAATATCCTTTTTCAGTTTTAATCAGGTCATAGCGCAACTCAGGATGCACACATACCGCTTGATTGGCGGGCAGCGTCCACGGCGTAGTCGTCCAGATCACCGCATACACTTGGGCATTTTTTGCTAACGACATGCCAAAAATTTTGCCCACTGCTTGTATGTCCTGCACCTCAAAACCAACGTCGATCGCCGATGAAATTTTATCTTCATGCTCTACCTCGGCCTCGGCCAGTGCAGACCGACAGTCCAGACACCAATTGACCGGCTTCTGCCCTTCATACAAATAGCCGCGTTCATGAATCTTGCCCAAGGCGCGAATAATATTCGCCTCGGTTTGATAATTCATCGTGAGATAGGGATGCTCCCAATCACCGAGCACACCCAGGCGGATAAAATCTTTCTTCTGGCGCTCAACTTGCTCGGCAGCATAAGCGCGACACAGCTTGCGAAATTCTGCAGGTGCTATATTTTTACCATGCGTTTTTTCAACCTGATGCTCGATCGGCAAACCGTGACAATCCCAACCCGGCACATAAGGTGCATCAAAACCCGCCAGGGTTTTATTTTTAACGATCATGTCTTTTAATATTTTATTGACCGCATGGCCGATATGAATATCACCGTTGGCGTAGGGCGGGCCGTCGTGCAAAATAAATTTTGTGCGCCCGGCACTGGCTGCGCGAATTTTTTGATAGCGTTGCTGCGCCTGCCAAACGGCCAGCATTTGCGGCTCGCGGCGGGCAAGATCGCCGCGCATGGGGAACGGTGTGTCGGGTAAATTTAGTGTGATTTTGTAGTCGGTCATTTTGGATAATCAATCATGTCGTATTACTGGTCATTTGTGGTAAGCCAGTGTTTTGCATCTTGCACATCCTGTGCAATTTGCCGAGTCAAACTTTCCAGGTTTGGATATTTTTCTTCATCGCGTAATTTGTGCAAAAAATCCACACGCAAATGTTTGTTATAAATTTCATTGAAAAAATTAAAGATATGCACTTCCAACACAGGCTTGCCATTTTTGCTAACCGTGGGTCGCACGCCGAGGCTGGCCACACCTTGCATAGACGGCATGTCATCGCCCGTCACACGCACCACAAAAATTCCGGTAAGTGGCGGGAAATTATGTTTCAACTGAATGTTAGCAGTGGGGAAGCCCAGTTTTTTACCCACGCCATCACCATGCACCACTCGTCCGCTCATGCTATAGGCACGCCCTAGAAAATGATTCGCTGCCAGCAAATCTCCCGCCGCCAAGGCTGCTCGAACGGCTGTACTGGAAACTCGTACATCGTTTCGAAGCACGCTTGACATAGCTTGCACGGTCACGCCATATTCAGCGGACATCTTATTCATCAATGCAAAATCTCCTGCACGTTTTCTGCCAAAGCGGAAATCATCGCCCACCAGAATAAACTTTGCAGCTAATTTTTGGCATATCGCCTGCATAAAATCCTGCGCTGACATTTGTGCGAAACGCGCATTAAAACGACATACATATACTTGATCAATCCCAAGCTCTGCAAAAAATTCCAGCTTTTCACGCATACTGGTCAACCGTGCAGGTGCTTGCTGTGGCATGAAAAATTCGCGTGGATGCGGCTCAAACGTTAATACCGCAGTGGGGAGGCCGCGAGATTTCGCTGCCTCGCTTAATTGATTTAACAGTGCTTGATGCCCCAGATGCACCCCATCAAAATTACCGATGGTCAGTGCGACAGCTTGTCTGACAAACTCAGGGTCGGAAGAACCTGATCTTGTTGAATACAATCCACGAAAAATCAACATCAATAGTGGTCACAGTTTTTAAGTTGACGCGGTTTTAAATTTGCTTTTCGTCTGATTTTTCTGACGTATAGATGTTGCAATGCCCGTAGCATCCAGACCACAGGCAGCCAACATTTTAGCGGGATCGCCTTGCTCTAAAAATTTATCCGGCAAGCCAAGTTGCAAGAGTGTGTTGTGCAGTTCATGTTGTTGCAAACATTTTGCTACCGCACTACCCGCGCCACCCTGAACGGTATTTTCTTCTACCGTGACGAATAGTTCATGCTCTTGTGCTAATTGCAAAATCAGTTCTGCATCTAAAGGTTTTACGAAACGCATATTGACCACAGTTATATTTAATGAATCAGCCGCGTCCAGCTCTTCCGCAGCCAGTAGGGCGGGTGCAAGCATCGAGCCGAAGGCCAGAATCGCCACCTCTTTTCCCTTGCGTCGAATTTCGCCTCGGCCTATGGGCAATACCTGCATTTCCTTAACAGGCACAACCCCTGGACCCGTTCCGCGTGGGTAGCGCACTGCCGTGGGTGAGTTCATTTGCATGGCGGTATAGAGCATTTGGCGGCACTCATTTTCATCCGACGGGGTCATGACAGTCATGTTGGGTATGCAGCGTAAGAAGCTTAAATCAAAGCTGCCCGCGTGCGTTGCACCATCCGCGCCCACTAATCCGCCACGATCTATTGCCAGCAATACTGGTAAATTTTGTATGGCGATATCGTGTATGAGTTGATCGTAAGCGCGTTGTAGAAACGTGGAATAAATGGCCACCACAGGTTTCATGCCTTCACAGGCCAGCCCTGCGGCAAAGGTCAACGCATGTTGCTCGGCGATGCCCACATCAAAATATCTATCCGGGAAACGCCGCGCATATTCCACCATGCCCGAGCCTTCGCACATCGCGGGCGTAATCCCCACCACACGTTGATCTTGCTCAGCCATGTCGCACAACCATGCACCAAAAACTTGTGTATAGCTGGGCTTGGATTCGTTATCGGATTTGGCAACGATGCCTTGCGCGGGATCAAATTTTCCTACACCGTGATAGAGCAGGCAGTCTGCTTCAGCTTGGGCATAGCCTTTACCTTTTTGCGTGACCACATGCAAAAACTGCGGCCCTTCCAATTCACGAATATTGCTTAAAGTGGTGACGAGGGTGTCGAGATCGTGCCCGTCAATCGGGCCAATATAGTTGAAGCCAAATTCTTCAAACAAGGTGCCCGGCGTGATCATGCCTTTAACATGTTCTTCCGCACGTTTGGCAAATTCCAGTACTGGCGGAATATTCTTCAACATTTTTTCACTGTTGCGCCGCATGACCGAATAAAATCGGCCTGACAATAATTTCGCCAGATAATTATTCAGCGCACCGACCGGACGTGAAATCGACATGTCGTTGTCGTTTAACACCACCAACAAATTGGTCGACATCGCACCCGCATTATTCAAAGCCTCAAACGCCATGCCGCCGCTCATCGCACCATCGCCGATAATCGCCACGGAACGCTGGTTGCTGCCGCTCAAATGAGCCGCCACTGCCATGCCCAATGCCGCTGAAATAGAGGTGCTGGAATGCGCCGTGCCAAATGCGTCATAGACACTTTCTTCGCGCTTGGGGAAACCCGATATGCCGCCCGCCATGCGGAGCGTCTTCATCGCTTCGCGCCGTCCGGTCAAAATTTTATGTGCGTAAGTTTGATGTCCCACATCCCACACCAGCTTGTCGTGCGGCGTGTTAAATATATAGTGCAAGGCGATGGTCAGCTCGATAGTGCCCAGATTAGACGACAAATGCCCGCCAGTTTTACTCACTGAGTCAATCAGGAAATGGCGTAACTCCTGCGCCAGTTGCGGCAATTGTTTGCGCTCAAGCTGGCGTAATGCATCCGGAGTATCAATTGTTTCGAGCAAACTCCATTCTGCAGATCCCAATTCCAGTGATAGCAAATCATGTGAATCTAAATCATGCGCTTTGGACATTAAAATTTTCTCGTTAAAATAAAATCGGCTAATTGATGCAACCGATGCGCGGGCTGACCAAAATTCGCCAACGTATCTAAAGCCTCAGCATGTAATTCTGAAGCCATTTTTTTGGCAGCTTGCACACCCAACAAAGTCACGTAAGTGGGTTTATCACGCTGCGCATCTTTACCTGCGGTTTTGCCCAGGGTTGCGGTATCGGCCTCATTATCTAATACATCATCGACTACTTGAAATGCCAGTCCCACACATTTTCCAAAATGATCCAGATGCTTCAAACTTTCCTCAGTCAACGCACTGCTGCACCGTGCACCCAACATTACCGCTGCGCGAATGAGCGCGCCAGTTTTGTGTATGTGCATCAACTCAAGCTCGGGCACACTGAGATTTTTGCCCACGCTATCCAAATCAATCGCCTGCCCGCCTGCCATGCCGCGTGATCCTGTGGCTACTGCCAGCAACCGTATCATCTGTAACTGCTGCACCGGATTATCATTGAGCGTGTGCTCGGCTAATAATTGAAAGGCCAAACTTTGCAGCGCGTCGCCCACTAACAGCGCGGTGGCTTCGTCATATTCCACATGGCAAGTAGGTTTCCCGCGCCGCAGCACATCATCATCCATACAAGGCATATCGTCATGCACTAAGGAGTAGGCATGTATCAATTCGACCGCTGCCGCCACAATATTCAAGCGTGCTTCATTTGCCTGCGCCAGCTCTCCAGCTGCAAAAGCCAGCAAGGGGCGCACCCGCTTGCCGCCATCCAGCACACTATAGCGCATGGCGGCGTGCAAGCGTTGCGGTACAGTGTCAGACCGAGGAAGCAATTGGCGTAATTGAATTTCAAAATGACTTTGATGGGCGCTTACCCATACCTGAAAATCAGCTTCAGCCATTGTTACGCCCGGAGTGACTGTCTTGCCCCGCCATGTCACTGGTTTCGTTGGCAGTAAAATTTTTTAGTGCGCCCTCTTCCAAAACCTGAACCTGTTGCTGCACATCCTGTAATCGACCACGGCAAACCTGTAATAGCTCTGCTCCGCGCTTATAGGCCGCCAGTGAATCTTCCAGCGACAGCTTACCTGTTTCCATATCCGCCACGACCTTTTCCAACTCGTCCAGCGCAGTCTCAAAATTTAACGTTTTAGAGGATTTTACGGGTGTTTTTCCAGCCATAATTTTGCCACCATTCTGCCCATGCCTTAAAGGATGCCATTCTACCTAAAGCGCATGAGTTGGGACAGCTTCTATGCTATACATAACGACATAAATCTACTACGCGACTCTGGGGCGGGGTCGGGCGGTACTCGCGCTCCTCACATACGGATGTGTATGCTCCGGGCACTGCGCTCCGGCCTCCCCCACCTCAAAGCCGCTCGCTACGATTTCTGTTGCTATGTATAACGTGATTATGCACATTGTCCCCTTGTGGGGCAGCGTAAAAATTCGCAGCTTACGCGGGGGGATTTTTACTTGACCATACTTGAGGGCATCTCTATAAATTCAAAGTTCTAAGCAAAACGAGGCGCGAACAAAAAATGTTGACGCAGCATATGATTGATATGTAAGGAAACATTTTTTGTGAGCAACGAAGTGTTGCGACGAAATTTGGATTTATAGAGGTGTCCTTGATACGTTTGCAGCGATATACTCCTTAAGCTTCTCAACCTTTGCATCCATTATTTCAACCCGCTGCGGCAAGCTTTCAATGCTCTCTAAACCTGCCGGGCGTTCCGGCTTGCGCTGAAGCGCTTCGATAATCGTTTCTTCAAACTTGGCTGGCAGAGCGGTTTCCAGGCAGATCAGTGGCAAGTCTGGGCGACGTTGTTCCAGGCCAACCTTCAGTCCATCAGCGGTGTGCGGGTCTATCATGACTTGATATTTTTGCCATGTTTCGCGTATGGTTTTGAAGCGATCCGCATGATTGCTTTTACCCGAAGCAAAACCGAACTTCGGTAAATCGTGCCAGCTTGCAGAGTCCCGAATATTAATTGCACCACCGGCCTCGACTTGATTCCAAAATTCGCGCACCTTGCCAGCATCACGCTTCAGCAGATCAAACATAAAGCGTTCAAAATTAGAAGCCTTGGAAATATCCATCGACGGGCTGCTGGTTGCATAAGTGTGGTCTGTGCCACGTGGGCGGTATATGCCAGTGCGGAAGAACTCGTCCAGCACATCATTTTCATTCGTCGCCAAAATCAACTGTGCTATCGGCAGACCCATCATGCGCGCAATATGCCCGGCGCAGATATTGCCGAAATTTCCGGAGGGCACAGAGAACGCGACCTGCTCGTCGTTCGATTGAGTCACCGCGAAATAGCCTTTGAAGTAGTACACTAGCTGTGCGGACACGCGCGCCCAGTTGATCGAATTAACCGTACCTATTTTGTATTTGGCCTTGAAGGCATGGTCGTTGGACACGGCTTTCACCATGTCTTGCGCATCATCGAACATGCCGTTAATGGCGATATTGAAAATATTTTTGTCCTGCAAGGAATACATTTGCGCGCGTTGAAAAGCAGACATTTTGCCGTTCGGCGACAGCATAAACACGCGAATACCACGCTTGCCGCGCATCGCATATTCGGCGGCGGAACCGGTATCGCCGGAAGTAGCACCCAAAATGTTTAATTCATCATGCTGCTTGTCCAACGCGTACTCGAACAAATTACCAATCAACTGCATCGCTATATCTTTGAAAGCCAGCGTCGGGCCGTTAGAGAGTTCGAGTATGTGTACACCTTTTTCCAAGGTGCGTAACGGCGTGATCTGTGTGAAATCTGAATTGGCGCGACCGTTGCTGTACACCGGAGCGGTGTAGGTTTTGCTGATGATGGCTTTGAGATCAGCCGCCGGAATGTCGGTAGCAAACTTGGACAGCACCGCAAACGCAAGATCGGCATAGGACAGCTTGCGCCACGCATTCAGTTCGACGCTTGTTACCTGCGGATAGTGCTCCGGCAGATATAAGCCGCCATCGGGTGCTAAACCACCCAGCAGAATTTCAGTGAAAGTTTTCTCGGGCGCATTGCCGCGTGTAGAGATGTATTTCATTCGTTACTCGCTTAATAGTGATTGGACAGCATGTGAAATATCATGATGCGGTAGCTCGCTTCTTTCTATTGCATTCAGCGCAAAGAACCTGAATGTTTAAAAATCCATTAGAGCCACCATAAGTGTGAGGCAATATATGATCGAACTCTATCGCTGTAGAACTTTCCAATTTATGCCGTTTGGTTATCCCAGAAACTCCAGGACACCACCCACCAGAACTTAAAAATTCAGTAAGGACAACTTGCCGAACTTCGCCAGGAATGTGGCGTGGATGCTTAACCTCCGCAGCAGGGATTGAGGCTTCTTCGTAGCTCCAATTAGAGGCAATATAACTCTGCAACCAGTCAACTTCATCGTTACGGAGAATCCAAGAAATATAATCTTGCTCAATTGCAAACAAATCCACGGCATTTTTTATTGCGTCGGCAAGGTGCTTTGATTCGGCTATCTGACTCACTCCAGGAATAAAAATCACAACTCTATGTTTTCTAGCGAGTACAAAAAATTGCAACTGCCCCTTGAAATAAACTCGAAGTGCATCAGTACCAAAGGAAAGTGTCAGGAACGGATTTTTTTCCTGTGCTTCATCTAAACCCTTTAACACTCTAAGTGCCACGCCGACTGCTTCTATGGCTTGCGCCGAAGTCGTAGCACTAATTTTTACTAAGACTCGCTCAACAAAATATGCAGAGTAGTAAATAGCTCCAAACTTTTTTTTCACAACCAAGTCTCTCTACGCTATTTACCCAACTCTTCCAACCGCAGCTTGGTCACCTTACCCGCCACCACTGTCAAAGCTTCAATCTTCTTGATTGCAGCATTGATGCGTTTCTCGCGCGTCAGATGGGTGAGCATGATTAGGTCGGTCTGCTCTTCGCCTTCGTCGGGCTCTTTCTGGATCACCGCATCTATCGAAATCTGCTCGTCGGCGAGAATACGCGTGATGTCGGCCAGCACGCCAGGTTTATCCAGCACACGCAGGCGCAGGTAATAGCTGGTGATCACCTCATCCATAGCCAATATTTTCAGATCGGCCATCGCGTTCGGCTGGAACGCGAGGTGCGGTACGCGATTCTTAGGATCAGCGGTATGCATCCGTGTGATGTCCACCAGATCAGCAATCACCGCGCTGGCAGTGGGTTCCGCGCCCGCGCCCTTGCCGTAATAAAGCGTCGCACCGACCGCATCACCCTGCACCAGCACTGCATTCATCGCGCCTTCAACGTTGGCGATCAGACGCTTATTTGGAATCAAGGTCGGATGCACGCGCAGTTCAACACCTTCCGCCGTGCGCTTGGTGATGCCCAATAATTTGATGCGATAGCCGAGTTGCTCGGCATATTTAATGTCAATTGCATCGAGCTTGGAAATCCCTTCAACGTAGGCTTTATCAAACTGCATCGGGATACCAAAAGCAATGGCGGCTAAAATAGTTATTTTGTGTGCCGCGTCTATGCCCTCAATATCAAAGGTCGGATCAGCCTCGGCGTAACCCAGACGCTGCGCCTCTTTCAGAACGGTGTCGAAGCTCAATCCTTTATCACGCATCTCGGACAAAATAAAATTGGTGGTACCGTTGATAATGCCAGCAATCCATTCGATGCGATTCGCGGTCAGGCCTTCGCGCACGGCCTTAATGATGGGGATACCACCCGCCACCGCCGCTTCAAACGCGACCATCACGCCTTTGTTCTGCGCGGCCTTGAAAATTTCGTTGCCATGCGTCGCCAGCAGCGCCTTGTTGGCGGTGACCACATGTTTGCCGTTGGCGATGGCTTTCAGCACCAATTCTTTCGCTACGCCGTAGCCGCCAATCAATTCAACAACGATGTCCACTTCAGGATCGCTCACCACACTGAACGCATCATCGGTCACGCGACATTTGCCACCTGTGACCTCATTCGCCAGTGCGATATTTTTATCTGCCACCACAGATATGCGGATCGGGCGGCCCGCGCGGCGGGTAATTTCTTCTGCGTTGCGTTGCAATACAGTGAACGTGCCGCCGCCTACTGTGCCGATGCCTAACAGGCCTACATTAATTGGTTTCATTTCATTTCCTTGTAGGGGCGTATGACAATACGCCCGTACGTTATGTCCCGTGACGTTTGCGGTAGTTACTCAAAAATTTTGCGATACGCCCTATCGCTTCACTCAAATCATCCACATTCGGCAGAAACACCACGCGAATGTGATCGGGTTGCGGCCAGTTAAAACCACTGCCCTGTACTACTAATATTTTTTCAGCTTCCAGCAATTCTAAAATAAATTTTTGATCATCTTTAATCGGATACATTTTCGGATCGAGACGCGGAAACAAATACAGCGCGGCTTGCGGTTTAACGCAAGTCACGCCGGGAATGTTGGTCAGCAGTTGGTAAGCGAGGTCGCGCTGCTTGCACAATCTACCGCCGGGGGCAACCAGATCGCTGATGCTTTGATAGCCGCCCAGCGCAGTTTGAATTGCAGTTTGACCGGGCACATTAGAGCACAGGCGCATGGAGGCAAGTATGCCGAGACCATCGATATAATCCTGTGCATGTTTTTTCGCGCCGGAAACAATCATCCATCCGGCACGATAACCGCATGCTCGATAATTTTTTGATAAGCCGTTGAAGGTCACAAACAGCACATCATCCGCCAACGAGGCAATCGAGGTATGCGTCGTGCCGTCATACAACATCTTGTCGTAAATCTCGTCCGAAAATATGATCAACCGATTTTTGCGCGCGACTTCTATGATCTCCAGCAGCATCTCGTTCGAGTATAAAGCGCCCGTGGGATTGTTTGGATTGATTAAAACAATGGCGCGCGTATTGGGTGTAATTTTGCGCCGCATATCGTCAAGGTCTGGCATCCATCCGGCTTGCTCGTCGCATAAATAATGACGCGGCGTGCCGCCGGCCAGTGTGACCGCAGCCGTCCACAGCGGATAATCCGGTGCAGGAATGAGCACCTCATCGCCTGTATTCAGCAGCCCCTGCATGGACATGACGATTAATTCGGACGCGCCATTGCCGATGTAAATATCTTCCAGCTCCACGCCGACAATATTTTTTTGCTGGGCGTAATGCATGATGGCTTTGCGCGCAGCAAATAAACCTTTTGAATCGGAATAGCCAGAGGCGTCGGCTAGATTACGTATCACATCCTGTTGAATTTCGTCTGGCACGGCAAAGCCAAAGGGCGCGAGATTGCCAATGTTTAATTTGATAATGCGCTGACCATCTTCTTCCATCTGCTTGGCGCGCGCCATGACAGGGCCACGTATGTCGTAGCAGACACTAGCCAGCTTGGTCGATTTCAAGACGGGTGCAAATCCGCCGCTGTTTTTATTTTCCAATTCGATATTTTTCAATTTATTTGTGTCAATAAAGCTTCAATTTACGCACTCAATCAATTTTTTAAACCATCATCCCGCAAATCAAATGATAGAATTTACCTGGCAAATGTACGTGCAATAAAAGGTTGCGATTCTATCTGAGCGCGCGCCTGTCAGCAAACCGCTTGCATGCCAATTAGCGAATAACCAGTTAGCGAAGAACCAGTTAGCAAATAATACGCAGTCAATCAAACCTTCAGGAAAGGAAAATGTAAATGAAGCTGCACATGAACAAGCGCACCAACCAGAATATTTTTACTGCCCACGGCGCAGGCTATGTCAGTGTCAACGGTCAACGCTATGAACATTCACTGGTAGTCATGCCCGAGCAATTACACATTGATTGGCGCGTGTTAGATTTTGAAGCGTTGAATGAAGCCCACTTTAGTTATTTATTCGCCCTGCAGCCGGAAATTTTATTATTGGGAACGGGCGCACAGCAAAAATTTCCTCACCCCAGATTATTTCAAACACTCATCGCGGCAGGCATTGGCGTAGAAGCCATGAGCACCTCAGCCGCCTGCCGCACGTACAATATTTTGATGAGTGAAGATAGAAAAGTAATCGCTGCGATTTTAATTGGCTGACACCGTGGTGAATCACGCCGTTTTTATTAAACCCCTACGCGCCAGCATCTTTTGAATTTTGACGAGCAGATCATCCACATAAGTAAACACCACCGGGATCACCAGCAAGCTTAGCAAGGTCGAAGTAATCAAGCCGCCTATCACCGCAGTCGCCATTGGTGCGCGAAAACTGGGATCAACACCAAAACCCATCGCCAACGGCAACATACCCGCACCCATCGCAATGGTGGTCATTAAAATCGGGCGCGCGCGTTTAGAGCACGAATCTATGAGTGCATCGGTGCGGCTCATGCCATGATCGCGGCGCGCAACAATGGCGTACTCCACCAGCAGTATAGAATTTTTTGTAGCAATGCCTATCAGCATGATCAAGCCTATCAGCGAGGGCATGGAAAAACTATTTTGCGTAATCAACAGCGCCACAAACGCACCACCTATGGATAATGGCAACGCAGCGAGAATGGTGACGGGCTGTAAAAAATCTTTGAACAACAACACCAGCACAAAATAAACACACATGATGCCAGTCAACATCGCTAGACCAAAGCCGCCAAATAATTCCTGCATCATTTCGGCATCACCTGACGCTGCGCGCTTAACGCCCGGTGGCAGCGCGTTCAGGCTGGGCAATTTATTCACCTCTGCAAGCACATCACCTAGACCGCGCCCATTCAACTCAACACTGATAGTGACATTGCGTCCGCGATCACGTCTATCAATCTGCGCCACGCCACTATCGATAGCAATACTCGCCACATTGCCTAACATGACATTTCCATTTTTTCCGGGCACGGGCAAACGCGCCAGCACTTCCAAGTCCTGCCGCGCAAATTCCGGCATCAACACGCGGATGGGCACTTGTCGTTGTGATAAATTTAATTTAGCTAAGGCCGCGCTGTAATCCCCTGCCGTCGCTACACGCACGGTTTCGCCGATGCTGGCAGCGGTCACGCCCAACTCTGCCATACGGGAAAAATCAGGGCGAATAATAATCTCAGGACGAACTAAACTTGCACTCGAAGTCACATTGCCCAAACCGGGCAAAGTACGCAGATCACGCTCCACATTCTGAGCGCTGGTCGCCAATATGCGCGGATCATCCCCCGCTAATACCAACACCAGCTTCTCACCTGCATTGCCCGTCCCTATCGAAAAACGCACGCCGGGCAACACTTGCAACTTTTCGCGCAGCTCAGATTCAAGTTTTTGTTGCGGGCGGGAACGTTCGCTACGCGGCACAAAGGTCACGAATAAATTTGCGCGGCGCACGTCGGTGGCTGCACCCGCAGAAAAAATATCTCCCTGCGCACCACGTCCCACTGCCGAAAATACCTGCTTGATCTCTGGCATCTGCGCCAAAATTTGGCGGGCAGATTCGGCTACAGCATGCGTGTCGCTCAAGGTGCTGCCTGGCGGCAGCTCCAGTGTAACTTGGGTCTTAGCCAAATCTGGCGCGGGCATAAAAACTTGTGGCAAAAGTGGGATGAGCATCAGCGACGCGACAAAAAATAAAAATGCATACAAAATAGTTTGCCTGCGATGCGCCAGACACCAGCCAGCCCATTTCAAATAATGCAGCATGAGCTTGCTCGGTTTATCAGCCGCCATCACCACAGGTTTAAGCATGTACGCTGCCATGAGCGGCGTGAGCAAACGCGCCACGACCAGTGAAGCCATGATCGCCAGTGAAGCCGTCCAGCCAAATTCCTTAAAAAATTTACCCACGATCCCGCTCATGAAGGCAGTGGGTAAAAATACTGCAATCAGGGTAAATGTGGTCGCCACCACCGCCATGCCGATTTCCTCGGTGGCCTCAATCGCGGCTTGATACGCGCTTTTCCCCATGCGTAAATGTCGCACAATATTTTCCACTTCCACGATGGCATCGTCCACCAGAATGCCGACCACCAGCGCTAACGCCAGCAAAGTTACGCCATTTAATGTCAGGCCTAAATAATGCATCCCGACAAATGCCGGAATAATGGACAGCGGTAACGCCGAGGCGGCAATGACCGTGGCGCGCCAGTCACGCAAGAACCACCACACCACTAAAATCGCGAATAGCGCACCTTCGTACAGCAGCAACATCGAGCCATCAAAGTTTGCTTTGACCCGCGTGACGGTGTCCATCACTTCTGTAATTTTGATGTTGCCATGCTCAGCATTTAATTTTTCTACGGCGGCGCGCACCGCTCGACCCACGTTAATTTCACTCGCACCTTTAGTGCGGGTAATTTCAAACGCGACCACATGCTTGCCATTGAGCAGTGCCAGCACGCGCTGCTCGCGCTTGCCATCGGTGACAGTCGCCAATTGGTCAAGCCGAAAACTTCGACCATCCGGCAATGCAATATTCATGGCTGCGAGTTCATTCGCACTGGCGACGGTAGACAGCGTGCGTACGGATTGCTCTGACCCGCCAACCTCACCCCGACCACCCGAGGATTCTTGCTGCACACGCTTAATCTGGCGCGAGATATCCACTGCAGAAACATTCAGGGCGTTTAATTTTTGCGGATTAATTTCAACGCGAATCTCACGATCCACCCCCCCGATGCGAGCAACTCGACCTACACCATTAATGCTTAATAATGCCTTGGAAATTTCGTTGTCTACCATCCATGACACATCCTGCTCATCCATCAAATCAGATTGCACACTAAAGGTCAGGATTGGTCTGCCCGATGTATTCAGCTTGGACACGACCGGATCGCGCAATTCACTTGGCAAGTCTGCGCGTATCCGACTCAGCGCATCGCGCACATCGTTGATGGCCTCGCCCCCATCTTTCTCCAGATTAAACTCCACAAAGATCGTCGCTGCGCCATCTGTGATGTTAGAAAAGATATGCTTCACATTGCCGATGGTGACCATGGAATCTTCAATTTTTTGCACCACCTCGGTTTCCATCTGGTTGGGTGAAGCGCCTTCCATGCTGGTTCTAACGGTTACCAAAGGCAACTCGATGTCCGGCATTTCCAACACATTGGTGGCTTTGAAACTCATCAGCCCCGTCACACACAGCATGAAGAAAAGCAGAATGGAGGGGATGGGGTTTTTAATGGCCCAAGCGGAAATATTCATATACAGATTTTATATAATTACTGAGGTGTTAATTTTTCACGGGTTCAGGTTTGACAATGCTGGCTGTCGCCGTGTTCGCCACGCGCACTAAATCCCCATCACTCAAAAATCCAGCTCCAGACGCAACAATATTGGTGTTGGCCTGCAAGCCCTCTACCACTTCAACGCGCCCGTCTTGCCGCCGTCCGGCCACTACTTTCACCTGCGCCACACGATTGTCTGCGCCTACTTTATAGAGGTAACTAAAGCCATCGCGCACTACGATCGCGTCTTGCGGCACGGTTAAAATACGATCTTGCCCCAACGCGATCTCACCCTGAGCAAACATGCCCGCTTTCAAAAATTTCGCCGGAGCGAGTTCCACATACACCACCCCATTTCTGGATTGCCTATCAATCACGGGTGAGATTCTTTTCACCACACCACTCACCGTATTTTGATCGACTTGCAACATGGTTTTTTGACCAACCTTTATTTTAGTTAACTGGCCTTCTGACACCTCTGCCCGCCACTCATATTTATTGCGTCGAATTAACCTGAATAATTCGCTCCCGGTTTGCAGCACCGAGCCTACGGTTGCGGAGCGCGCAGAAATTGAACCCGAATCAGGCGCCAACACTTTGGTATAACCCAGCCTTAATTTCTGTGCCTGTATGCGCGCTTCTGCAGCATCCACTTGCGCTCTGGCCATTTGCGCCGCCGCCTCATGCTGAGCGACCAACTGCGTACTCATCACACCGCCGACTTTCAACTTCTGCGCACTGGCTTCTTTAACCTCTGCCTCAACCACGCGCGCGCGACTTTCTGCCAATGCCGCCTGCAACTGACTGAGTTCTATCTTTAACATCTCATCGGAAAATTGCGCGAGGAGTTGACCTTTCCTGACCTCATCTCCCACATTCACCAGCACTTCTGCCAGGCGCAACCCGCCGACTTCCGCGCCGACTATGGTCTCTTGCCAGGCTTGCACATTGCCTGTGGCAGTCGTTTTATGCTGCCAACTACGCATATCTGGCACGGCTATGGTTACCGTCAATGCTGGCTGTGCACCAGCCACACTTTGCGCGACGGCAGGTTTTTTACCCGCGAAAAATACTAGCGCGGCAATTACAACCAGCGCACCTGCGCCTACCAACATAATCGGGGTGCGCGAAATTGTTTTAATGCGATTCAAATTGATCT
Source organism: Nitrosomonadales bacterium (assembly GCA_947475825.1). Taxonomy (GTDB): domain Bacteria; phylum Pseudomonadota; class Gammaproteobacteria; order Burkholderiales; family Gallionellaceae; genus Nitrotoga. The sequence continues at coordinate 27,060 of CANJMS010000016.1, forward strand.
CCTGAAACTTACCAACCTTATCCGAAACCGTGCCAATTAATATCCACTTAAATATTTATCCAGATAATTGGATAATTGGGTAATTGGATAATTGGCAACCACCTTAGGCCGCTATTATACTGCCCCACCTATTTAATAAAATTACTCTGCATTCAATATTATGAGCAAACCACTACACAATGTCATTCAACAGGCCGAGCAAGTCATCCTCGGCAAGCCGCATCAAATCAGACTGGCATTGGCTTGCCTGCTGGCTCGTGGGCATTTATTAATCGAAGATGTTCCCGGTGTCGGCAAGACCACACTGGCACATGTGCTGGCACACTCTCTGGGGCTGCAATTTCAACGCATCCAATTTACCAGCGACATGCTGCCTGCTGACATTCTGGGCGTGTCGATATATTTGCGCGAAAGCGAAAAATTTAAATTTCATCCGGGGCCGATATTTGCCCAAATGATATTGGCGGACGAAATTAATCGCGCCACACCCAAGACACAAAGCTCGCTGCTAGAAGCAATGGAAGAACAGCAAGTTACTATCGAAGGCACGACCCACCCTCTGCCTGCGCCATTTTTCGTGATTGCCACACAAAATCCCACGCAACAAGTTGGCACCTTTCCGCTGCCCGAGTCGCAACTGGATCGCTTTTTACTGCGTATTAAACTGGGCTATCCCGATGCACAAGCCGAGCGTGGTTTGCTAGAAGGCATCAACAGACATGAACTCATCGCCAGCCTAAAATCACAAATGACCGCCGCAGAATTACTGGCTTTGCAACAACAAGTCCGCCAAGTATTCGTCTCCCCTGCCCTGCTGGATTATGTACAAGCCATCTTGCGCCACACCCGCTCATCTGCGACCTACGTCCGCGGACTAAGCCCGCGTGCCGGATTATCCTTACTGGCTGCAGCCCGCGCCTGGGCATTTATCAATGGTCGTAATGCCGTCATCCCAGAAGACGTGCAAGCCGTGCTACCCGGCGTAGCCAGCCACCGTTTGCAAAACGTGCGCGACACTCACACCGCAACTGAAAGCGACTTCCCGGATGAACTAATTAAGGCAGTACCGATTCCGTAATAGTGCCAGGCAACAATGTTGCTGACAGAAGAAAAGCGATGGACGTGCCGAGTCACCTTCTTTGGAAGAATCCAGCCCTGCTCCTGATGTCTAATCGCGAATGCAATAGTGTTGCATACACAACTTATAGCGCACTTGATCAAAGAGCCTGGCAGTGGAACTTGATGCAACGCTGCTTTTCACGGGAGTGAGAGCCATGTTAGGATGCCAGCAGTCTTTTAAATCAATGGAGTAAAAACGATGCCCAAGATTATGCGGCAAGGTACTCCAGAATATCTGGCATTTTTGCCGTCTACTTTACGTTAGGGGTCATCGATGGTGCTCTTCGACGATGTTCGGAAATATGTCTTTCCACTAATGAGTGCCGATATGAAGGACGGCGTCCTACAGACGGCAACCCTTGCGTTTCACGGCACAGGCTTTTTCATATCGCCAACCGGCCTGGCCCTAAGCGCCGCTCATATAATCCCCTCACCAGAGACATTGGGCGCACGCAAACTCTTTGCTTTTGTTCAGCGAGCGACGACGGAGGTATTTCAAGTTACTAATGTCCAATCGTGGCTGCAGCACGATCTTTGCTCGATTCGGGTTGCGATTGATAAGACGGAATATTTCTCTTGCGACTTTAGCGGGCTGGACAGCGGCGAAGATGTCTGGAGCGTGGGAATCCCGGAACATGAACTCTGGGAGAAGGGAAAGAAACAGATGCGAACTCTAAAGGGTCATATTTCCTTCGCCATGGATCGTTTCGTCGAGTTGAGCTTTCATGTTCCGAAGGGCATGAGCGGGTCGCCCCTTCTTGTCGGGAAGAGCGTGAAGGGTGTGCTGATAGGGAACTGGCGCTCGGAGCAGTTGGAGGACAGAATCGAAGAGATTGTCGAGGTTTCAGATAAGAGGGAAATCATCCGATTTATCGAATCCAAAGAAATAGTGCATGCAGGGGTCGCAATTGATCTCGCAAATGTTGATGGTCTTCAGAAGCACCTAGCCAAATGACCCCTAACCACGCGTTGCAGTCGGACGGCCCTCGCTTCGCTCGGCCCGCCGCTGAACGCGGGCGTTAGGCCATCACCGAAGATATGAGGACAAGTGTCTGATGGAGGAACTTCTTATGCTACTGCAAACGGTTAGACCTTCACTTTTAGTATTTTCGGCATTTTTGTGCATGGTTCCGCCGTCGGCCGCTGCGAGGTGTTGGGACAACTGCTGCAGCAACTAGAGCCAGCCCGCGTAGGATGTGCCGAAGTTTTTTTGAGGCGCATCGTTCGAGTAAAATATTTACGCTCAACCCATAGAGCGATTCGCACAAGATGCTTATACTAAAAAAACGCGACCGATGCACCAAAGGTAGGCAATTCTCTAAGCTCTGGCGAGCTTGAGAAATTGACACCACCAAAGGTAGCCAATTCTCTAATCTATGCGAGATTGAGTTGTGACACCGCCGCCTGCGCCACATCCGGGTAGTCTCCATTGAGGAACTGAAGACACGCATCCTGAAGGGCATCGACGAGATCAACGCCTCACCCGTTGTGTTTCGCTGGAATAAGTCCAACTCCAGTGCGCCATCAAGATACCAGGAAAGGGGGATTCCTCAATCATTCGCCTGACCGTCACGTGCAAGGATAACGAATGGGGGAACTTCGATAATATCTGCAGGGTAAAGAAACAGAATATTTATAATGGTTACCGCCCATTCATTAACAAGATGCTAAGTGATTGATTCAGCACGGTAGGATGTGGTGAGTGAGCTTGCAAACCCCCAGCTTTTCGAGAAATAAAAATGCCGGGGTCGTGCCTCACCACCAGCCTACGGTGCGCTGAAACCCACCTTATTCCAGTTTGCGTTAGAAAGGAGAACAAGACGGCAAGGATGAGGTGACGAAGACAGTACATTTGAGTACGGCTAGGAGCCGAGGACGATGCCAACACAGTTATCGTTTTTAACGCGAATTGGAATTACGAAGCGTTGCACGCTGCACTGGCGAAGTGCAACAGCAAATAGACGCGATGCAACAGACCGAGATTTTTCATCTCAAGCAAACCATCGAAGAAAGCGAAGCCATGGGCGGCGATCCGCTCGGCGACTTGGCAAAACAACTCTTGCAGGAATTGTCCGAGCGGAAGATTCAACTAGAAATTACGAGGCACGAATAGACAGCTACAACACTCATGAATGATCTCTATCTCCAAACACGCTGAGTGCGACGCAAATCCCCATCCTACGATAGACTACTCAGCAGAATTTGTGTCGCTGCAACTCAAATCCCCTCCGCACGATACTCGACAATCAACGTATGCCTCGCCCCCGCTTTAACCGTCACCACGTTTTCAATCGCATTCGCTGACTCCACACACAGCATTTCTCGCCAACCATCCGGCTGTCCCATGTCGCCCATTTTGTTGGCTTTTTCCGTCCATGGTGTCCACACCACGGTGGCGTTGCTGCCAGATTTTGCAATGTGAATGCGACGATTTAATTTTTTATCCTCGATGATACATGTGGCCGCAGTGTTGATGTACACACGATCGGTCTCGTTGGTAAATTGAATTGCACCCGCTTGTTTTTTGAGTACGCTGCCGCCAACTTTATCCCAATACTCACAGCCTTCTAAACCGATCACTTGCACTGCACCAATGTCGCTGATTTGAAAATAAGTATGCAAGGCTTCGCCGATGATGAAATCCTCCGCGCTGTTATTCGTGGTGGTCATTTCCATACGCAAGGTTGCGCCGACGATTACGGTCAACTCCAAGGTGCAGTGATGCGGCCACTGGGCGTGTATTTTTTCACTAGTAACTAAGCGTAACGTCAAACGTGTTGCGCCGTTAATTTCTGTACTGGATTCCACCACCTGCCACGGCACGGTGCGCGCATAGCCGTGACCGGGGAAAGTGGTATTGGATTCATGTGCGCCAAACCACGGCCAGCACACGGGCACACCGCCGCGTATGGATTTTCCTGCGGCAAGTTTTGCATCGCGTGACAGCCAGATCACGGGCACGGTCTGATTATTCGGCTTCCACGTCATGAGGTGCGCGCCCTGCAAACACAGCGACGCGCTGGCCTGTTGATTGTTAATTTCTGCGATAATCAAACCACTGGCTGCGCCAAGACCGCCCGCAGGACGAGTGTCTGGCGGTGTCCCCTTTACGGGGGTGTCTTCACGAAAGAACAGTTGATCATGGATGCCAAATTGCATGTTCAGTTGTGCTGCTGTTGTCATTTTTTGCTTTCTGTAATGTGAATGAAATGTCGTTGCTACTTGAGCCAGATGGACGATACGCATTGTACCTTGCACTTTTCAAGAATACTTTCTCAAAAATATTTTTCCAAATTGATTAAATAAAAATTTACGTGACACCCAAATGAAACACATTACCTCACGCGACAATTCATTTTTCAAAGCACTGCTCAAGCTGTCTGGTTCATCCAGGCAGCGGCAGAAAGAGCGTCAGTCTTTGTTGGACGGCATCCATTTACTGCAAGCCTATTTAAGCTCCGGCCAGCAGCCACAGCATTTGATAGTCACCGAAGCAGCCTTTGCCAATCGCGAGCTAACGGGTCTGCTCAAAAAAATTCCTGACGTTCCAATCACACAATTACCCGATAGTTTTTTTGCGGAATTATCCGATCTTAAAACGCCGAGCTGCATCCTCGCTTTAATTAACATCCCCAACCCTACCTTCTCACCGGCTCATAGCAAATTTTGTTTGCTGCTGGAAGATATTCAAGATCCCGGCAATCTGGGTTCAATTTTAAGGTCTGCGGCGGGCGCGGGATGTGATGCAATTTTTCTATCGAAGGGATGTGCCGACGTGTGGTCACCCAAAGTTTTACGCGCCGCGATGGGTGGACATTTTGCGTTAGACATTCACGAGTCAATGAATTTATTGAGTGTCGCACAAGCCTTGCCCTACAAGCTTTTCGCCACTTCGCCTCATGCAAAAATAAATTTATATCAGGCTGATTTGCGCGGTGACTGTGCGTTTGCGATCGGCAACGAAGGGATAGGGTTATCACAGGATTTACTGGCAGTAGCACATCAGCTAGTGTCTATTCCGATGCACGGCAAAACTGAATCTCTGAACGTAGCTGCCGCCACAGCAGTATGTTTATTTGAGGCAACACGTCAACGCATTGCTTAAGTTGCTGCGCTGTGCGCCGTGCACTTCATCCCGCTCGCTGACTTAATCAATATTTTCATAACACAGCGAACAGCGTTTCAACTGCTCCTTAATAGCGGCGTAAAAAAATTATCGCTGCCTTCTCGCCTCAAACAAACACACCCCCGCGCTGACCGATACGTTCAAACTTTCCACACTGCCCAGCATCGGGATGCGCACCAGTTGATCGCATGTTTCGCGCGTGAGGCGACGCAGACCTTCACCTTCTGCACCCAACACCCAGGCCAGTGCGCCCGCGTGTTTAAAATGATGCAAATCACTTTCTGCGGTGCTGTCTGCACCCACCACCCAGATGTCGCGTTCCTGTAATTCACGCAGGGTGCGGGCAAGGTTAGTAACGGTAATGTAAGGAACAGTTTCTGCCGCACCGCACGCGACTTTTTCTACGGTCGCAGTTATTCCCACGGCTCGATCTTTGGGTGCAATAACCGCGTGTACGCCAAAAGCATCGGCACTACGCAAGCACGCGCCGAGATTGTGCGGGTCTTGCACGCCATCCAACACCAGCAACAACGCAGGTTTGGTTAAAGTATCCAGCACATCATCCAGATGTTGCACTTTTTGCGCAGCATCCACGCGCGCTGCCACCCCTTGATGGCGCGCATTGCCGACCATACCATCCAAGCGTTTGCTATCTACTGGCACGACACGCACACCATTTGCTTCGGCCAGCTTTAACAAATCACGTGAGCGGGGATCATTGCGCTGATTATCTACATAAATTTCCAACACACTCTCAGAGCGTTGGCGTATACGTGAAATGACTGCGTGAAATCCATGCAAGAAGCGGGTTTCAGCCATGTTTCTTTTTATCCTTGCGCGGCTTTTTAGAGGGTGCATCCCAAGCCGAGGTCGCTTTCACGGCTGACTCTTCGCCGGGCGGCAAATCCAGCACGAAGTCAATCTTGGCGCTTTCCATATCAACTCGTACCACTTTTACACGCACCCGATCACCCAGCCGATAACGCTTGCCCGTGCGCTCACCCAGCATTTGATGCTTGGTGGGTTCAAAATGAAAATAGTCTGTACCGAGTTCTGATACATGCACCAAGCCTTCAATGTACAAATCATCCAACGCAACGAACAAGCCGAAGCCCGTCACCGAAGATACCGTTCCCTCGAAGGTGCTGCCTAGGTGATCACGAATATAAAAACACTTCAGCCAAGCTTCCACATCGCGGGTGGCATCATCCGCACGGCGCTCGGTTTGTGAGCAGTGTGCGCCCAGCGCTTCCCATTTTTCGTTCGGCTTGTATAGCTTATTTTGCAAAACGGCATTGATAGCGCGATGCACCAGCAAATCTGGATAGCGGCGAATCGGCGAAGTGAAATGCGTGTACGCCTCGTAGCCCAAACCAAAGTGGCCAAGATTTTCTGGCGCGTATTGCGCTTGACGCAAAGAGCGCAGCATCACGGTTTGCAGCAGCGCGGTATCGGGGCGACCCTTTATTTTCTTCAGTAGCTTGGCGTAGTCCCCTGCCTCCGGCTTGTCGCCACCACCCAAATCAAAGCCAAATTCTTTGAGAAATTCGCGCACGGCTTCCAGTTTTTCCGGAGTGGGGCCTTCGTGTACGCGATATAAAACGGGATGCTTATTCTCCTGTAAAAAGTTGGCGGTACATACGTTTGCCGCCAACATACATTCTTCGATCAGCTTGTGGGCATCGTTACGCACGACGGGAATAATGCGATCAATTTTTCCTTGCTCGGTAAAAATCATTTGTGTTTCCAGCGTCTCAAAATCAATCGCGCCGCGTTTTTCACGTGCCTTGAGCAAGGTCTTGAATAATGCATATAGATGATTGATGTGCGGCAACACTGAAACAAACTGCTGCGCTATTTCGCCTTGTGGATGTGCCAGCATATCGGCCACCTGATTGTATGTCAGGCGCGCATGTGAAAACATGACCGAGGGATAAAAACGATATTTTTCGATGTCACCCTGCGCGCTCACCTGCATATCACACACCATGCATAGTCGCTCAAGATGCGGGTTAATCGAACACAAGCCGTTGGATAACTCCTCAGGCAACATGGGAATGACGCGGCGTGGAAAATATACCGAGTTGCCGCGATTGAATGCTTCTTTATCCAATGCGTCGCCTGGTTTTACATAGTGACTGACATCCGCGATAGCTACCACGAGGCGGTAGCCTGATTCATGTGGCTCACAATACACGGCATCATCAAAATCACGTGCAGTTTCGCCATCTATCGTCACCAATGGCAAGTGGCGTATATCTTCGCGTCCCGCATAATCTTCGGGCAACACCTTGACTGAAAATTTCTCAGCTTGATGTTTGGCAGCAGGTGGAAATTCATAAGGCAAGTCATGCTTACGCAATGCGATTTCAATTTCCATGCCGGGGTCGGCATAGTTGCCCAATACTTGTACGATACGACCTATCGGCTGTGCATGTTTGCTGGGTTGCTGCATAATTTCCAACATCACCACTTGCCCGACCTGCGCCTCCGCATGTTCACCCGGCGCAACGAGAATATCCTGACTGATGCGGCGATTTTCAGCGACCACAAATTTAATGCCGTGCTCTTCATACAAACGCCCAACCAAGCGCGTGGTCGAATGCTCCAGCACTTCAACAATACTCGCCTCGCGCCGACCGCGTTTATCCATGCCGGCAGATCGTGCAATCACAATGTCGCCATGCAACACCTTGTGCATTTCCTTGGCACTCAATACTAAATCTGCGCTGCCATCCTCAGGTATCAAAAAGCCAAAGCCATCGGGATGACCTTGTACCTTCCCCTTGATTAAATCCAGTTTATCCACCACGCAGATTGCGCGTTTTCGATTACGCATAATTTGCCCATCACGCTCCATAGCGCGCAGACGACGGGTAAATAACTCTGCCTCATGCTCTTCAATGTGCAATATGCTGCATAAAGCGTCCTCTTCCATAGGCACGCCTTGCTCGGACAGCAACTGCAAAATATACTCCCGGCTGGGAAGCGGGTGCTCGTATTGTGTACGCTCACGCTCCAGAAATGGATCTTGCGCACGAATGTTCTTTCTACTCTTTGTCATTGACAGTCTTTCCTTTAACGATTAAATTACGCGGCCTTAAATCAGGCAATGCCCAGATGGCGGAATTGGTAGACGCGCACGGTTCAGGTCCGTGTGCCGTAAGGTGTGGAGGTTCGAGTCCTCTTCTGGGCACCATCAAACAGATAAAAAACCGCATCAAAGCTCAATCTGTAGCTGGTGCGGTTTTTTGTTACCCGTAAAGTTACCCGCATACTTTCTAGCCTGCTTCATCCCAAATCAAGTTGGATTTTACACTATAGTTACTGCATACACTGTTTTTTCCCTCGTCACTTTTAGCGCGCCCTATAGTGCGGACGGGAAGCGTGGCAGGTGCTGGGGAAAGAAGCAGCGTAGTGCGACCCCGCGCAACCTGACAGGCTTGGGGTGTGCGTTATTGAATGACAGCTTACGGGCAGGCAGTTAGCGAGTGCGTATATCTCTTATGTGCCAGTTGCTGCCCTTCGCATTATTTCCACAAAGGAGACATTGGCTTCAGTCCGTACTATTATGCATATGCGGAACAATAAAAACGGGTGGCTTTAATGAATCAATTACTCACCGTAAATTTTCATTCCACACTATTTTTAATAGTACAGGCCGGTGGGTAAGTCTAATAATTGTTCGGTGGCATGTTGGTTAAATAAGGAGGGAAGAACTATGGGCATAAAAATATCGTTACC
>CANJMS010000017.1 GCA_947475825.1 Nitrosomonadales bacterium
ACCAACCCCAAACCTTTCATCTGGACTGCCAGCGCAAAAGATATATTACAAAAAGTCATTCGGGCTAACGGGCGCTTAAGTTCCAAACAGAATGCAACACTACACTAGGAGCCTGATGCCGCAGACCGCCCGCAATGCCTATGCCCTTGTGGGTTGCGACAAAAACAGGCACTCGCTGTGTTGCGCTCCTTGGTATCGTAGAATAACTACGACCGGCGTCGCGCGCCTTGCGATCATCCATTTTTTGTCAGCAACGCAGTTCATGATGGACTTAATCAGAGGTTCCCTAACCTTATATAGAATGGGCGAGTCACTGAGGGTAAGCAATATGCTGCACGATAACTTACGCCCTCGCGTAAAATCCGGCGTGAACTCCAATATGAATATCTGGAAATACAAAAAGTATATTGAAGCCTATTGCAATAATTGGAATTGTATCCCACCTTGATCTCCTCAAAAAATATAAGCGCACTTTTTTCGCCAGATGGCGTGCTGGCAAAGCATATAGAGAATTTTCGGGCTCGTCCGCAGCAAATTGAATTGGCACAGGCCATAGCCGATGCTATTGAGAGCAATAGCCAGCTCATCGCAGAGGCAGGTACGGGAACAGGAAAAACGGTTGCCTATCTGGTACCTGCCCTGCTTGCTGGAGGAAAAGTGATCATCTCCACTGGCACAAAAAATCTACAGGATCAATTATTCCAGCGTGATTTACCAACTGTACGCGATGCGCTCAAAGTGCCTGTCACGATTGCATTGCTCAAAGGTCGTGCCAACTATATTTGCCACTATCATTTGGAGCGCACCAGGACTGACGGACGATTTATCACTCGTGAAGATGCAAAAAGTCTCAGCAAAATTGTGAGCTATGCAAAAACCACACAGTCTGGCGACAAAAGTGGCTTAAGTGGCGTAGCGGAAAATGCACCCATCTGGATGCAAGTGACTTCCACCCGCGACAATTGCCTGGGTCAGGAATGTCCTAACCATAAAGAATGTTTTATATTAAAGGCGCGTAAAGAAGCCATGACAGCAGATGTGGTGGTGGTCAACCATCATCTGTTTTTTGCCGATGTGATGCTGCGTGATGAAGGCGTGGCGGAGCTTTTACCGGCATGCAACACCGTTATTTTTGATGAGGCACATCAGTTACCGGAAACCGCCAGTTTATTTTTTGGTGAAAGTATTTCCACTTCCCAGCTGATTGATCTGGCGCACGATACTCGACTGGAAGCAGCCAACTCAGCCAGGGATTTCAAGCCACTGCCTATTGCAACGGATGCGCTGGATAAAGCTGCGAAAGACTTACGTCTGGTATTTAATCAACCTGACGGGCTTTTCAAACAAAAAGAAGGACGCATGGCGGCCAACACCGTACAGGATATATCCAATTGGCAAGGCACATTGACTGCACTGACCGACTGCCTCGCTCACCTGAATACCATGCTGGAGGCGCAAGCTGAACGCAGTGAAGGCTTGCAGAATTGCTGGCAGCGCGGCTTGGAACTACATAGAAAAATCAAACTGTGGGAAGAAGACGTAACAGGAGACGGCTTGGTGCGGTGGCTGGAAATATTTCATCATTCCGTGCAACTCAACACCACTCCGTTATCCATCGCGGAAATTTTTTCCAAACAAATGAGTGGTCATCCGCGAGCATGGATTTTTACTTCGGCAACACTTGCGGTCAAACAAAATTTTGACCACTACCAAGCCGAGATGGGTTTGCCAGGAGCACGTACTGCCTGCTGGGACAGTCCCTTTAATTACAGCGCGCAAGCCCTGCTATACGTGCCGCAAGACATGCCCGAACCCAACAGCCCGGGCTATACCGAAGCTGTCGTGCAAGCCGCATTACCTTTACTGGAGGCCAGCAAGGGACGGGCATTTTTACTTTTCACCAGCCTGCGTGCGATGCAACAGGCGCACGAAATTTTGCAGACCGAATTTGCGCGCAAGCAACTAGATTACCCGCTCATGCTGCAAGGAGATGGCTCGCGCAATGAGTTGCTCAGCCGCTTTCGCGAACACGGCAACGCGGTGCTGCTGGGTAGCCAATCATTTTGGGAGGGAGTGGATGTGCGGGGTGAAGCGTTGTCGCTAGTGGTGATCGATAAGCTACCCTTTGCCGCGCCCGATGATCCGGTGCTGGCAGCGCGCATCGCACATATTACCAAGCAAGGCCGCAATGCCTTTATGGAATATCAATTACCGCGCACGGTGATTAATCTGAAACAAGGCGCAGGGCGTTTGATACGCGATGAAATGGATCGGGGGGTGTTGATGATTTGCGATCCGCGCCTGATTACCAAATCCTATGGCAAACGCATCTGGCAAAGCTTGCCGCCATTCAAGCGCACGCGTGAATTAAGTGAAGCAGTGGAATTCTTTAGCCTTGGTTAACCCTAATTCCAGTTTCCGATAAAAAGGAGCACAAGGCGGCAAGGATGAGGCGACGAAGACAGTACATTTGAGTACGGCTAGGAGCCGAAGACGAAGGTAACACAGTGATCGTTTTTATCGGGAATTGGAATAAATGGTCTCCGCCCACAGATCATGCACATCCGAATCCGTAACTCGCACTTCGACCAAGTCACCCACTTTCAGTGATTCACCATCAATCACATACACTACACCATCAATCTCCGGCGCATCAGCAGCACTACGCGCAATCGCGCCTTCATCATCGACTTCATCCACCAACACGGTAATAATTTTACCGATCTTGCGTTGTAATTTTGCCTCACTGATTTTTTCCTGCAATTGCATCAAGCGTTCCAAACGCTGTTGCTGCACATCGGGTGGAATGTGATCTGGCAAGGCATTGGCAACCGCTCCTTCCACAGGCGAGTACATAAATGCACCCACTCGATCCAATTGCGCCTCTTCAAGAAAATCCAATAATTCCTGAAATTCCGCTTCGGTCTCACCCGGAAAACCGACGATAAATGTGCTACGCAAAGTAATGTCAGGACAAATGCTGCGCCATTGTTTAATGCGCGCCAGCACATTCTCACTGCTGGCTGGACGCTTCATCAATTTTAAAATGCGCGTGTTGGCATGTTGAAAGGGAATATCAAGATACGGCAATATCTTTCCCGCCGCCATAAGCGGGATCACTTCATCCACATGCGGATAAGGATAAACATAATGCAAACGTATCCACGGACTCTGCTTTTTCGCGCCACTGACAGTTACACTGAGGTCACCCATCGCCTGCACCAGTTCTGTCATGCGCGTCTTAAGCGGCCTGCCATTCCAAAATCCAGTACGATATTTCATATCCACACCATACGCGCTGGTGTCTTGCGAAATAACCAACAGCTCTTTCACACCCGCGTTAAGCAGGTTCTGCGCTTCTTGCATGACATCACCTACTGGTCGACTGACCAAGTCTCCGCGCATCGAAGGAATAATACAAAAGGTGCAACGATGATTACAGCCTTCTGAAATTTTCACGTATGCAAAATGTTTGGGCGTTAAACGTATGCCCTGCGGTGGCACTAAATCGCTGTAGGGGTCATGCAATCTCGGTAGATGAGCATGGACTGCTGCCATCACTTCGTCGGTCGCGTGCGGGCCAGTTACCGCCAGCACCTTGGGGTGCGTTTTTTTCACGATGTCGCCCTTAGCACCGAGGCAGCCCGTCACCACCACTTTGCCGTTTTCGGCCAGTGCTTCGCCTATTGCATCCAGTGACTCTTCCACCGCACTATCGATAAAACCGCAGGTGTTGACCACCACCAAATCCGAGTCAGCGTAGCTCGGTGAAATGATGTAACCCTCAGCACGCAAGCGTGTGAGGATGTGCTCGGAATCTACCGTGGCCTTGGGACAGCCCAGTGATACGAATCCTATGCGAGGTGCTGTGTTTTGTTTGTTCAATTTGCCAGCCTTAATAGATCAGGTTAATTTAAAAATGTGCTGAAAGAATATTGGTGAGGATGCAGAGTTAACCCTGCTATCAATGCGCATTCCGAGCCGAGATTTAACGCTGCGATGCGGCCTTTAGCAATTTCATTAGTGTGCTGAGAATGTTCCTACCAACGCCACGGTTCCTACACCCAGTGCAATTAATACCACCTGTTGCAGGGTATCTTGCAGTTTTGCGCGCTTATGCAAACCCGGAATTAAATCCGCCACTGCCACATAAATCATGCTGGCAGCGGCTAATCCAAGTAAGGTGGGTATCCAACCCTGCATGGATTGCAATGTGTAATATCCTAAAATCCCACCCGCCACCGAAGCAAAACTTGAAATGATGTTCAATTGCAATGCGTGCAATTTGCTGTACCCAGAATGCAGCAAAATTACAAAATCACCTACTTCCTGCGGTACTTCATGCGCAATAATCGCCAGCGCAGTAACCATGCCCAGATGCACATCAATCAAAAAAGCGGCGGCGATAATGATGCCATCGACAAAGTTATGAAAGGTATCACCCAGCATAATCATCATGCCGCTACGGCCGTGATCGTGCGTTTTCTCCGAGGCTAATAATTCGTGCGCTTCACAATGCTCATGGTGGCAGTGTCGCCACAACACCAATTTTTCTAAAACAAAAAATAGCAAAATGCCAAATAGCACCGTTGCGCTTAATGCGGTTATATTTTTTGTGAGCGTCATTGCCTCCGGCAAAATATTCAGAAACACAGCGCCCAACAACGCGCCTATGGCATAACTAACCATTCCATTGAGATATAGATGGGTGCGCCCACTCAGCGAGAATGCCGCTGCACACAAGACGCTCAACACGCCTCCCAATGCGGTGGCTGCAATAATCCAGGCCAACGTGGTCATGACTTAATCGGCATACTCATGGAGTAACTATAGGAAATCGCGGCAAGATAAAAAAGGGGCGGATTATAGCAAAAGTCTCCGCACACCTACTGTGAAATTTGAACAGACCGCTGGCGGCAAATAAAGGCACCGCCACACTCACTTCGCGCATCGAAATCCAAAATCTTCGCTGAATTTATCCGGTGTCATGTGCGCGCATAAGGCTGCTCTGAAAAACATGGGCAGTGCGTAATGCCCGACCATTTTATTTTGAAGTCCCCTGTGCTTGGCTCGCGTTTCTATTGTCTCTGCGCGTGACGCATGTCTATCTGAATTGCCCCTAAATCAATTACGCCTCACCCGTTGATAAACCCGCCCTGCCCCCATCACCCCCACCAACGCCAGCGCCCCCGCCGCCACTCCAGCAATCACATTCAGCAATGAAGAAGTCAGCACATCCAGCACGACTCCGATATTAGGCACGGTGCCAGCACTTTGCGCCCAACTTTCAATGAAGTGATGCGCTACGGGGATGCCGTGGGTGAGTATGCCGCCGCCGACCATGAACATGGCAGCCGTGCCGACGACTGAAAGTATTTTCATTAAAATGGGCGCGCCGCGTAAACAGCACCGTCCAACAAGATGTTGAAATCTTGTCCAGGCATCCTTGCCCGGCTTTTGCATGAGATGCAAGCCGGCATCATCGAGCTTAACGATGCCTGCCACAAGGCCATAAACACCCACGGTCATAACTATGGCGATGCCGGAAAGCACGGCAACTTTATTCATAAAGTTGGCGGTGGCGACCGTGCCTAAAGTTATCACCACAATTTCTGCGGAGAGCACGAAGTCAGTGCGGATCGCGCCTTTTACTTTTTCATTTTCAAAGGCGACTAAATCAATATCGGGATTCGCCACCACACTGACCAATTCAGCGTGACGGACTTGATCTTCTTTCTGGGAATGTAAAAATTTATGCGCGATTTTTTCAAACCCTTCAAAGCATAAATAGAGTCCGCCTACCATCAACAAGGGCAGGATTAACCAGGGTGCGGCCCAGCTAATCAATAATGCCGAGGGTACCAGGATCAGTTTATTAACGAATGAGCCTTTAGCCACTGCCCACACCACGGGTAGCTCACGTTCGGCGCGAACACCCGATACTTGCTGTGCGTTCAGCGCGAGATCATCGCCCAGCACGCCTGCGGTTTTTTTCGCAGCGACTTTGGTCATCGCCGCTACGTCGTCCAGCACTGCTGCTATATCGTCGAGTAAAACTAATAAACTACCGCCTGCCATATCTTTATCCTAATCTGGTCGCTATGCACGCATCTATACGTGACCTTCGTAATTTGAACATAAACTGCTTGGTGAATGGGGGGCAACTATACGATAATTCCGCCCCAACGCCAGCTTGATTGAAAGAAAATGATCGCCATGAACATTCCAAGTCCCTCTGAAAACCAATCGAACGTTCCTGAGAAACAAACAGGCGCAGCTAAAACTGCGCGCAATCCGATCAAAATTATTCCCTTACAGGAACGCTTGCGTAAGCCCACCTGGATCCGCGCCAAAACTGGCAGCGGGCAAGGTTATCACGATGTGAAGCGGCTGTTGCGCGAACATAAATTGCACACGGTATGCGAGGAGGCTTCGTGTCCAAACATCGGCGAATGTTTTAGCAAAGGCACGGCGACCTTCATGATCCTCGGTGATTTATGTACTAGGCGCTGCCCCTTTTGCGATGTCGGTCATGGCAAACCCTTGCCGCCGGATGCCAATGAACCCGCCAATCTCGCGCAATCTATCGCCTTACTCAAACTAAAATATGTAGTCATCACCAGTGTTGATCGGGACGATTTACGCGATGGCGGCGCACAGCATTTTGTCGATTGCCTGAGTGCCATACGCGCCACTTCACCGCTGACTAAACTGGAAATACTGGTGCCGGATTTTAGAGGGAGGCTGGAAGTCGCGCTGAATGTGCTATCCAACAGTTTGCCGGATGTATTGAATCACAATATGGAAACAGTGCCGCGCTTATACAAACTGGCGCGTCCCGGCGCGGACTATTTGCATTCGCTGAAATTGCTGAAAGATTTCAAAGCGCGTTTCCCGCACATACCCACCAAATCTGGCTTAATGCTGGGCTTGGGTGAAACAGATGAGGAGATATTGCAAGCCATGCGCGACCTGCGCGACCACGATGTGGAAATGCTGACGCTGGGACAATATTTGCAGCCTTCAGAAGGACACCTGCCAGTGTTGCGCTATGTGCATCCCGACACCTTCAAAATGTTTGAGGACGCAGCCAAGGAAATGGGCTTTTCACATGCCGCTTGCGGGCCGATGGTACGCAGCAGTTATCATGCGGATGAACAGGCGCACTTGGCGGGTGCAATTTAAGGACACCTCTAAAAATCCAAATTACGTCGCGATACTGCGTTGCTCAAAAAATTTAAACGCTTACATATCAAACATATGCTGCGCGCTTAAATTTTTATCACGCCTTGCCTCGCTTAGTATTTTAAATTTTTAGAGATGCCCTTAAGGACATCTAAAATTCAACTCACGTCGCCATACTATATTGCTCGCAAAAAATTGCTTACCCGCACCAGCACAAACTACGTCGTTTTATCCTTGCCATGCTTCTGATCCCCACCGTGCTTCCTCCCCCCGCGATGCATTGCATTCATAGTGGTACGAATTTCTTCAAGCGTAATCAAACCATTTTTATTGGCATCAATTTCAACAAAATATTTAGCTAGAATCGGCGTTTTTTTCGCTTCTTCGGCTGACAATGCACCATCTTTATTCACATCGGCCTGGTTAAAACGCTCGTCAAAATTTGACCTTGCGTGCTCTTGCATTTTGCCATGTAGTGCGTCCATTTCTTCTTTGGTCAGCTTGCCGTCCGCGTTACTGTCAAGCTCTTTAAATCTCGTCGCATGAAAAGCTTCAAATTCGGATTTTGAAATTTCATTATCAGCATTAGCATCCATCCTTTTAAACATGATGTCGGCCATATGTCCGCGCGCTCCGCCTTGATGTCCATCACCTTGTTCAGCAGGATCAGCTTGCGCATGGGATGAGCTTAAAGTAAAAAAAGCAGCTAGCAACGTAATCAATATTTTCATGAAAATCTCCTAAATGTACATTTTAAATTTGAAAATACCGAGGCGCAACTATCCGAAAATAAAGTGTGCTAAGGCAATCATACCTCAATAGTCAACAAAATATTGGCCTTCCCTAGTGGGGTATAATTACACTTATTTGTTACCGCATTCCCTCCACGCCATTTCCCATGAATATTTTTTACCCCGCATGAATATTTTTTACGAAGAAGACGGCAGTTTCAAGGTTGGCGCAATACTGACTGACTCAGTGACCTCATTGCAAGTGGAAAGCACACACGGCAAGCGCAGTAAAATAAAAGCCTCCCATGTCTTGTTGCGTTTCACCCATCCGGGCTTGGATGAGTTTGTGGCGCAAGCAGAAAGTGTGGCTGTCAGCATGGATACAAATTTTTTATGGGAGTGCTGTCCCGCCGAAGATTTTGGTTTTGATGAGTTGTCTACCGAATATTTCGGACATCCGCCTACCCCGACAGAAGCGGCGGGCGTACTCATCCAGCTACATTCATCACCCATGCACTTTTACAAAAAGGGCAAAGGCCGTTACAAAGCTGCACCGCCCGAAGCATTAAAATCAGCGCTGGCCAGCGCGGAAAAAAAGCGTCTGCTAGCGGCCTTGCAGGCGCGCTACATTGCCGAGTTGGAACACTACACCCTGCCCCCGGAATTCGCTGATAAGCTGCCGCAATTATTATATAAACCCGATCGCAATACGCTCGAAGTTAAGGCACTGGAAGCCGCCTGTGCTACTACGCATTTATCGGCGGCGCATTTATTAGAGCGCTGCGGCGCACTGCCCTCTTCCCACGCTTATCACTTACAGCGTTTTCTGTTTGAGAATTTTCCACACGGCACAGGGTTTCCAGAAGTGGTAGTCGATCCACATCCTGAATTACCTCTGGCAGAGGGTGTCGCATTCAGCATTGATGATGCCAACACGACAGAAATTGATGACGCATTTTCAGTAAGCAAATTAGCCAATGGCAACTGGCAAATAGGTATACACATTGCCGCGCCCACGCTCACCATTCCACTTGGATCGCCAATAGATTTAATCGCGGCACAGCGCATGTCCACGGTGTATATGCCAGGCGATAAAATCACCATGCTGCCGGACAATGTCGTGCGCGCCTATACCTTGAGCGCGGATACGGTGTGCCCGTCATTGTCCATGTATCTCGAAGTGGATGCAGAGTCCCTCGCTGTAATCAGCACCGAGAGCCGCATTGAACGCATACACATCGCCGCCAATCTACGCCATGAAACATTGCAACCGCTGTTTAACGAAGCAACGCTGGCCGCTGGAAAAATGGATTATGCTTATGCCACCGAGCTGACCTTGCTGTGGCAACTGGCGCAAAAACTGGAAGCCTTGCGCGGCAAAGCAGCCGATAACAACATGCAAGTTGATTACAATTTTAATGTACAGAATGATCGCGTTACCATCACCACACGCCAGCGCGGCTCGCCGATAGACAAAGTAGTGGCCGAATTGATGATTTTTGTGAACGCGGAATGGGGCAAGCTATTAGCCACACATGCAGTGCCCGGCATCTACCGCACGCAAAGCAATGGCAAGGTAAAAATGAGCAGCGTGCCCGCGCCACATCAGGGGCTGGGTGTGGCGCAATACATGTGGTCAAGCTCGCCGTTGCGGCGCTATGTTGATTTCGTCAATCAGCGACAGATTATCAGCCTGTTGCGGCTAGAGCCCCCCGCTTTCAGCAAGGGCGCGACAGAATTATTTGCCTTGATTAGCGACTTCGATACCACTTATACGCTGTATCAGGAGTTCCAACGCAACATGGAACGCTACTGGTGTTTACGGTGGTTGATGCAAGAAAGTGTGCAACAAACCGAGGCACTGGTGATACGTGAAAATCTGGTCAAGCTGGCCGACATCCCCTTGATTAGCCGCATACCGTCTATGCCAGAATGTCCACTCAATACCCGCGTGATATTGGAAATCACTGGCGTAGACTTGCTCGATCTGACACTCAATGCGCGCTTCGTAGCAAAAGTCGAAGAAGAGGAGATTGTGGCTTGAATGCTGAAATGCTGATGCGCGCTGAAGCTTTAAAGTATGCCGAAAAGCTCAAGCAACCGCTGACGATAGCCTTGCTCATTTCACTGAGCCTGCATACCATCGCTCTGTTCAGCATCGGGTTTATCCTACCTGATCCGCGTCAATCACCCAAAATTTTACCACCGCTCGAAGTGGTGCTGGTCAACAGCAAATCCAAATTACGTCCCGTTAAGGCCGATTCACTGGCGCAGCATAATCTGGATGGCGGCGGTAACACACCCGATGACAGGCGCGCAAAAACGCCCTTGCCTGCACTGCACAACGATCAAAATATGACGCTGGAACAATCTGCCCAACGTGTAAAGAAATTGGAGCAGGAAGTGAAGCAACTGCTGACCCAGGTTAAAAGTACCCATACCGTGGAACAAAATAAAATACACAATCAAACATCCAAGGACGGCATCAGCGGCAAAGATCTGGTGCAACGCAGCTTGGAAATTGTACGACTGGAAGCCGAGATCAGTAAGGATATGGATGCTTACCAAAAAATGCCCCGACGGAAATTTATCGGCGCACGCACACAAGAATTTCGCTTCGCACAATATATTGAAGACTGGCGTATCAAGGTCGAGCGCATCGGTAATTTGAATTATCCTGAAGCTGCACGCCAAAAACAGGTATACGGCAGCGTGCAAATTACCGTTTCAATACTGGCTGATGGAACAATTGAAAATCTGGAAATAAGCCGCTCTTCGGGGAAACCGATTCTGGATGCTGCTGCACTGCGTATCGTAAAAATGGCCGCACCTTTTGCCGCACTGCCAGGGGATATACGGCGCGATGTCGATATTCTCGGCATCACCAAAACCATGACCTTTACGCTGAACAATAATATTGAAAGTGAATAAACGAATCTGCTACTGGCAGAAAAAATAAGGGTGGTAAATTTATTTGCTACGTTACTGCTTGATTATTTCACCAGGGCCCTGACTATTTCGCTCCCCCACTTCCTCCTGCCAGTGAACATGAGTGTGGGAAGCCCGGCAAATTTATCCTGAAAATATAAGTTATATGTCTTGCAGCCATCTTCACTTTTCATTAAAGTTGTGCCTTATGAAGCTTCCCAAGCACACCTTTTTCTCGTTTCTGCTGGTATTCGTTTTGCTGTTCGCACAGCAAGGCGGAATTGAGCACGCCTTGCTACACGCGCTGGAAAACAACAACCAGCCGCAAAAACAATCCCAGCCAGAGCAGCAAATGCCGCATTCCAAATTTTGTGCGCAGTGTGCGGCTTACGCGCAATCAGGCACCGCCCTCAGTGGACTCACTTTGTTTGGTACGCTGCCAGCTGTGCAAACCTCTGTGGCGCGACGTTACCACACCATAATTTATTCCACGTCCCCCCAAGCCGCTTTTGCACGCGGCCCTCCCGCACTCTTCCATAAAATCACATAATTCCAATTCCTGATAAAAGCGATCACAGTGTTGGCTTCGTTTTCGGCTCCTAGCCGTACTCAAATGTACTGTCTTCGTCGCCTCATCCTTGCCGCCTTGTGCTCCCGTTTATCAGAAATTGGAATAATACTTCCCCGCGCTATGCGGGAAGGCTTGCCATTCAATTTTGGAGAGAGTCATGTTCAAGTACGCACCATTCATTATGGCGTTATTTGCGCCGCTATCCGCTCATGCCGCAAGCGATGAAGATTTACGCAATCTCGGCGAGCAGATCAAACAACTGCAAGACCATCAGCAGCAACGCATCCTGCAACTGGAACAACAGCTGCAACAAAACGTCGCCGCTCCGCCGCAAAATGTTCGCCCAACCGGAAGCGCGGCGGCATTCAATCCGGCCATCTCGCTGATCCTTGGCGGTACCTATGGCAACCTCAAGCAAGACCCCGCTATGCCTGCCACAGGCTTTGCCATGAGTGCCAACCCCGGCCACGAACAAGGCTTTAATCTGGGCGAATCTGAACTGGTGATTGAAGCCAATATCGATCCACAATTTCGCGGCGTGGGCGTATTCGCAGTTGATCCAGCAGGCGGAATTAGCGCAGAAGAGGCCAATGTGCAGACCAGCGCGCTGGGCGAAGGACTAACCCTAAAAATGGGGCGCTTTTTTTCCGGCCTCGGCTACCTCAATTCGAATCACTCGCACACTTGGGATTTTGTTGATCAGCCATTGGTTTATGCCGCGCTATGGGATAACCAATTGAGTGAAGATGGCGTACAAATCAAGTGGTTGACACCGGCTGCGATGTTCATCGAAATTGGCGGCGAGATCGGTCGCGGGCGCGGCTTTCCCGGCACGGATCGGGTCAAAAATGGGAGTGGCGCCGGCGTATTGTTCGCACACATGGGCGATGACATAGGCATTGAGCACAATTGGCTCGCTGGTGTTTCCCTGCACCAGACCAAGCGTGTCAATGCGATCAGTGATGCGGTGCCGGATATGTTGAATACCGCAGGCGGGGTGAGCAACAGTTTCACAGGCGACAGCCGAACCACCGGTCTGGATTTCATCTGGAAATATGCGCCCAATGGCAACACCAGAGAAACCCATTTCAAGTTTCTGGGCGAATATTTCAGGCGCAAGGAAAATGGTTTGCTGACCTATAATAATACCGCCACTGACAGTTATACGGTTACACAGTCTGGCTGGTATGTGCAAAGCACCTATCAGTTTGTGCGGCGCTGGCGTGCGGGTTTACGTTATGACCGACTCGACTCCGGCACGGCGCAAGTCGGCGCACTCAATATTACCAATGTCGCCAGCGACTACCACTACTCACCCACGCGCAAGACGCTGATGCTGGATTACAGTCCGAGCGAATTTTCACGTCTGCGCCTGCAACTGGTTCAGGACAACTCGCGACAAGGCTTGCCTGACCGGCAATTGTTCGTGCAATACATCATGAGTATCGGCGCACATGGAGCGCACCAATATTAGTATTAGGGCATTTCTAAAATGCCAACCGCCGCCGTCATGCTGTGTTGCTCATAAAAATTCACTCCTCACAGGTGAAGATCACAAACTGAAAGGATCACCATGAAAAAAATATTATTTGTTGTACTTTTATTCGCCAGTACCTGCAGCCACGCTGCGCTCAACATTTTTACCTGCGAACCGGAATGGGCGGCACTGGCAAAAGAGCTGGCCGCAGACAAGGCCGATATTTATTCGGCTACCACTGCGCTGCAAGACCCGCACTACATCGAGGCGCGCCCCAGCTTAATCGCTCGCGCACGGGGTGCTGATCTGGTGGTGTGCACGGGCGCGCAACTGGAAATAGGCTGGCTACCTTTGGTGCTGCGTACATCCGGTAACAATAAAATTCAGCCTGGCAACAACGGATATTTTGAGGCAGCGAGTTACGTGACCATGCTGGAAATTCCAGCACGACTGGATCGCGCCGATGGCGACATCCACGCCTCAGGCAATTCGCACATCCAGACCGATGCGCGCAACTTCCTGCCTATTGCCGATGCGTTGAGCAAACGGTTGATACAGCTTGACCCAGCCAACACCCTGTTCTATCACAACCGCCTGCAATCCTTCACGCAAGCATGGCAAGCCGCACTGCTACGCTGGGAAAAACAGGCCACACCACTTAAAGGCACACCCATCATCGTGCATCATAATGGCTTCCCTTACCTGAACAACTGGCTGGAATTAAAACAAATCACCACCTTGGAACCCAAACCAGGTATAGAGCCTAGCGCCGCGCATCTGGCGCAAGTGCTAGCACAATTGCAACGAACTCCTGCGCGCATGGTGCTACGCGCTGCATATCACAATCCAAAATCTTCCGAATGGATCGCAGAACGCGCCAAAATCACAGCCGTGATGTTGCCCTACACCGTTGGCGGCACATCATCGGCAATCGATTTATTCACCCTGTTCGATGACACCATACAACGTTTGCTGGTAGGGCTGAAATGAACAACATTGAACTCAGCATTCTTGTGCCCGCCTTTGTGGCAGGTCTGCTGATACTCGCCACACACATTCCGCTCGGCATGAAAGTTTTGGCACGCGGCATTATCTTTGCCGATCTGGCCGTTGCACAAATAGCCGGACTGGGGGTGATTATTGCCGGGTTCTTGGAAGTGACCGGATATCCACTGGCAGTGCAAATCATTGCCGCTGGTAGTGCTATCCTCGGGGCAATATTACTGGCAATCATTGAACGCAAATTGCCGGAAGTGCAAGAAGCCTGCATCGGTTTACTGTTTGTGCTGGCCGCCAGCGGCAGTATCTTGTTAATGAATCGCGACACCCATACGGGTGAACATTTGCAAAATTTGCTGGTTGGGCAAATTCTGTGGGTCAGCAACGATCAACTCTTCGGTACGTTCACGCTTACCGCTGTATTGCTGGCATCATGGCGCGTTCTGCATAAACAGCTGGGCAGCATCGGATTTTATATTCTGTTCGCGCTGGCGGTCACCGCCTCGGTACAACTGGTCGGCGTTTATCTGGTATTTGCCAGCCTCATTATTCCCGCACTGGCCACTTATAAAATGCAGCAGAATCGTATGCTGGCTGCCAGCTTGATTGGCATAACAGGTTATGCAGTCGGGCTGTGGTTATCGGTTTGGGCAGACCTGCCCAGCGGGGCGACCATTATCTGGGTGATGGCCGTAGCGGGTGCGCTGGTGATGCTGAAGAAGCGCGTAAATTTGACGGTATAATTAAGCTCCCCGACAAATACATTGTCCCCTTGTGGGATTCAGGCACGCATGACAGACAAGTACGCCGTAATCGGCAACCCCATCGCGCATAGCAAATCCCCGCTGATCCACCAAATGTTCGCCGCACAGACTGGGCAGGATATCAGCTATGAAGCCATACTCGCGCCGCTGGATGGCTTTGCCGCGACAGTTGAGCGGCTGCGTGATCAAGGTTACAAAGGATGCAACGTCACTGTGCCTTTCAAGTTTGAGGCTTGTCGGATTGTTAACGACGTTACCAGTAAAGTCATAGATGTGTTTGATCTTGGCGAGAACGCGGATGCCATAAACACACTCGTTTTTCGAAATAATAAAATCATAGGGGGCAACACAGATGGGGTGGGGTTGGTGAGAGATATAACTCAGAACCTTAACTCTAATGTTGCTGGGAAACGAGTCTTGTTAATGGGTGCCGGAGGAGCTGCATGTGGTGTAGTGCATCCACTGCTTGATCAGCGGCCTCAAGAATTTGTAATTGCAAATCGAACGTTAGAAAATGCAATAAAATTTAAACAAACAATAAGGGGGACGGCGCAATTTCCGGTCAGATCGGTTTCTGTGAGCAGCTACCCGAATTTATCTGGAAAACAATTTGACATCGTCATCAACGCCACTTCAGCTAGCTTGATGGACGAAATGCCGAATATACCCAAGACCATTTTCGCGCCCGGCGCACTGGCCTACGACATGATGTATGGACGCGACACACCATTTATGAAATTTGCCCGTGAACATGGCGCAGCAATTGTCTCGGATGGCCTGGGCATGTTGGTCGAACAAGCGGCCGAGTCGTTTTATATCTGGCGCGGCGTGCGCCCCGACACCGCCTCTGTGCTCAAAAAATTGCGTGCTGAGTTACCTATTGCATGAGTCAATTCCAGTGAGTCAATTTTCTTTTCAGGCATTCGTTTACCGCCTGCTCAAGTTCTGGTTGTGGCGTATGTTGGGCGCGCTGGTCGCACTACTCCTGCTATATCAGTTCTGGATTTTTATGCACATTGTCTGGTGGATAAATTTTAATCCGTCCACCAGTTCATTTATGCAAGACCGTCTGGAAATAATGCAGGACAAAAACCCCAACGCTGAATTACGTCACGAGTGGATACCGTATGAAAGAATCTCTCCCCATCTCAAACGTGCATTGATTGTTTCTGAAGATGCCAAATTTGTAGAGCACGAAGGGTTTGACTGGGAAGGCATCCAGAAAGCTTACGAAAAAAACATGCTTAAAGGGAAAATTGTGGCAGGCGGTTCGACCATCAGTCAGCAGTTGGCGAAAAATCTGTTCCTGTCTACCAAGCGCACGCCCTGGCGTAAGCTGGAAGAAGCCGCAATTACGCTGATGTTGGAAGGCGTGATGGACAAGCGCCGCATATTTGAAATTTATCTGAATGTAATCGAATGGGGCAATGGTGTATTTGGTGCTCAGGCAGCGGCGCGTTATTATTATCACATCAACGCCGCACAACTGTCGCCAGCACAGGCGGCCAAGCTCGCGGCCATGGTTCCCAATCCGCGTTTTTATGATCGCAATCGTGAAGCGCGCGGTTTATTGCGCAAAACAGAAATTATTCTTGAACGACTGGAAAACGCTGAAATACCCTAAGGAACCTCTGCAAAAAAAACGCCTACAATCCCTCAATCTGTTTAAATGCGTTTCATGCTAAAGTTGCTTCATTCTTCCTGTAATAGGTAGCTCAAGTCTGCGTGGATATGGTGAAGATGAATAATTATTGTCGATTCATCGGCTGTTGTTGCGGGCACAGCTGGGCATTTAAAAATTGCTGGAATCAGACAATGTAGCGATGGTTTTTTGTTGGGGAATTTAGAATTAACCGGGTCCGGAAACACTTCATGCCTTTAACCATAACAAAACGCATTACCATTGGTGTGGCCACAATGGTTTTTTTCAGCGGCCTGCTGAGTCTGTTGCTGTATGTCGATTTGAAAAAAATAATCGATACGCTGGAGCAAGTTGTCAAGATCAAAGAGCCGATCAGTGCGGCTGCCTATGAGATGGAAATCAACCTGCTGGAAATCGGTATGCGGGTGATGCAATACAGTCCCGTTCAGACCAAGAACGAGCGCGCCTTGCTGGCCATAGATACCGCCGATTTTGAAAAATTTTATTCAAAGTACACCCAGTTAGTCAGTAATCAGCAAGCTCGTGATTTAGGCATCAAAGTACAAACGCTGTATACCGAATTTAAGAGCCTAGGCTTGTTCATTATGAATGACCGCGATGCGCTCAGCACAAATACGCGGAACTTTGAAATAAGCCTGCTGGAAATTGAAAATTTGATCGACTCCGGGTTAATGAAAAGCGTTGCTCCACGCGCCTCACGAGGATTGGAAAAGTTGTTAAGCGCACAAATTGTTGCGCCAAAAACCACAGAAAAATTACTCGTCTTGCAAACAATGAGCGCCCATCTGGCGGGACTCGGCAATGCACTGGGTGATTACTTGGAAACTAAAAATTCGCTGTATAAGCAGCGCATCATCCACCAATCAACCCAATTTACATTAGCCTTGAAACGATTTACCAAACTCCCTGGCAACGCCGCACAGGCATCGATCACCCAGCAAATTGGTCAGAAATTTGATTCTCTGCGTTTACAAGCTGAAAAAAATATTGCCCAGAAGGAAGCGTTGCTGGTTCAAGAAGCCCGTTTCAACGATCTGCGGCAAAAAATCAATATCGAACTGGATGAAGACATACAAACATTAATTGCATCACAATTGAGTGTGGCCAGATCTTCTATCGATCAAGTCACACAAGACATGGTGGCCGCGTTACTGGTACTGGGACCCCTGCTCTTGGCGGGGAGCATCAGTGCCGGAGTGATGATCGTACGCTGGATCAAGCGGCCCATCCAGGAGTTGACCGTTGGTGCCAGCAGAATTGGCGGCGGTGATTGGGAATACCGTATCCCGCAGCATGGCCAGGATGAATTTACTGAGTTAGCAATGCAGTTTAACCAGATGGTGGAAAAATTACAGTCTACGACCGTCTCAAAATTGGCACTGGAATCCAGCGAGCAAGAATTACAAAAGATCAACATGCAACTGGTAAAGGAGGTTGAAAAGCATAAACTTGCGCAAGCCACCATTCAGCAAATGGCTTACTACGATGCCTTGACAGACCTGCCCAATCGCCGCTTGTTTAATGATCGCCT
Organism: Nitrosomonadales bacterium; assembly: GCA_947475825.1. Classification (GTDB taxonomy): domain Bacteria; phylum Pseudomonadota; class Gammaproteobacteria; order Burkholderiales; family Gallionellaceae; genus Nitrotoga. Next base: position 17,850 of record CANJMS010000017.1, read on the forward strand.
GCAACAAGCCATGTTGACTGCAAATCGCGAACAGAAATCTATCGCAGTCATGTTAATGGATCTCGATCACTTTAAAGAGGTGAACGATACCTTGGGTCATCACTACGGCGACTTATTGTTACAACAAGTGGGCAAACTGGTACGAGGTTTGTTGCGTGAGTCGGACACGATTGCGCGGCTGGGGGGTGATGAGTTTGCGGTGCTGCTGAGCAATACAGATCGCCAAGGCGCAATACTGACTGCTGAAAATATCAGTATTGCCTTGAATCAACCTTTTGAATTGGGTGAAATTAGCTACAACGCACGCATAAGCATCGGTATAGCCTTGTTCCCCGAGCATGGTAATGAGATCAGCAGTTTGTTACGCCGCGCCGACATTGCTATGTACGTGGCCAAAGGTGCAGGCAGCGGACATATCGTATATGAAACCGAGCATGATAAACACAGCACCGAGCGCTTGATGCTGGTGGGTGAGTTGCGCCAAGCAATCGAAAATAAAGAAGAGTTAGTTCTACATTATCAGCCGATCATAAATTGCGCCACCAAGCGCATCACCAGCGTCGAGGCACTGATGCGCTGGCAACATCCTAAGCGCGGTTTATTGCAGCCGGATACCTTTATTGACCGGGCAGAGGGTGCCGGGTTAATGCTTCCGCTGACATTATGGGTGCTGGAGGAAGCACTGAATCAGGGAAAAAAGTGGACTGCCAAGGGAATACACATACCAATTGCCGTCAACATATCCGCTTCGAGTATGCACCTCAAACCTCTGTGGCTGAAAGTTAGCGATTTACTGCGCGAGCATGACGTTACCCCTGGCCAGCTGGCGTTGGAAATTACCGAAAGCGCAATCATGGAAGATCCGACTTATGCCCGTTCGCTGCTGACTTATCTGAGTGAATTCGGCATCTCGGTCTCAATTGATGATTTTGGCACCGGGTACTCTTCACTCGCCTATCTGAGTCGCCTGCCCGTACATAATCTAAAAATTGACAAGTCTTTCGTGTTCGGCATGATTAAAAATAAAAACGATGAAATGATCGTGCGTTCAACCATCGATTTAAGTCACAACATGCAAATTAAGGTAATCGCCGAGGGCGTAGAAGATCAACAAACACTGGACAGCTTAATTGCTCATGGCTGCGATTCTGCACAGGGTTACTTTATAGGTCGCCCTCTTCCGGCTGACGCATTTTACCAATGGCTACTTACCTCACCTTGGTTTGAACAACCGCTATTGAATCAGACCCTGCAAACAAATAACGCGCCATCAAAGCAATCTGTGTAGCAGCACATAAACCCAAATAATCCATTGGAAAATTTAACACACTTTATCCTTTGTAAAAGGGGGAGAGCTTGCGAGGGGGTGGAGGGGGATTTTCATATTTGTGCGATGTTCAAATCCCCCCCCTTTTTTCAAAGGAGGGGGGCTCCGTTATTCCAGTTTGCGTTAGAAAGGAGAACAAGACGGCAAGGATGAGGTGACGAAGACAGTACATTTGAGTACGGCTAGGAGCCGAGGACGATGCCAACACAGTTATCGTTTTTAACGCGAATTGGAATTATAACCAGACTTACGGCTAATGGATAATCTAGGATAAACTGCCATGGTCAAAAATAAAAAATCCCCGCCAAGTCAATCTAGCACCAAATCAATCTAATAATCATGAAGGCCGCCAGGAAGCAGTCGATAACTCATTCCAATTCTAATCCCGGATAGAAACGCCATTAACCTAACCCGTTCGTGGTGAGCCTGTCGAACCACAAGCACCCTTCGACAAGCTCAGGGCGAACGGTTGGCAGGGGGCACATGCGGCGTTTCTATCTGGAATTGGAATAATTTCTGAAAACAGGGGATATTTAGGAGTTGGAATCAATCCACCACCGTTGAAATGGCAAACTGTATTAGCTCCGTTGGATCCTCCGCATACGTCTGCCCCAGACTGATGTACCCGGTTCCATGCAGCACTAAAGTTTCTGAAATAATGCTGGTCATGCGGCCATCTCCAAATCGAATGTGCGTGCCATTGACGCTTTGATCCATGATAATAAATTTACCAAAACGCAATTCCAATTTGGCATGCTGACGCGAAGCAAAATCACTCTTGACTACAATTGAACAGGACTTTTCGCGACCCAACATTGCTATTTTGTTCTGATTGTCGACTGTAAAAGTCTGGTCACGATAGCGCAGTATCAGCGCCCGATTGCCTTCCTGCGGCTTGCGGTAAGCGGGGATGCCAACACGGGTGCGGGAAGTGTCATCCTCGTTCCAATTTACTTGATAAATATCGATCTGCTCGATCCGCCCTTTAAGGCTGAAGCGGTAAATTTGCTGCATTTTGGCGCGTAAATTTTCAGGCAATTCATTAAACACTGCGGGCGTGGTGGCGATTTTACAAGCGCGCGTTTGAGCCGTTAAGTGCGCTGCCACATTTACTGTGTCACCATACAAATCCCCTTCTTCATTAATGACATCTCCCATGTGAAAGCCGACACGGATATGAACCGGATCGTAGTTTTCCAGCTTGTCACCCTCAACCGCCACTTGCAAAGCGCACGCCGCATGAAAAACAGCTTCCGCGCTGGGGAAGCTGCACATAATTTCATCACCAATCGTTTTTATTAATGTACCCTGATGCTGACGTATGGTGCTCGACATGGAATCTATATATCGTGCAACCAACTGACGAGCAATGGCATCACCATATTTGTCATAAATAGCGGAACTGCCGCAAATGTCGGCGAATAAAATTGCAAGTTTGGTGGCTGGTCGTGGCATATTAATTTTGAATCAAGCAGGGGGAATAAATTATTTTTTATATGCGCGGGTTTTATGTTCAGGCTATTCGTACCATAGCGCATAACTTACACCGTATAATTCTCAAAATCAATATATTGCTTCTATGAATTTGTGAATATGCTGCGCCTCAAAAAATTGGTTATCGCTTTAAGTGCAGGCGTGTTGGTAGTTCCAGCGTTTTCTCCAGCGGGATTTTCCCTGCTCGAATTTTTTCCACTGAGCATTATCGTGTTAAGTATTTTGTTTTGGCTATGGCACACTGTCGACAAACGTGAAGCTGCGTGGCTGGGATTTTATTTCGGTCTTGGGTTATTCGGCGCTGGCATCGGCTGGATATATATTGCGTTGCATGATTATGGCGGCATGTCACCCCTTCTGGCTTTTCTTGCCACAACGTTGTTTACCGCTTTTTGGTCCTTGTTTCCTGCGTTAGCTGGCTATATACAAGCACAACTCTCCGCCCCGCTGTGGATACGTTTAACACTCATCATGCCCGCCGCATGGGTACTGCTGGAGTGGCTGCGCGGCATGACATTTACCGGCTTTCCGTGGCTTGCGATGGGTTATACACAAGTCTCTGTAACCCACAGCCCGCTGTCAGCTTATGCACCTGTGTTAGGCGTGTACGGCGTATCGCTGGTGATAGCTATCAGCGCGGGCTTATTGGTTTTACTGCTGCTAACGCGCTGGACTCGGCTGGGAAAGTTTTCCTTGGCTGGCTTGGGGATAGTGTGGATAGGTGGCGCCACTTTGCAGGCAGTGGAATGGACGCAGGCTACAGGCGAGCCTGTGCAGGTCGCGCTGCTGCAGGGCAATATTCCTCAGCACCTTAAATTTCGCGAAGAGACTCTGATCAACACGCTGGAAACCTATCGCCGACTGGTGCTGCAAAGTGAAGCGCGTTTAATCGTTCTGCCTGAAACCGCCGTGCCGATGCTGCGCCATAACATGCCAGAAAATTACCTGGAAATTTTGCGTCGTCATGCACAAAAAAATGGCGGCGATATTTTGATCGGCGGCTTTGAAAAATCGAATGTCCAATATTTCAACAGCGTGTTTTCACTCGGTATGGCGGAATCGCAAAGCTATCGAAAAAATCATCTGGTGCTGTTTGGGGAATTTATCCCGTTGCGCTCGGCACTCGGTTGGTTGATTAACGGCGTATTAAATATCCCCATGTCGGATCTAACAAGAGGCGGAGATAATCAGCCTGTGCTGCATGTGGCTGGACAGCGCGTGGCTGTGAATATTTGTTATGAAGACGTATTTGGCGAAGAAATCATTCGTGCACTACCGGAAGCCACGCTGCTGGTAAATGTAACCAACGATGCCTGGTACGGCAAATCAAGCGCGGCTATGCAGCATAATCAAATTGCCCGAATGCGCGCATTGGAAAGCGGACGTATGATGCTGCGCGCAACCAATACTGGGGTCACTTCTATTATTCGGCGAGATGGCATCATTCAAGCCCTGCTGCCACAGCACGAAGAGGGCGCGTTAGTCGGGCAAGTGCAAGGCTACACAGGCAGCACACCCTATGTGCGCTGGGGCAATGCAGCGGTGTTACTGTTGATTGCCGCGATGCTGACTTGTGCATGGCTGCGGCGCAGCGACTAAAATGAGTTGGCTCTGCTACATCCTGCGCTGCGTCGACGACACGCTCTACACTGGCATCACCAACGATCTGGAAAAACGCTTGCTCGCGCACAACGCTGGCATCGCGGCCAAATACACACGCGGTCGTTGCCCTGTGCAATTAATCTATGCCGAACCTTGTGCGGATAAATCCATCGCACTCAAACGTGAATTGCAAATCAAAAAGCTATCGCGCCCAAACAAACTCCTGCTGGCCAATCTCCCGGCTGACCCATCTGCAAGAGTAAGGTGACGGGAGCAGGCGAATACCCGTAAAATGGCGGCCTTTGCCGCACCACAGGTTTATTGCATGTCCAACTCCAACAAACTGAGCTTTCAACAAATCATCCTGACGCTCCAGCAATTCTGGGACAAGCAGAGCTGCGCCTTGCTGCAACCTTACGATATGGAAGTGGGCGCAGGCACTTCACACACGGCTACTTTTTTGCGGGCATTAGGCCCAGAGCCGTGGAAAGCCGCCTATGTGCAGCCTTCGCGTCGCCCCAAAGATGGTCGCTATGGCAACAACCCCAACCGCCTACAACACTATTATCAATTTCAGGTCGTGCTTAAACCTGCGCCCGCAAATATTTTGGAATTATATTTGGAATCATTAAAAACACTGGGCTTTGACCTTAAAAAAAATGATGTGCGCTTTGTCGAAGATGATTGGGAAAATCCAACATTGGGCGCGTGGGGGCTGGGTTGGGAAGTGTGGCTGAACGGCATGGAAGTCACCCAATTCACTTATTTTCAGCAAGTGGGCGGCATCAATTGCAAGCCGATTACAGGCGAAATTACTTATGGCCTGGAACGGTTGGCGATGTATTTGCAGAACGTGGAAAACGTGTTTGACCTAACTTGGACTGAAGGCGTGTCTTACCGCGACGTGTACCACCAAAATGAAGTCGAGCAATCCGCTTATAACTTTGAGCACAGCGATGTGGAATTTTTGCTCGGCGCGTTCGGTAGCCACGAAAAACAGGCGCAATATTTAATGCAAAAAGAATTGGCCTTGCCCGCGTATGAACAAATTCTAAAAGCCGCACACACGTTTAATTTGCTGGACGCGCGTGGCGCAATATCTGTCACCGAACGTGCCGCTTACATAGGCCGCATCCGTAATTTGGCGCGTAGCGTGGCGCAAAGTTATCTCGATAGCCGCGCACGATTAGGTTTTCCCATGGCACCAAAACTGTGGGCAGATGAAGTACTGGCGCAGATCGAAAAGAAAGTGGCCTTGGCATGACGACAAAAAATCTGCTGGTCGAATTGTTCGTCGAGGAACTGCCGCCAAAGTCGCTGAATAGACTGGGGCTTGCGTTTGCAGAAGAAATTTGGTGGAAGTTGAGTACTGCCGGACTATTGGCCGATAAAAGCGGGGATAGTACTTATGGGGAAACGTACATCGCGTATGCGTCACCTAGGCGCTTGTCAGTCTGGGTTAAGGATGTCTTGAGCAAAGCGGCAGATAAATCCGTTTCGCAAAAGTTGATGCCGGTGGCCGTGGGCTTGGATGCGAACGGCCAAGCCACGCCCGCATTGTTGAAGAAATTGGCCAGCCTCGGTGCGTACGCATCGGCGGTTCCGAACCTTAAGCGTACGCAGGACGGCAAGGCGGAAGCGTTGTTTTACGACAGCGTGATGAAAGGGGCGACGCTGGCTCAAGGTTTGCAGATGGCACTCGATGAAGCGCTTGCCAAACTGCCGATCGCCAAGGTGATGAGCTACCAGTTTGCCGACGGCTGGTCTACAGTCAATTTTGTGCGCCCCGCGCATGGTTTGGTTGCGCTACATGGCGCGAACATTGTGCCGATTAGCGTGCTGGGTTTAACTGCCAGACGCACTACCCAAGGCCACCGCTTTGAAGCTAAAAGTGCAACGCTGGAAATTCGCGAAGCCGACAGCTACGAAACGCAACTAGAAAACGAAGGCGCGGTGATCGCCAATTATGCAAAGCGCCGCGCTGAAATTTCCCGGCAGCTTGCCGCTGTAGCGGCACAAGAAGGCTTGCACGTTATACAAGATGAAGCCTTACTGGATGAAGTGACCGGGCTGGTCGAACGCCCGAGTATATTGCTGGGGCAGTTTGAAAAAGAATTTCTTGACGTACCGCCAGAGTGTTTGATTTTAACCATGAAGGCCAATCAAAAATATTTTCCGTTGCTCGATACTCAAAAAAAACTTACCAATAAATTTTTAATCGTTTCCAATATTACGCCCGTCGACCCAAGTGCGGTCATTCAGGGTAACGAGCGCGTGGTGCGCGCGCGGCTGGCGGATGCGAAATTCTTTTTTGATAAAGACCGCAAGCGCACCTTAGCCTCACGTGTTACGGACTTGGATAAAGTTGTCTATCACAACAAGCTCGGTTCGCAGGGCGAACGCACACAGCGCGTGCGGGCAATCGCAAAGGCCATCGCGCAGGAACTAGGTGGCGATGCACTGGCAGCGCAAGCCGAGCAGGCCGCGATATTAGCCAAGGCTGATTTGCTCACTGACATGGTGGGCGAATTTCCAGAGCTACAAGGCATCATGGGGCGTTATTACGCGCAAGCGGAAGGCGTTGATGACGAGGTTGCCTTCGCCATAGAAGACCATTACAAACCACGTTTTGCAGGCGACGCATTACCACGCAACAGGGTGGGGGTTTGTGTTGCGCTGGCAGATAAATTGGAAACCCTGGTGGGCATGTTTGGCATCAACGAAAAGCCGACAGGCGATAAAGACCCGTTTGCATTGAGAAGACATGCGCTGGGAGTGATTCGTATATTGATTGAAAAAGAATTACCGCTCGACATTGATGAACTATTACAGACAGCGTCAAAGCTTTTTGGCTTCATAAATATAGAAAATATCGAAGTACACCTTGCCTACAACAGAGTGAAACTCACCGATTTTATTTTTGAGCGCCTAGCCTATAACCTGCGCGAGCAAGGCTACTCGGCGCAGGAAGTGGAAGCCATAGTGGATTTGCGTCCACAGAGGCTAAGTGATGTGCCCAAACGTCTGGTTGCAGTGCGCGCATTTGTCACTTTACCGGAGGCTGCCGCACTGGCCGCAGCCAACAAGCGGGTGAGAAACATTCTCAGGAAGGAATTCATAGAAGAGGGCGAGGGTAAGATAATCAGCAAATTGCTACAGGAACCCGCTGAGCAGGCGTTGCATCAGGCGTTGAATCAGATTGCTCCCAAAGCCGATGCGGCTTTCGCGGCAGGCGACTACACGGGTTCGTTGCAAGCCTTGGCCGCGTTGCGCGCACCCGTGGATGCGTTTTTCGATAACGTGATGGTGAATGCAGAAGATTTGACGTTGCGCAATAACCGCCTCGCACTGTTGTCGCAGTTGCAGCAAGCGATGAATCGCGTGGCGGACATTTCCAAGCTGGCATCATGAGTGCGTTCGTCATGGCAACTTTAACTTTCCTTTTTTATAGGCTGCAAGCATGATTTTTTTGCGTTCTCTGATTTACTTTCTATTGCAGGTCATTATCACGCCGATTTTTACGTTGATTGCAATACTCAGCTTTCCTTTGCACCCCGTCACGCGCTACAAACTTATTTCGGGTTGGGCACTGACTATGTTGTGGTTGATGCGAGTGATATGCGGTATTCATATGCAGGTGCGTGGCGCGGAAAACATTCCGCAGCAGCCGTGCATCGTGTTGTGCAAACATCAATCGGCATGGGAGACGATGGCCTTGCAAAAAGTATTTCCACCGCAGGTGTGGGTGTTGAAACGCGAATTATTGCTCGTGCCATTTTTTGGCTGGGGACTGGCGATGACCAGCCCGATTGCGATTCAACGCAGCGATGGCAAGGGCGCGGTCAAGCAATTATTGCAGCAGGGTAAGCAGCGCATGGCACTGGGATTTTGCGTGGTTATTTTTCCGGAAGGCACGCGCATTCCTTATGGGCAGCGCGGCAAGTATAAAATTGGCGGGGCGCTACTCGCCGCGTCCAGTGGCGCACTCGTCGTACCTGTAGCGCACAATGCTGGCAAGTTGTGGCCAAAAAATTCTTTTCTAAAACATCCCGGGGTGATTACCATGAGCATCGGCGTACCGATTGATCCTGCTGGATTGAAGGCGGAAGAAATTAATCAGCGTGCTGAGGATTGGATTGAAATGGAAGTCACACAACTCGATTCCCCCACCGGCTCATTTTGATGTTACGAAAATTGCGCCAATTGATTGCCCCGCCAGTCGTCGTTGGGCAGGCCGCGGTGGAGCTGCGAACAATTTCTCTGGCCGGGCAATCGGTTCCTTATCAACTCAAGCGCACGCGCCGTCGCAGCATCGGTTTGCGTATTGATGAGCGCGGGCTATCAGTTAATATTCCCATGCGCGCTTCGGAGAAGTGGTTGTCCAATGTGTTACAGGACAAGGCGCAGTGGGTCATAGACAAGCTCTCTAAGTGGCAGGCAGAAAATCGCGCCATTGCAACAGGGCAAAATGCAAAATTATGCGATGGTCAAACCATTCCCTTTATGGGCGAGACGCTCACCTTGCGCCTATTGAAAAACTCACAGGCAACCAGCTTGTTCGACACGCCCCCGCAACGGCGCGCTACGGAATTATTTGTGTATGTTACCGATATTGTTACGCACGATTTAAATGCGAAAAAAGCAAACCATACTCACGCTGAAGATGCCCTATCGCAATGGTATCAGGTGAGTGCGGAAAATATTTTCAAGGAGCGAGTTGCGCTGTATGCCGCGCCGATGAATGTTACACCGCGTGCTATCAAACTATCTGAAGCCCGCACGCAGTGGGGCAGCTGCACCGCGCAAGGTGTGCTGCGCTTTAATTGGCAGCTGATTAAAATGCCGCAGCGACTCATTGATTACGTGGTGATCCATGAACTCGCTCACCTCATCGAGATGAATCACTCACAAGCATTTTGGCGGGAAGTTGAAAAACTCTGTCCTGATTATTTGGTGCTTCGCAAAGAACTGCGGCTTTATCAAGCCACGTTACGGTAAGTGGCTGGCCGTCTTTGCCTCTATAATCGGCTCCTTATACCTGAGAGAGAATTTAACGATGCGTTTATTGAATCTGATATTTTTGATGGCACTACTGCAAGGTTGCGGCAGCAAATTGGCTCTGTCTTTACCTAAAACACAGCTACCTCCTCCTGCTCCGGTTCAACCTGCCCCGGTTCAACCTGCTCCGACACAACCCAACTCAGATCAATAATATGTCCGAACATACTAAATATTCAAATTGCTTCAAATATCAGGACAGCCAACTTTGCGTTGAGAATATTCCACTAGAGAATATCGCGCAGCGCTTTGGCACGCCTTGTTATGTTTACTCGCATCAGGCGTTGAGCAATGCCTATCGCCAGTTTGAAGTGGCATTACAGAGTCGCGAACATTTAATTTGCTACGCGGTGAAAGCTAATTCTAATCTGGCGATATTAAATTTATTGGCCAAGCTTGGTGCGGGCTTCGATATTGTTTCCGCAGGGGAATTGCAGCGTGTTTTAGCGGCAGGTGGCGCAGCTAATAAAATCGTATTTTCCGGCGTGGGCAAAACCGCAGATGAAATGAAACTGGCATTGCAAGCAGATATTCTTTGTTTCAATGTGGAGTCCAGCGCAGAACTGGAGCGGCTAAATGAAGTCGCCAAAAAAATGGGCAAAGTTGCGCCGATCAGTCTGCGCGTCAACCCGGACGTGGATGCTAAAACACATCCGTACATCTCTACCGGGCTTAAGCAAAATAAATTTGGCGTAGCCTACACGGAGGCACTCGCGCTATATCGCAAGGCACAAACATCGAAAAATTTACGCATTGTGGGAATGGATTGCCATATCGGCTCGCAGCTCACCGACCTCGCCCCATTCATTGCCGCCACTGAAAAAATGCTGGCACTGGTTGACATGCTGGCGCAAGAAGACATACGTTTTGAACATCTGGATTTGGGCGGTGGGCTGGGAATTCAATACCAAGATGAAGTTCCACCCAGCATTGTGGATTACGCACAAGCCTTGATTGGCGCGATGCACGGACGCACCGAAAAAATTATTGTGGAACCAGGTAGGGTGTTGGTTGGCAATGCGGGTGTACTTCTGACCAAAGTTGAATATCTAAAGCATGGCGAAGAAAAACACTTTGCCATCGTGGACGCAGCCATGAATGATTTGATGCGCCCGGCTTTATACGATGCTTATCATCATATTCAGCCCGTGCATAAAAACACCGGAAACAAGCAGACCTATGAGATCGTCGGGCCCATATGCGAGACTGGTGACTTCCTTGGAAACGCCCGATCCTTAAGCATTACGCAAGGAGATCTACTGGCAATTATGTCGGCCGGTGCGTATGGAATGAGCATGAGTTCCAACTACAATTCACGTCCGCGCGCAGCGGAAGTAATGGTGTCAGGCGATGTAGCTCAGGTAATTAGAGAGCGAGAAACCGTGGCACAATTATTTTCCGGCGAAAAAATATTTGTATAATTTTTTTTATTAAAAAATACATAAATCTATTGCATAAAAATTTTAAACGCGCATAGAATGCGCCACCTAGCGTGCATAACATTCACGGTATGCAATTTGACGCATGGGATGGTGTTAAAAGTAGCGCCATGTTTGGAATGCAACACTTGGGTTATGTCAAATAATTTTTATAAGGAATAAAAATGGCTACAACAATCAGCAAAAGCGCTACAAAAAACCCTGCCGCAAAGAAAGTAGCAGCAAAGCCTATAGCCAAACCAGCAGCTAAGAAAGTCATTGCCAAAAAGCCAGTTGCTAAAAAAGCAGTCCCCAAAAAAGTGGCCGCTAAACCAGCGGTTAAAAAAGTGGTTGCCAAACCAATGGTGAAAAAAGTGGTTGCCAAACCAGTGGTGAAAAAAGTGGTTGCCAAACCAGCGGTGAAAAAAGTGGTTGCCAAACCAGCGGTGAAAAAAGTGGTTGCCAAACCAGCGGTGAAAAAAGTGGTTGCCAAAAAAGCTGCCGCCAAACCTACTGCTCAAAAAGTAGTCTCCAAGAAAACTACCCCTCCCAAAGCAACTGCCAAGGGCAAGGGCATATTAGGCGCTTAACTCCTCGTTTTTCGAGGTGACGGTAATGAACTCCGGCGCAAGCTGATCGCGGTTGCATTATCGTAGCTTTGATCCGGGCTTGTTTAAATTTAAACAAGCCGCGGTGCTTTGTGATGGTAGGGTAACTTACTTAACAATTGTTCCGGTTTGGCCTGCTAAATATTCAGCGGCATTGGGTTTGTCTATGCACAACACTAACGCAACAATCCATTTTTTTGCTAAGGTGGCATTTGTGCTTTCATTCATTTTTTGTGTTTACCCGACTCAATATTGTACGTTCTCTTTGCTCTAAATTTTAGAAAGGAAAATAGTCATGTCGCTGCGTATTAATGATGATGCACCAAACTTTACCGCTTTCACCACTCAAGGAAAAATTAATTTTCACGATTGGATTGGCGATAGCTGGGCAATTATTTTCTCTCACCCCAAAGATTTCACGCCCGTATGTACTACCGAGTTAGGCTACGTGGCAAAGCTGGTACCAGAATTCACTAAGCGCAACTGCAAGGTGATCGGACTGAGCATAGACCCCGTAGGCAACCATGCCGAATGGGCAAAGGACATTGAAGAGACGCAAGGCTATGCAGTGAATTTCCCGATGATAGGAGATACGGACTTGGCTGTAGCCAAGCTGTACAACATGCTACCCGCCGCTGAAGCGGGCACATCTGAAGGCCGGACAGCAGCGACCAATGCCACTGTGCGCTCGGTTTTTATTATTGGTCCCGATAAAAAAATTAAGTTGATGATGACCTACCCGATGACCACTGGACGTAATTTTGATGAAATTTTACGTGTGCTGGATTCCATGCAGCTCACCTCCAAACACAAAGTCGCCACCCCTGTTAACTGGAAAAATGGAGAAGATGTCATTATCGTCCCGTCCGTTTCAGATAGTGATGCCAAGGGCATGTTCCCAACAGGATGGACAGCACCTAAACCCTACCTGCGGATTACTAAGCAACCACGTTAAGGCTATAAAAATCGGTCGTATTTAATAGCGCAGGACGCAGCAAAATTTTAGCCGCATTCGCATAACCTCTACCACGCTGTCATATAGTTAACTCTTACAATTTTATATTTTTATATGGAGTGAAGTATTTAATTACCTAAATTACAATCGGGCGATTAAGCCCAACATTGGGGGTTGCGCCCAACATTTCTTCCAATTCAATGTTTACTCTCACAAATGCCTGCGCAATATGTTCTACAGCATGTTTAATGTTAATGTCTGCTGCTTCTGCAGCATGCAATTGCTGTTGCAGCAGTTCGCACAATGCAGTTAATTCCAACGCGCCAAAATTACTACAACTTCCCTTGATAGCGTGAACCTGGTGCAGGATCGCATCCCTGTCATCACGGGTCACTGCATCATGCAAAACGGCAACTCGGTTGGCAGTATCCTCAATAAAAACACGCACGGTATTTTCAAAATTCTTCCCCATCAATTCGCGCAATTGCACCAACTCATCTCTATTGATTACCTCCAACCCCAGTTGCTGAGATTTATATGTATATGGCGTGGCGGAGGCCGTGGAATGTACAACACCAAGAGGTGAATGTTCGGGAAAATTGACTAACCAGCGCGCCAGCATTTTTTTCAACAGGCCAAACTGCAACGGCTTGGGTATCACATCATTCATCCCTGCCTCCAGACAATTGAGACGATCACTATCCCTGGCATTCGCGGTAACGGCGATGATTATTGTCGGCTTATGGATGTTATTTCCGGTCGCATTTAACTCGCTGGCAGAAGTTGCTTCCATTGCACGTATTTGTCGCGTTGACTCTGCCCCGTCCATAACCGGCATCATCATGTCCATTAACACCAGATCATAAAATTGCAATTTACACGCCGCCAAAGCCTGCGCTCCATCTCCGGCCACATCCGTAGAAAAGCCCATCTTGCTCAGCATTTCCACGACGATTAATTGGCTAACCTTGTCATCTTCAACAACTAATATTTTTCCGATTGTAGAAATTGTATTTTGCTCAGTGCTCACATTTTCTTGTGGAAGTTGATGCACTAAACCTACTTTATTTTCCAGAGAAACTTTAGTGTGCGGGGGAATTGTATGCTCCAGCACAGCTTGCAGACCGGGCTGCAACTCCCCAGTGCTTGGCAGGTGAACCTGCGTAATGGGGAGCAGATGCAACACTTCTACCAGCGCATCATGCAGCTCATGCATACGCACCAGCGAAGGAATATAGGCGTGGGGGACATAGTTGGCAATCTTCGCCTGCTCGATTGCGGCGGTTGCTACCGTCATACCTGCCGCCGAATCATCTGGAGCTTCATCAACGGAAACTTCTGGTCTACGCCTGTTTACTCCTTCGACCAAAATTGGTTTGAGCGCGATCAGTTTCACATTCTGCTGCACAGGATCGTCATATATTCTGCGAACAATTTCCTGCCCAGCTATCCGTGTTAATACCTGAGAACCTAAAACTACAACATCAAATAAATTCTGCGCCACACAGGCTTCACGCAAGCACAGTTCAACGGCATGTGCATCGCTCATGATACTGGTATGCCGCACTCCCCAGCTGCTGAAATAATGCTCCAGCAACATGCGATTGGAACCATTATCTTCGATGATTAAAATGTTCTTTCCTGCAAGTTCCGGGTGTGGTCGCCACATTTCATCTGCGTGCTGCCCTGCAGCTTGCATTTGCACGATGAAGCTAAATACACTACCGCCATTGGCTCTACCCGTTACTCCTATCGTACCGCCCATCGCATGAACCAAGCGTTGGCAAATAGCCAATCCCAAACCTGTGCCTCCATATTTACGGGTGATACTACTGTCGCCCTGTGTAAATGGCTCAAAAATATTTTTTAACTGCGACTGCACGAGCCCGATACCCGTATCTGAAATTGAAAAATGCAAGGTGTAACCTGCCTTGTGTAAATCAACATCAGCATGATGTTCATACAAAACACTGCCTGCGTCTACTAGCAACCCCACTTGTACTAACACTTCGCCGCGCTCAGTAAATTTAATTGCATTGGACACCAGATTTTCCAACACCTGGCGTAAACGAGTGGGATCGCCGCGTAACCGTTCAGGCACAATGGTTCCAATCAGGCACATGACATTTAGGTCTTTGTCACGAACTAAAGATGCCTGCAACGCCACCACATCTTCCACCAATTGCCGTGGATCAAATTCAATTAACTCCAACTCCAGACGACCCACCTCAATCTTTGAAAAATCGAGCAAATCATTCAACAGGGTCATCAACGATTCACCTGATCGATGCGCAACACCCACATACTGCCGCTGCTCTGCACTCATCTCGGTTAAATTCATTAATTGCAGCATGCCCAGAACGCCATTGAGGGGCGTGCGAATCTCGTGACTAATGTTGGCCAGAAAATCACCCTTAGCCATATTAGCTTCTTCGGCTGCACCCAATGCCCGAGCCTGCGTCACATCATGCAGAACCAGCACTACTCCAATTACCTCACCCGCCTTGTTACGAATAGGCATCACGCTACTCTTGATGGGAATTTGTTCCCCATTATTTTTTGTCAATACAGCGTACTTTTCTAAAGGGGTGCTTGGATTTTCTCGAATCACTTGCTGCACAGGGTCAGATAACGGCTCACCCGATTTTTCATCCACTTGCTTAAAAACTTCCCTCAACGGCAATCCGAACACTTCAGCGTTATTCCAGCCCAGCATTTGTTCGGCAATCGGATTCAAGTATTCAATGAGGCCATCCGCATCGGTGGTCATGACCGCATCGCCTATACAATGCAAGGTTACTTCTGCACGCTCTTTCTCATTTTCCAGTTTTTCAATAGCACGGCGCAATGCCCACAGGGGATACCCCCGCAAAACGAAAAGTGCTATCCCTCCGAAAAACATCCCCAGCAATCCCGATAGCAAAGTATTACGCACCAGGTTGTCCAACTTTCGGGAAATAATCAATTTCCCAACCACCGTGCCATTACTCAGCAAATCAACCGAGCGAGTAATTGGGATGTTAAAAAAAGTGAGGGGTGTAGCTGGTGATTTTCCTGATTTTGTGCGATTACATTGCCCTGCATATTTTCGATACGCAGCAAATTATGAGCTAAGTGACATTTCGTGGAGGTTTTTTGCCTATTTTTCTTCCCAAATGTTCTGCCACTAGCACCTGCTTTCGGTCTTGCGGAAGTCCTCTGTGTCGATGCACTAACTCCTTGAGTCTGCTGTTCACCCCGCCTTCAACGTGATTCG
>CANJMS010000018.1 GCA_947475825.1 Nitrosomonadales bacterium
CGGCGAAGGCTCTCGCCCTCAAGGACGGGGAAATGCGTTAGATTCGAGAAATTGCCGCAAAAAGAGGGAGCGTAATTGATTTAATGCCGAAATCTGAGCGTTAAATGCTATTACGCTCCATTTCAAAATTAGTTTTGCAAGAAGCTCATAGGTGTGAATTTACTGGCTCTGGATAGGCTTATGCGAAATGCCCCATCTTCAATAACGAAAGGGAACACCGACGAGCCCTTATCCTTGACTTCAAAGATGTGACCCGCAATGGCGTATTGTGCGAGAACTTGCTGATCTATTTCAGGGTGCTGTGCAAGTTGCTTGAGTTTGGTTAATCGTTCCTGTACTTCAGGAAATAAATCTCCCTGATAAGACAAATATAGACTATCAACCCCAAATCTTAAAAGCTTGAAATACTCATTATTGCTGTTATAGGGTACTGTGTTACTAGGCGGCGTACCCTGTGCGTCCTCGCCGCTTGTCCGTCCGTCCGCCACACGCTGCGCGTGTGTACGGGCGGGAGGCCTCACTGCTGCGGCTTCAATGATTGCCTGATTGTGATTAGTAACGCTATCGGACAAGTCCGAAGTATTTTTTGGTTGGCTTGACATACATCCTCCGTCTAATTGAGCGACCGCACCATGCAATCGCTACGGAATGGATTAAATATGTCAGGGGGTGATAAGTATTCCACCCAAAAATCGAGTTTTTAAGTAGTAGCTTTTTTCTTCATGTAAGTGTCAGCGAATTTGCGTAAGGCTTTGGCATTGCCGCCACCCTTGGCATTGCTGGCATAGAGGCCTAATTCTTCGACGAGTAACTGTTGGAGTTGTGAATCGGTTAGACGGGAAGCGCCCGCTTCATGCAGCACTTCAAACACAAGGCGCATCTTCTGGAAGTTTGCTTGCTCACGCTTTGCCATTTTGCCATTTATAGCTGCCTTGAGCTTGGCAAAGAAGCGATTGTCCTGCAATAACGCAGCCTTGCTGATTCTACAGCTCACAGTTATGCAGCCAATGACAGTCGGATCAATACGAACAGCGTCGAACAATGACTTGTCATCGCCAGCTCGAATGCGCTCAATTAATTCATTCAGAAAACAGCCGTGATAAAGCACGCTACGCAGGGTGTGGTGCATAGACATGCAAAATCCTAAGATACCAGCAATGGTGGGGCGCATGTTTTTTTCAGCTTCATCACTGAGTTCTGTTTCGTCGAAGTGTTGGTCTATTTGACGGTAAACACCAGGCAGAGCGCCTATCTGTCCTGATGTATCCACAATCTGTTTATACCAATCTGCAACCTGTTCAACAGTGATGAGTCCGTTAGAATCCTGAACAATTGCAGCAAGAGAGTGAGTCATGTGCTGCATGATGGGGAGTTCATATAAGTGGCACCATGCAAATGGCTTGGAATCCTCATTCAATATTTTGTTTTTGTTCTCGATGGACATTTGCTGGGCTTCGTCAGCTTCGGCAGAAAATTTAGGCCAGAACTCAAGAAAAAGGCGCAGATCTTCGGCGGTGATACCTTTAGCGAAATAAGCTGTGCTCATGATGTTTTTAGTATTTATAAATGCATCGTGCCAGTGTGAGTTACTTTGAGACAAAAGACCACGATGTGTCACAATAAGATCACAGTAAGCATGCGTGATAGTCTACAACGTGCCACAAGCAGACACTGGCAACCGGCAGCAATCAGTAATATCACCCCCCCCCATATCAACTCCGGCTTATGCCAGCATGTCAACATTGACTGTGCGCCTCCCCAAGCGCACTATTGTCGCAAAATAAAGTGATGGAAGTAACCACATACCGTGACCAGACATTCTCTCCTGACGCTGTTTCTCCCAGCTATCGCGCTGGTGAACAGGTTATCGTTTTCCAAGAAGTTTCTGTTGCTTGGCTCAATCTCCTTGCTGGCCGTGAGCGTCGCGCTCTATGGCTATTATAACAAGCTCGATCAAATTATCAGCACTTCAAAAAAGGAAATCAAGGGGGTGGAGCTTGCGGTATCGTTAGTCAAAATTATACAGCAGGTACAGAGGCACCGTGGTTTCTCTGAGGGCACGCTGGGAGGGATCACTAATTTCGGCTCGGCGCTGGCAAAGAATGAACATGAGATTGAGGACGCATTTCTCGTATTGAATAACCGCCTTCCCGCCGGTTCCGAACAATTCGAGTCTTGCAAAGACCTCAGGGCTAAATGGAACAACATACAAGCCCATGGCCTGCTAATGGCGCCAAATGACAATTTCTTCATGCACACGCAACTAATTGCAAGAATGATGGAGTTTGCAACGTATCTCGCCGACGAATATAGCTTGACTACGGATACTGATCTTGATTCATCTTATCTGACTCATACCTCGCTTAATGAATTTATAGAAATGCTCGAACACCTAGCCAAAATTCGCGGTTTCGGCACATTCATTCTGGCGCAGAAAACTATTACCGACTTACAGAGGCCTATTATAAATAGCATGATTGTAGACGTCGATGACGCATACGCGCGCCTCAAGACGGGGCTGGACAAGGTGGCGCGCTTTAACCCGGAGATGCGTGAAGTCATATCCAGCTCCAACAGTGAGATCGCGCAGATGACGCTACAACTGACCGCTAAAGTGCGATCGGATATCTTGACAAAGCGCTTCACCTCCACTCCAGTCGATTTTTTTAGTATGGCCTCAAAGACCATCGACCATAGCTATCTCGAATTGACTATGAATTTGTTGCCGCAAGCCAGCAAGCTGATGCAAAAGCGTATTACGCGCACAGAAAATGAGCTTAATGCCCTCGTTGGCATTGGAGCGCTATTGATGCTGCTGTTCGCTTATTTCATGGCGGCAATTTACTACGCCACCATTCACAACATCAATCTCCTTTTAAAAGCTACTACCCGGTTCGCACATGGCGATATGCATGAGCGCGTGCAGCTTGAGACCCATGATGAACTCGCCCAGATCGGACACAGCTTCAACAAAATGGCTGATGAAATTCAGAAATCCTATGAGAAGCTGCGCATCGCCGCCAGCGTATTTGAAAGCAGCTTGGAAGCCATTACCATCTCCGATGCGAACAACAACATCATCGACATCAACCCGGCATTTACAAAAATCACTGGCTACAGCCGCGAGGAGGCGATTGGAAAAAATCCCAAGCTGCAAAGTTCCGGGCTTCAGGACAAGGCTTTTTACGCCACGGTATGGCAATCGCTGAACCGGGACAGAGCTTGGCGCGGCGAGATATGGAACCGGCGCAAGTCCGGTGAGATTTATCCGGAAATTCTCTCGATCTCGGTTATCTGCGACATCGATGACAAGGTGCTGCGCTACGTTGCCGTATTCACAGATATCAGCCAAATCAAAAAACATGAGGCAGAACTGAGCCACGCCGCCAATTATGATGTGCTGACGGGCATCCCCAACAGGCTGTTGCTGAGTGATCGTATGAGTCAAGGTATATCCAAGACTTCCCGCGAACAGAACTTGATGGCGGTCTGCTATCTTGATCTTGACGATTTCAAATCGGTTAATGACAAACTTGGGCATGAGGCGGGTGACCAGTTGTTAATTGAGGTAGCGAACCGTATTGGCAATATCTTACGCAGTGATGACACGGTAGCCCGTCTGGGGGGCGACGAGTTTGTCATTTTATTGCTAGCGCTGAATAAGTTGGAGGATTGTGTGATGACACTAGAACGCCTACTTATATCAATCTCGCAGCCCTTCACCGTGAAAGGCAGACCTCTGACGATCAGTGCCAGTATTGGGGTCAGCATCTATCCATCTGATGATGAAAATGCCGACACACTTTTGCGTCACGCTGATCAAGCAATGTATTTAGCCAAACAATCAGGCAAGAATTGTCTTTCCATTTACAATCTTGAAATGGATCGGCTCACTCGTGAGCGAAACGAATTCCTGAAAACTTTTCGCCGTGGGCTGGAGCAGAATCAGTTCGAGCTGTACTACCAGCCTAAGGTCAACTTGCGTACAAAGGAACTGGTTGGTGCCGAGGCTCTAATACGCTGGCGGCATCCAGAGCGTGGCCTGCTTCCCCCCGCCGAGTTCCTTCGTCACATCGAAAATACCGATATGGACATAGTAATCGGCGAATGGGTGACTGCTACCGCGCTCGCCCAGATGGATGTCTGGCGAAGTGCGGGGCTGGACATCGAGGTCAGCATCAATATCTCCGGTTACCACCTCGAATCTTCTGGTTTCCTGGAAACGTTGGGACAAAAGCTCGCAGACCATCCAGACATACTGCCGGGAAAACTACAGATAGAAGTGCTTGAAACTGTGGCGCTCAACGACATTGCCAGTGTTCGAAAAGTCATCGAGTCATGCCGCAAGATTGGAGTGAAATTTGCGCTGGATGATTTCGGCACCGGCTACTCCTCGCTATCCTATCTGAGCAACCTGCCGTTTGAAACAATCAAGATAGACCAGTCCTTCGTGCGCGACATGCTGGAAGATAAGGGCGACATGGCCATCGTGCTGGGCATCATCGCTTTGGCACGTGCATTCGATCGCCATACGGTTGCCGAGGGCATCGAGACCAAAGAGCATTTTCAGGCATTGCTCGACATGGCCTGCGAGCAAGGGCAAGGCTATTATATAGCCCGCCCGATGCCGGCGAATGAATTACCAAGCTGGCGTGCGAACCACCTCTTTTAAGAATCGTGAATGACTGCTATGTGCCGATTCTGTTGAAAAACTCGTTGTTAAAACCGTCGTGGTGTTCTGAAATTTCGTGAGGTGAGCGCGTCATCACCCTTTTGGGTGCTTCAACTGGGTTCTGATACCCAGTTTGTAGGTTGATCGGATGGTTTTTGCCTCAAGCGGGCGCACCTATCCTGTCAATTAGCGGTCCGTGCGCAAGCAACTTGACCATGCGACGCAAATTTTGAACGGTTGCGGCGAGCGTGAATTCGTCAGCAGCGCCACTCAGTCCGCGTAGTCGTAAGCGATCCAGTTTGAGAATGGACTTGAGATGAGCAAAGAGCATCTCGACCTTCTTACGTTCACAGCGTGACCTTTGATACTCCGGTGTCGTCGCAATTTGCCGGGCAACATCGCGAGCGTTCTCATGGAGGCTACGAGCTATCTTGCGCACCGCTGTATTCGGGCAGCATCGAGCTTTCATCGGGCATGTAGCGCAATCACGCTGACTTGAACGATAGATGATGGTGTCAGCTTTGGTGACATGCTTACGCGGATTCTTGAACAGGCGCCATTCACTACGCAGCGCGTTGCCAGTCGGACAGCGATATTCATCAGCCTCTTCGTTCCATTTGAAATCGTCTCGCTCAAAAGTTCCGTCCTTGCGTGCCGTCTTGTCCCACACCGGAATATGCGGCTCGATGGCCTTTTCCTCGACCATCCAACCCAACATAGATGCTGAGCCATATGCAGTATCTGCAATGAGACGTTCCGGTTTAATGTCGAAACGTTCCTCGACACGATCGACCATCAGCTTGGTTGACTCGACTTCTTCGGTGCGACGTGCTGGCGTTGCTTCCACATCAAGGATTACCCCGTGGGCAGTATCGATCAGATAGTTTGTCGAGTAGGCGAAGAAGGCTATTCCTCCGGTCGCAGCAGTCCAGCGCGAATGCGGATCACTTAGCGATATTTTGCGAGGCGCTACCGCTGTCATTGGCTCTTGATCCAGGGCGGCAAGATACTCACGCACAGGGCGCGTGTCGATCTCGGGATTAGCCCAATCACAATGTTCTCCAGGTTGAACACTGTGCTGGTGGCTTGCGTTGGCCTCAATCAGGCTGGCATCCACCGCGAATCCTTCGCCTTTGACCAGACCGGCTGCCATGCAGCGGCGAACCACCTCGTCAAATACCCAACGAAATGCTCCGCTCTCGCGAAATCGGCCATGCCGATTCTTGGAGAAGGTCGAATGATCCGGCACAGCATCCTCCAGCCCAAGCCGACAGAACCAGCGATAGGCCAGATTCAAATGCACTTCTTCGCACAACCTGCGCTCGGAGCGTATGCCGAAGCTGTAGCCAATGATGAGCATACGGATCATCAACTCTGGATCAATGGATGGCCTGCCTGTGTGGCTGTAGTATTCAGCGAGATGTTGTCGAAGATTGCTTAGATCGAGATGCTGGTTGATGCCGCGAAGGAGGTGATTCTGTGGGACGTGGTCTTCAAGGTCAAAAGAGTAGAAAAGACGCTTCTGGTGATCGGTATGCAATCCAATCATAGCAAGGCTCCCAGCTTGTTTTGATGTGCGAAATTATAACATTCATAACATCAAAATATAAAGGAGTTTTTCAACAGAATCTGCCACTTGCTGCCATTCCAATGAATGCAAAATCCAAGTCCTGAACGTCTGGTTAAAATAAAAGCCGCCATTTGAAATCCCGTAGGAGCACATATATTTCCCACAATTATCTGCCAAGGGTATGATTTGGTAGTCAGGCATTAATCATGTCGCCTTAAGAAGTGTTACATGCAACCTAAAAAGCGCATTAGCGCCAAGCCAGTGGTTAAGTCTACCCCCCGAGACATGGCCTCTAAGCCTGCCGCTCCGGGTTTTCCTATCGTCGGCATTGGTGCATCTGCTGGCGGATTAGAGGCGTTCGAGCAATTCTTTCATGCCTGTCCGGTGGACACCGGCATGGCCTTCGTGCTGGTGCCGCATCTTGACCCCAATCATCGCAGCCTGCTTACGGAAATCCTGCAACGTTGCACCGCCATGCCAGTGGCGCAGGCGCTCGATCAGGTTCCGGTGGAACCCAACCACATCTACATCATCCCGCCCAACCGCGAGATGGCCATGACCAACGGCGTATTGCATCTCACCATGCCGGAATATGTAAGCGGGCAACGTTTGCCGATTGATGGCTTTTTTCGCTCGCTGGCTGAAAATCAGGCAGCGCACGCCATCGGCATCATCCTTTCAGGCACCGCATCGGATGGCACCAAGGGGCTTGCCGCCATTCTCGCTGCGGGGGGCGTGTGCATGGTGCAGGAGCCGTCCACCGCCAAATATGACGGCATGCCGCAAAGCGCCATCAATGCCGGTTGCGCCATCCATATCCTGCCGGCAGAAGACATGCCAAAAATGCTGATGCAACTGGCACAGCAGTCAAACTTCCGTCTGCTTGTGCCACGCATTCTGTCCGTAGATGCACTGAGCGGCATGAACAAGATTTTGCTGCAAATCCGCAGCAGAACCGGTCACGACTTCTCGCACTACAAAAAGAGCACCATAGGTCGCCGTATCGAACGCAGGATGGCGGAGCACCGCATCGAGGACATGGCGGTGTATGCGAAGTTTCTTAAGCAAAGTCCCGCAGAAGTTAACGCGCTGTTCAAGGAACTGCTGATCAACGTCACCAGCTTCTTTCGCGACTCGGAAGCCTTCGACGTACTGAAGCAAGACATCCTGCCCGCCTTGCTCGCAAACAAGCCGGAAGACTACGTGTTTCGCATCTGGGTGGCAGGGTGCGCCAGCGGCGAAGAAGCCTATTCCATCGCCATCATACTGCGTGAGTTAATGGATGAGGCGCACAAGGATTTCAAGGTGCAGATCTACGCCACCGACCTCGATGATGATGCCATCAACAGCGCACGCAGCGGGCTTTACCCCGTAGGTATCGCAGAGGACGTCAGCCCCGAGCGCCTGCGCCGCTTCTTCAGCAAGAACGATAGCGGTTACAAGGTCAAGAAAGACCTGCGTGAGATGGTGGTGTTTGCCGTGCAGAGCGTCATCAAAGACCCGCCCTTCACCAAACTCGATCTGCTCAGTTGCCGCAACCTGATGATCTATCTGGAGGCGGAGCAACAACATCGCCTGATCTCCAATTTTCATTACGCACTCAAACCGGATGGGGTGCTGTTTCTTTCGGGTTCGGAAAGCATTACCGACCATCCCGGTTTGTTTCGCGTACTCAACCGCAAATGGAAGTTCTATCGCGCCATCCACATTTCGAACAAGTCAACCCTGCCCCAGTATAGGAGTTCACCCATGACAGCCGATATCCCCGCAGCACCCACCCATGTGGTGAGCCGTAAAGCCGCCCCGGTGGGTAGCGTCGCCGCCCTGAGCAATCGCATTCTGCTCCAGTCCTACGCCCCGGCCTCGGTGACGACTGATGCCAAAGGCAATATCCTCTATGTGCATGGCGACACCAGCCACTACTTGCGCCAACCTGCCGGGGAGGTGACCACCAATGTGATCGAGATGGCGTGGGATGGCCTGCAACTGGGTTTGCGCGCAGCTCTGCAGGAGGCAGTTCACGGTGCGCCTGTACAGAACCATGAAGTGGTGCTAAAAACCGAGCGCGGCCTGCTCAAGGTGAGTTTCAGCATTCGTCTGTTGCCGTCAGCCCACCACGAGGAAGGGCCGTTGCTACTGGTGAGCTTTCAGGACGTGGCCGAGCCGGTCAAGCCCGCCAAGCGCAAAGGCAGCAAGGATATTCCCACGGCAGAAGAAGCGGGGCGCATCGAACACCTTGAACGCGAACTGTCCTACGCCAAGGAAAACCTGCAAGCCACCATCGAAGAGCAGCAGGCCACCAACGAAGAGCTTAAATCAGCCAACGAGGAGTTGCAGTCCACCAACGAGGAGTTGCAGTCGTCCAACGAAGAGCTGGAGACGTCAAGGGAGGAGTTGCAATCGCTGAATGAAGAAGCTATTACGGTCAACAGCGAAATGAGTAACAAAGTCGAGCAATTGAACGACATCAAGAACGATCTGAAGAACCTGCTGGATAACGTGAATGCCGGCACCATTTTTCTGGACTACCAGCTGAACATTCGACGCTACACGCGCGAAGCGGTCAAAGCCTACAACCTGATTGCCACCGATGTGGGCCGTCCGCTGAGTGACATCACCTCGAATCTCGAAGGCGAGAGCCTGCATGCCGATCTGCATACCGTGCTGGAAAACCTGATCCCGATTGAGCGTGAAGTGCATACCCTCGATGGCATGTGGTATCTGGCGCGCATGCAGCCCTACCGGACATTGGATAACATCATCGAAGGCGTGGTGCTGACCTTCACCGACATCAGCGTCAACCGCGAAGCAGCGCAGATCAAAGGCGCTGCGGTGCAACTGGCACGGGAACTGGCCGAAGGCATCGTCAATACCGTGGTCGAGCCACTCATCGTGCTGGATAGCGTCTTGCAGGTGGTCTCAGCCAGTCGTGCGTTCTTTCAGCATTTTAAGGTCACGCCAGAACAAACCGTGGGCCGTAAAATCTATGAGCTGGGCAATGGGCAATGGAACATCGCTGCCTTGCGCGATCTGCTTGAAGACATTTTGCCGCAGCGACAGGTGATGGACGGCTTTGTGGTGGAGCACAACTTTCCCGATCTGGGGCCACGCCGCATGGTGCTCAATGCCCGCCGTATTGTCACAGCACTGGGCAATACCGAGTTGATCCTGCTGGCGATGGTGGCGGTTGAGGCCAAGACGTAGCCATGCAAATACGTAACTGTGTAAAGGGGTAGCCATGCAATCTGATAAAGAAAAGAAATCCTTACCCGCTGAGACAGATAGTGTGGTCGAGGGCGCTAATAACCTGAGCAAAATCGACGCTGCGGAGCTTAAGCAAAGGTATAAACAGTTGCGCGCCAAGGCGGATGAATTATTATATTTAGAAATATTGCATCCCCCATCGCCGCTAACGCAGTCACAGCTACAGCACGAGTTGCGCGTCCACCAGATCGAACTGGAGATGCAGATCGAGCAATTGCGGCAGATGCAATTGGCACTGGAAGTGTCGCGCGATCGTTATGTCGACCTGTTTGAGCTTTCTCCGGTGGGTTATCTCACCCTTACCCACGAGGGAATGATCTCCGAGGTCAATCTGAAAACCACGGCCATGCTGAGAGTTGCGCGAGACAAACTGATCCGTCGTCTTTTTTCGCAGTTTGTTGCGGATCAGGACAAAGACAACTGGCATCGGGCGTTGATGAGCATGAATAAGGCTGGCGGTAGCGATGCGTGCAATATGGATATGTGCCTGAAACGCAAAGATGGATCGCTGTTTTTTGCTCAGATCAACGCCCTGCGAATGACTGCGCTGGAGGCGAACGATGGGTTGCAGATCGCGATAATCGACATCACCGAGCGCAAGACTGCCGAGGGTGATCTCCGAATTGCTGCCATTGCGTTTGAATCACAGGAGGGCATGTTAATCACTGATGTCGATGGAACAATCCTGCGCGTCAACCAAGCCTTCACTAACATCACCGGTTATACCGCAGCAGAAGCCGTCGGACAGAACCCGCGTATGCTCAGTTCAGGCCGGCAGGATGCCGCCTTCTATGCGGTCATGTGGGAAAGCATCCATAGCACAGGCGCATGGCAAGGTGAAATCTGGAACCGGCGCAAGAATGGCAACATCTACCCGGAACATCTCCTCATCACCGCCGTGAAAGACTCCAACGGTGTCGTCACAAATTATGTTGCCGCCCTCACTGACATCACGGTGAGCAAAGCGGCCTCAGATGAAATCAAGCATCTGGCGTTCTTTGACCCACTTACTAGTCTGCCCAACCGACGGTTTTTGCTGGATCGTCTCAAGCAGGCATTGGCTTCCAGTTCGCGTACCGGTAACAAAGGCGCGCTGCTGTTCATTGATCTGGACGACTTCAAGACCCTTAACGACACCCTCGGCCATGACATCGGCGACCTGCTGCTGCAACAGGTTGCTCGCCGGCTTGAATCCTGTGTGCGTGATGGTGACTCGGTGGCCCGTCTGGGGGGGGATGAGTTTGTGGTGATGCTGGAAGACTTGAACGAAAAGTCCATCGAAGCGGCGACACAAACGAAAGTCGTTGGCGAGAAGATTCTAGCCACGCTCAATCAACCCTATCAGCTCGGCAAACACGAATGCCGCAGCACCCCCAGCATCGGTGCCGCCCTATTCGCCGGTCAGCAGACAATAGATGAGTTGTTGAAGCAGGCTGACATCGCCATGTATCAGGCCAAGGCCACTGGCCGCAATACCCTGCGCTTCTTCGACGTGCAAATGCAGGCGAACATCACGGCCCGTGCCTCAATGGAAACAGACTTGCGCCTTGCCTTGGAGAGGAACCAATTCAGGCTCTATTTCCAGTTGCAGGCCAATCACAACCGCCAGATCGTCGGTGCCGAAGTGCTGATTCGCTGGCAACACCCGGAGCGCGGCTTGGTGCTACCTTTGGATTTCATTCCGCTGGCAGAAGAAACCGGCATGATCTTACCCATTGGGCTATGGGTGCTGGAAACCGCTTGTGCCCAGCTAAAATCATGGGAAGGCAATTCATTTACCCAGCATTTGCAGCTTGCCGTTAACGTCAGCGCCATACAGTTCCATCAAGCTGATTTTGTGGAACAGGTATGTCAGGTGATACGCCAGACTGCTATCAAGCCAGACAGGCTCAAGCTGGAGCTGACTGAAAGCCTTGTGCTGGATGACATCAACGACACCATCAGCAAGATAAACGCACTCAGTGAAGTGGGCGTACATTTCTCCATGGATGACTTTGGCACCGGCTATTCATCGTTATCCAACCTGAAGAAACTGCCCATCCACCAACTCAAGATTGACCAAAGTTTCGTGCGTGATATAGCAACTGATTCGGATGATGCCGCTATTGTGCAGACCATTATTGCCATGGCTATCAATCTGGGTTTGGAAGTTATTGCTGAAGGCGTGGAAACGGAAGAACAAGTCACCTTTCTGCAACAGCATGGCTGCCTTGCCTATCAGGGCTATCTGTTCAGCAAGCCCGTACCGCTGGAAGAATTTGAGGCATTACTGAAGAAAGTTTGATCAGCTGCTATGTGGCGGTCACCAGCCATTGGATTATCGCAAGTGCCAATGCCCGCAAAGTGTCGTTAACGGCCATTCAAGATTTAAAAATTAAAACCACAACAGCTATGCTCTTGTGAAGATTTTGATACAGACTGGCTATGCCAGACTGTAAATGTTGAATTGGCACAACAGCGATGTTCTTGTGAAATGCGTTGTCACAGACTTGCGATGCAAGACTGTGGAGCAGGTCAATTGGAACGAATGACTGTAGCTAAAACTTACGAATGGCTGATGATTGATGCCAGCCACATCAAAGTACATCCTCACGCGGCAGGTGCAAAGGGAGGCAACCAAGATATGGCGCGTACAAAAGGGGGCTTAATACCAAGCTGCACTTGGCCGTGGATGCGCATGGTATGCCAATCCGAGTACTTGTCACGGCAGGTACCGTTGCAGATTGCACGCAGGCTGGCAAGCTCATTGAAGGTTTGACTGCGGAGAATTTGCTGGCAGACAAGGGTTACGACAGCGACGTGATTGTTGAACAAGCAAACCAACAAGGCATGAAGACGCAAATTCCCCCTAGAAAAAACAGGAAAGATCAACGCGACTATGACAAAGAACTCTACAAATTACGGCACTTGGTGGAAAATGTCTTTTTGCATCTCAAGCGATGGCGCGGGATTGCCACACGCTATGCAAAATGCACCGCTTCATTCCTTGCGGCTGTACATATTCGCTGCATCGCACTATGGGTGACTGTCTTGTGACGACACCATCTAGCAAGGATCGACCCATTTTTTTACCCGTATGATTCTACCCCAGCGCAACAAAACTTACACGATAGCAATTGTCTCCGATTCGTTAACGCTTACAAACCGCTCGAAATTGATTTGCCTTGCCCCTACAAGTATCTATAAAAATATTCGGCTCATTCATAAACACGAAATGCAGGTTAGAATGGCGTATTACCAGCTTAATATAACAATAGTTATAACAACGGACAGGGAAAACGGTTAAATACTTTACCTCAACCGCTTTACCACCCTGTGCTATGTGCACAACATACAGCCCATCTTTTGTGGGCTAATCGTACCCTTTTTCTGTTTTCTTAGTTCCTCCAAAAATCTTGTCATGCATAAATAGCATTCTTCGGGCAAACTTATCATCTAGCAGAGCAACCCTGAGTACCTGCAAGTTTGATGATATACCGATCACCGGGCTCCAGATTATAAGAATCCAAATCATCGGGGTACGGCAGGTCACATTCTGAACTTGGAAGGAGTTTCATGCAGCCCACCCAACAATCTACGAACACCAGAAAAAATTTGAATGCCATAAAAAATATAAATAACAGAAAAACTTTAATTTTCGCTCATCGAGGTGCAAATAATGAAGCCGCAGAAAATACGCGCGCTGCTTTTGAACGCGCTCTGCAATACCCGATAGACGGTATCGAAACAGATATTCAGCTCAGCAAGGATGAAGTGACCGTGTTGTGGCATGATCGTTTTCTGGACAAGCTCGGCTATCCTACCAAGCATATTGACGACTTCGATTATGCACAATTGCATGAGATGAATGCGGCTGCACATTTTTTTACCACGCATCAAATAGATTCCGGCCAACCTGAAAGTATCATGACTTTGGCAGAATTTTTAGCGACATATCGCAAGCGCACGCGCTTGTTGTTGGAGATTAAAAATCGTAATTGGGAAGCTGCTGCGCGCCATCATTTGAAAATTCAGCAAACGCTCGCCAGCGTTGGAGAAATTCGTAATGAGGAAATTTTCATGTCCTCATTTAATCTGGACAGCCTGATCTACGCACATCAAATCCGACCTAAATTTCCGCTAATCTATAATCTAGAAGAGTACCAAACTATTGCAGATATGCGTGCGGTGTTGGCTGACCAACCATTTCTGCACGGGTTATGTTTGCCGATCGCTAATCTGGGTGGTGACGTTGTACAACTGCTGCGCGAGCAAGGAAAAAGCATCACGGCATATACCTGCAATAGCGATGAGGAAATTAACCAAGCCCTGAGATGGGAGGTGGATATTTTAATTAGTGACCTGCCTGAAAAAAGTCTGAAGATGAGAGATGCCAAAAAGCATAATGAAGCGTGATTTTCATTCGTTAGCCAACCAGAAATTTGACCTGCTCGTTTGTGGCGGGGGCATTTACGGAGCGTGGGTTGCATATGATGCTGCGCTGCGCGGCTTGCGTGTGGCCATTGTTGAGCAAAGCGATTGGGCAAGCGCCACCTCTTCTGCTTCTAGCAAATTGATTCATGGTGGGCTGCGTTATCTGGAATCGTTCGATTTTAAATTAGTCAAGAAAGCACTGGCCGAGCGCGATATGTTGCTAGCCGTCGCACCGCACCGCGTGTGGCCATTGCATTTTGGTGTGCCGGTGTATGCGAATGGCCGCATTGGATCGCTGCAATTAAAAGTAGGTTTAATGATTTATGATTTTCTCGCGACCCGACTGAATCAAGATTTAAAACATCACCACCTCAAGCGAGAGAATTTTTTCACGCGCTTTCCCTTCCTAAAACATTCCAATTTGAGCAGTGGATTTATCTACGCCGATGCACAGACCGATGATGCGCGATTGGTACTGGAGTTAATTGATGGTGCAATACAAGCGGGTGCAGTGTGTGTGAATTATTGCAAATTAACCAAGCTGATTGAGGCAGACAGTAGGGCAATCGGCGCGACCGTTCAGGATCAACTCAGCACACAAACTGTGAACATTCATGCGCGCCAGATAGTTTATGCAACGGGTCAATGGCAGGCGGGAAGGTGCGGCAGCCGCCTGACCAAGGGCGTGCACTTGGTGCTGCCTGCGATGGGGGTGAGCGATGCACTGCTGCTCACTACTCAATCGGATGGGCGCGTATTTTTTATCATTCCCTGGTATGGCATGACGCTGGTTGGCACAACCGATAGCGATTATCGCGGCGACATCGAACAAGTAAAAGTGGAAGAGGCTGATGTTAATTACCTGCTGGCTGCGGTCAATGATTTTCTGAAAACCACTTGGACACAAGCGGATATTGTTAATAGCTATGCCGGGTTGCGCGTGCTGAAGGGTAATGAAAAAGCGCAAGGAAAACAAGATTCTCCTTCATCCGTCAGCCGTGATTGGGAACTAAAAACGGCAGCCAATGGTGTGCATTATTCAGTTGGGGGGAAAATCACCTCAGCACGAGAAGATGCGGCCAGTATCGTGAACAACATCTGCGCCCAACTCGGTAAAATAAAAGTATGTGCCACGATAGGAAAACGTTTTCCTTGGGCACCTGCCGGACACTCCGCACAGAATGGGTCGATGCAAGATGAAGCAGCACGAGACCATGAGTGGATACGCATGAGCAGCCTGCAAGCAGTGCGCTTGGGAGTCGATCAGGAAAGCAGCTTGTGGTTGGTGCGTCGTCACGGCCAGCGTGTAACCGAGATATTTGAGATGTTGAAAAATGACCCGCAGTTGGCACGGCGCATTGTATCGAGTGTGCCGTTGATCGTTGCCGATTTATTATTTTGTGCGGGTCACGAAATGGTATTGCACTTACCAGACCTGCTGCGGCGGCGTTTACCACTACTCATATTGGCAAAATTAACTGCACAGGATATACAGGCCATCGCTCAGAGTGTCGCCCCTATCATGATGTGGGACGAGCAAACTATCAGCAATGAAGTATCCGCATGTCTGAATAGCATCACATGAATGCCGCTCACAATACTTCAACGATTGCCTTAGACCTCGGCACCACCTCTATCAAAGCTGGAATGTTAGATCAGTGGGGAAAATTAAGTGGCATCATTTCTCACCCAGCCGCGCCCATCACAGGTAAAAATGGACGCTACGAAAGCGATGCGCTGGAATATGTAAAAATTGTCGAACGCGTGCTGCGCGATTGCTTGACACAAACCAATTCTGCGAATGCTGTATTGGGCATGTGCAGCCAGCGCTCCTCATTTTTAATCTGGGAGAAAATCAGCGGTCAGCCCGTCACGCCACTTATTTCATGGCAGGACAATCGTGGTGCACCCACATGTGAGGCATTGCAGGAATCCAATAATTTAATCCACGCCCTCACCGGATTGCGCTTAACGTCTTATTATTTCGCAACCAAGGTGTCCACCATGCTGAATGCCCCACAAGGGGACAATGAAAATTTGCGTACACGGCTGAAGCGAGGCGAATTATTGCTGGGTACGCTGGATACATTTCTCATTTGGCATTGGACTCAAGGTCAGCATTACATCACCGATGCCTCTATGGCAGCGCGCACCTTGTTAATGGACATCCAGCATCAGCAATGGTTACCTGAGCTATGTCGGTTGTTTGACATTCCACCGCATATCCTGCCGCAGATAAAACCATCTGTAGCACTCAATTTGCCACTGCATATCGCGGGCATAAAAAATGACCTGACCCTGCAAGCCAACGTGGCCGATCAATCTGCCGCGCTCATCGCCACGCTGGACAAAGATAACGCAGAAGCACTGATCAATCTCGGTACGGGCGGATTTATCATACGATATTTGCACGGGACAGCAGCCCAAAATATTGCATCTGTAAAACCAAGTGGATATTTAACCACCCTGGTCTATCAGGATGAAAACCAGCGTGCTTACACTGCTTGCGAAGGAACACTCAACTCCATTGCTGCAGCGCTCGCACCTTATCATGTCAACGAATGCGCGTTGGAAGAGGACGTTGCACTCAATGAAATTTTTTGTCTGGCAGAACCCAGCGGTATGGGTGCACCCTATTTTCGTGCAGATATAGGACTCACTTTTTCACAATCAACAGCGCACCTGACAGACAAGCAAGTTGCCACCTTGCTGCTGGAGGCGATCATCTTTCGCGTCACACGCATCGTGGAAGATTTCCACCACCACGCACCTCTCAAACGTGTATATCTGTCGGGCGGTTTGTCCGAAATAAAATGTCTGCAACAGGGCATAGCACAATGCCTAGCGTGCGATGTTTACCGGCTAAATCAAAAAGAAGCCAGCTTGTATGGCGCAGCGTTACTCGCTAGCGGCTCGGCATTATTGAGTGATAAACATAGTGAAAAAATAACAGCACATTCGGATATGTATCACTTGCTTGAAAAATATCAACGTTGGAAAATTTGGTTGGATGATTTGTTGGAATCTCACCGATAGAATTTTTACATCAAGCATCATTAAATCAGCGTTATGATAAACACAATAAATTAATCAAGAATTCTGGAGATCTAAAGTATGAAAAAAATAAAAAAACTGTTACGTGCGCCACGTCGTGGGCAATGGGTGGGAGATGGCTTTCCGGTGCGTGCAGTATTTGCTGACATGGCATTCACGCAGGAGATCAGCCCTTTCCTGATGTTTGATTATGGTGGCCCGCACGACTTCACACCGACTGAAACACGGCGTGGTGTGGGGCCACATCCGCATCGTGGATTCGAAACAGTCACTATCGCTTTTCAGGGCGAAATTGAACATGCGGATTCGGTTGGTAATAAAGACGTGATCGGCCCGGGTGATGTGCAATGGATGACGGCTGCATCCGGCATTATTCATGAAGAAATGCATTCCAAAAATTTTGCCCGACACGGTGGTGCTTTGGAAATGGCGCAACTGTGGGTCAATCTTCCAGCCAAATCCAAAATGGATCCGCCGCATTATCAACCCATTGTGAGCGCGAAAATTTCAGTGCATCAGTTGGATGTCAACAGCGGCAGCGTGCGCGTGATTGCGGGCAATTTTTCAGGTACGCAAGGAACGGCCAGCACACACACCCCGGTTAATTTATGGGATATGCATATTCACGCAGGCAAAACAGTTGATTTCACCGTGCCTGCCGGACATAACACTATGTTGTTTGTACGCACAGGCAGGCTGGTGCTGAATGAAGAAACGCTGGGCGCGGCAGACTTGGTGATAATGGAACAGGCTGGACAGCAAATCCAACTGCGCGCGGTGGAAGCGTGTGATTTGCTGCTATTGGGCGGCGAACCGATCAACGAGCCCATCGCCGCACGCGGCCCTTTTGTGATGAATACCGATCAGGAAATCAGACAGGCGATGATGGATTATCAAAGCGGAAAAATGGGGCAAATGGCGGGTTGAGTCAACCCAGCCACTGATGTTCGCAGTTGATAAGGGCTTTAACTTGGAAAATGGACAGATGAGGCGGAGCAATTTGGCATCACTCTTCCGACTGCAAAACTTTTTTTGGTATGTCGCTGATGGGCACGGGTATAGCAGATGACTCACTCGTTTGACTGGGGAGCTTTGCATTTTCTGCAGATATAATTCTGGCAACTTTTTCAGGAGAAAAGGGTGTGCCTTTCTTGCCTGCTGAAACTTCACCTGAGCATTTTGCAATGAGCTGAATAGTTGACAAGTCCAAACAATATCTAAGGTCAATGGATCGATTGTCCATTGCAGGTTTGGTTTCAGCACCCACCATAGTGCTTGCAGTAAGAAATGAAACAGCGAGCAGTGATGCAATTTTATTCATATGCGTTCTCCTGAATTTTGTGTGGCATATCTGCGCTCACACCTACTCTTGCCATGAAGCGTTTGGTGTATCTGGGTGAATATGTTTCGCTTATTGCACACTGCCTAGCCATGCGCGATTAAGAAATGCTGACAGGAGTTGCTGTGGCTTCCCATCAATAGAGTCGCGCAATGATTTAATTTAAGAGGAATGCTAGTGATGATGCCCACCTTCACCATGTGTATGTCCATGCGCAATTTCTTCAGCAGTTGCTGCACGCACGCCAGAAACCTCACCACTAAAGCTGAGGGTTTTGCCCGCTAAGGGGTGATTGCCATCTACCGTTACTTCATCTTCCGTGACATCAACTACAGTGTAAAGTGAGTATTCGTCATTCTCATCACCTTCCGCGCCGCCTTCAAATTGCATACCAATAGCGATATTTTCCGGGAACATGCTGCGCGGTTCAACACGCACCAGATCGTGCTCATATTCACCAAATCCTTCATCTGGCGTAATCGTGATGGTAAGTTTTTCACCAACAGTTTTGCCATGCAATGCTTCTTCCACTGTTGGAAAAATTCCATCATAACCGCCGTGCAGGTAACTGATAGGCTCTTCAATTTTTTCCAGCAGTGTGCCATTTACATCAGACAACTCATAGCGTAGGGAGACAACGGTATTCTTTTCAATCTTCATTACATTTCCTTTGTTAAATTAAATACTTCTTGTGCGTGACCATGAGCATGAACACCATATAACGCATGTCGCACCTTACCCTGCTTATCGATTACAAATGTGGAACGTTTAATCGATATGTGTACGTGACCATCGACTTCCTTGTCATACAACACACGATATTTTTTGCATACTTTGGATTCCACATCTGATAGCAGAATAACAGAGAGGCCATATTTGTCGCGAAAATCTGCGTGACTCAAACATTCATCGCGACTCACACCCACTATAATGGTGTCCCGCTGTGCAAATTCATCATCCAGCTTGGTAAATTCATTAGCTTCCATCGTGCAGCCAGGCGTGTCGTCCTTAGGATAAAAATATAGCACAATGTTCTTTTTTCCAAGATACGCGGAAGAATGAAAATCTTCCATATCTGCATCCGGCAGAATGAACTGAGGAGCTTCCATTCCTGCTTGTAATATCATCGGTACACCCCCTGAAATCCAGACGTTAGTTTCAACAACGCGCTTTATTTTAACTGAATTTAAAATTTGATTAATATTTTTGTGGTGGGGACGCAGTTATAATTCTACCTATGAAAAACAATATTCCAAAATCTCAAGCCCTGTCTATTTTGGGCGGACTGTCCGCCACTAATTTTTTAAGTGACTATTGGCAAAAAAAACCGCTACTCATTCGCCAAGCTATCCCCAACTTTACGGGCTTACTGGATCCACAGCAATTAATGAACCTGGCGACTGATGAAAATGTGCAAGCGCGGCTAGTGACCCAGCAGCGCGACACTTGGCAATTACACCATGGCCCGTTTAGCGCGACGCAATTTTCAAGACTGGGCAAACGCAAGTGGACTGTGCTGGTGCAAGGCATTAACCACCACCTGGCTACCGGGACTGCGTTATTACAACGGTTTAACTTTATTCCCCATGCGCGGCTGGATGATTTGATGGTGAGCTTTGCACCCCAGGGCGGTGGCGTAGGCCCACATTTTGATTCATACGATGTGTTTCTGCTACAAGGTTCAGGACATCGGCGCTGGCAGATTTCTGCCCAAAAGGATCGCACCTTAGTGAAAGGCGCACCACTGAAAATTTTACAACGCTTTAAACCTGAGCAAGAGTGGATATTATCGCCTGGCGATATGCTCTACCTGCCACCAAACTACGCCCATCATGGTGTTGCAGAAGATGACTGCATGACCTACTCAATCGGTTTCCGTGCACCGACTTATCAGGAATTGGCGGAGCAATTTTTGGTATATATGCAGGATCGAATCAATCTGGCGGGCATGCTAACCGACCCTGATCTCCAGCCACAAATTCACCCTTCTGAAATCAGCATCGCGATGCTTGAAAAAATTGAAAGCATCGTTCGACAAATTCAATGGGGCAAAGACGATATTACCCACTTCGTGGGATGCTATTTAAGCGAACCCAAACCAGATATTTTTTTCGATCCCCCTATACGACCACTCAGCCGCCAGAGATTTACGCAACGTGTGCAAAAAAAAGGTTTAGTGCTGGATTTAAAATCGAAAATGCTATGTCACGACTACACAGTGTTCATCAACGGCATCGCCCATCCAGTTGATCACACTAGCTATGCAATATTAAGGCAATTAGCCGATAAGCGCGTAATGAGCCCTGCAATTGAGTGTCCTGCTGATGCAATGGAGCTTCTCTATCAAAGCTATCTGGATGGCTATTTGCAGTCAGCCTAATTCGAGACATCAGTGCGGTATGTTTCGGCGGATGGCACTGACTTTGAATTTCATCAAAAATAATGTATAAGTTACGTCTTCAATTTAAACCGATTAGTGATATTGCACGCCTTGAATTCCATCACCCTGCTTCAGCAAAATTTAGTAGTTGAGCACGATCTACAGAGCTTTGTCAGCTTTGCCCTTGAGAGCGTCAAACGTTTAGGCGGAAATGTTTTTGCTGCTTCTATTCCCACCTTAAACACCATACAAGAGTTACGCAAAGCAGGTACAGCAACGGGCTATCCCTTGCCATCCAGTCTTTTATTGAACGAAAAGTCTATCCAAATTGCTTGGGGCAAAAAATGTGTGAATATAGCTAAGCTGGAACATTATCCTGCGCTTGACACAATTCTTCGGCTACAACTGCACCTCAAAAACTCAACTGCACTGGCTGATCCCTTCATTTTACTCCAGCGCAACAATGAAATGATAGAACATCTAAACGAGGTACTTGTACGTACCGGTGAAGAATTGACTACTTTAAAGACAAAAATAGAATCTCAACAAAATGAATTACAAAAAACTATTTTTCAAGCAGAAACAGATTCCCTTACAGGGCTGTTCAATCGTCGCGCTTTTGAACAAAAATTGGACACTGCGTTCCGCCACGCCATGCGCCAAAAAAATGAGCCTCTTTCTCTAGTACTGCTTGACGTTGATTTTTTTAAACAAATTAACGACAAATTTGGCCACCAGCAGGGTGATGCCTACCTCATTAAAGTAGCAAATTCACTGCGCAGTGTTATCCGAGAAGATGTCGATTTTGCTTTCCGCTTTGGCGGCGACGAGTTCGCTTTAGTGATATTTGCCAACCATCAGTTGGCCTGCGATAAAGCACAGCGAATACTTGAACTCATGAGAAATCAAGCCAGTATTGGCATTTTTTCCATCAATCAACATTCATCCACCACCCTTACTCTAGAAACCTATATTCGGCGTGCTGACGCAGCCTTATATGAAGCAAAGCGCCTAGGGCGGGGACGAATAATAGTAGATGTATGTTTATCGCCTAATTTATCAGACTGCTCTCTACCCTGCCCCAGAAAGTCCACACCCGGTTATAGTAGATATGTGGAATTCACCAATCAACCGATCCCAGAGTGCTCGCCCGTTTGAACCCTGGTTTGATAATTTTATAAAAGAATCCATGGCTAAAATCTTCGACAGCGCAACAGATTGCAAATTGCTTTTCAGCAGCCCAGCACAAAATATGATAGTCGCACCAAAATTTGAAACCGCCACCGATATTACAGCTTGGCGGAAATCAAGGTGATATGGATTTATTACCAGTTAAGTATAAAGTTAAGAACAAAGTTCGCCCTAATGCCCCACAAGCTACGCCGTATATGATTTAAATGTTAAGCAAAAAAAGTTTCCACAATACCATAATTAAAATAAATTCTAATCTTTTAGGGGTGTCCGAATGAGCAATGTTGATCCCGCTGAACTAGACAAATTCAGCCAATTAGCCCACCGCTGGTGGGACACCAACAGCGAATTCAAACCGCTGCACGAAATTAACCCCTTACGCCTGAACTACATCAACGGCATCGCACCACTGCGCGGAAAAACCGTGCTGGATGTAGGTTGTGGCGGCGGCATCTTGTCAGAAAGCATGGCCGCGTCAGGAGCAGAAGTCACTGGCATTGATCTGGGCGACAAAGCCCTGCAAGTCGCCCAAATGCACTTGCTGGAAAGTGGGCAGCAGGTAAATTACCGCAAAATTTCTGCTGAAGATTTGACTACTGAAATATTGGCAGCAGCACAACCCAGCCTTTACGATGTAGTAACCTGCATGGAAATGCTGGAGCACGTTCCCAATCCAGGCAGCATCGTGCAAGCCTGCGCGCAACTTGTAAAACCCGGCGGGCATGTGTTTTTTTCTACGCTTAATCGTAACCCCAAGTCCTACCTGTTCGCCATTATCGGCGCGGAATATGTATTAAACATGCTACCGCGCGGCACACACGAATATGAAAAATTCATCAAACCCTCCGAACTCGCACAACTCTGCCGCCATGCCGCGCTCAACATATTTGATATCACTGGCATGAGCTACCACCCGCTATACAAAACTTACACGCTGGATAAAAACACGGATGTAAATTACCTCCTCACCTGCCGCCGCAATTAGCTCATGCAAGCTGGAATTAAAGCCGTCTTGCTCGACCTCGACGGCACTTTCGCCGACACTGCGCCCGACCTCGGTGCCGCACTCAACCACGTTCGCAGCCTGCATAATCTTCCACCATTACCGCTGTCAGTCATTCGCCCGGAAGCGTCGCACGGCTCAGTTGGATTACTTAAAATTGGCTTCAACATCACGCCTGAGTCACCTGAATTTGCTGTGTTGCGTAAAGTCTTCCTCGATTATTACACCCAAAACATTTGCGACCACACCCTCCTCTTCCACGGCATGGCGCAATTAATCAACGCGCTGGAAAAACGCAACTTACCTTGGGGCATCGTCACCAACAAACCGCATCGTTTCACCCTGCCCCTCATGCAAGCTTTAGGCTATGCCGAACGCGCTGCCTGCATAGTCAGCGGCGACACTTGCGCCCGCGCCAAACCCTATCCTGACCCACTATTGCACGCTTGTGAATTGCTGGCATGTTCACCCTATGAAGCACTCTACCTGGGTGATGACATACGCGACATGGAAGCCTGCCGCGCGGCCAACATGCCATTCGTCATTGCACGCTACGGCTACCTCAACGCTAATGAAGATCTCAGCGCTTGGCAGAGTCGAGGCAGCTTGAACAACCCCATAGACCTACTCACCCATCTCAACACTTGAGAGGATCAAAGCCGTGCCAGCCGATGGTTGCGTGTGCCATGTTGCTCTCCTTTGTGGTTTGTTGCGGTCAAGTAATTCAGGGTTGATTTTATTTCAGGGTAACGGGTATCGCTTTTGCAGTTGATAAGGGTGGAATAAGCATTGCCCGCCATTCGCCGCTTTGCATATCCAGCGTCAGGAAACGTCTGGCTGCGCCATGATCGGGAATGGCACGATACCGATCGTAAATTCCGAACAACTGATTACCGATTATTGTTGAATATTTCAATGTGCCTACTTCAAATGCATCCCAAGTTTTTTTTGCCATTGCCTAAAACCGCCTCGGTGCTCTGCAAGAAATATGGATATTCCTTCTTTCACGGCTTCTGCACTAAATTTGCAAGACGGCATTAATTGCCACTGCCGTACTCACCATCATGTTCCACAACATTCTCCAGAATGCTACTTACCTGCGCCATAGCATGCTGCGAAACGACACTAATTTTCTCAAGATTAATACCTTCGCTGCGGTTGCCGCAGGAACAGTGTATTACGCCAACCACAAAATGGGCTCCTGCATTAACGCTATCTGTTCGCGCAGTTCTAATATGCGATCTTGCCAATAGCGTTGAGTGTTAAACCAAGGGAATGCTAGCTTGAATGCGGGGTCGTCCCAACGCTGCGCCAGCCAGCCCGCATAGTGAATTAAACGCAAGGTACGTAATGCTTCGATCAGGTGTAATTCGTTGGGATTGAAATCGTAAAAATCTTCATAGCCTGCCAGCACATCACCCATCTGCCGCGCCATATCTGCGCGTTCACCAGACAGCAGCATCCATAAATCCTGTATTGCCGGCCCCATACGGCTGTCGTCAAAGTCGACAAAGTGCGGACCGTCATCTGTCCACAACACATTACCCGCATGACAATCGCCGTGCAGCCGGATGTTGGACACTTTACCTGCGCGATTAAAACAATCACGCACGCCACCCAATGCTTGCTCAACAACGCTGCGGTAGGCTGCATCCAAGTCAGGCGGAATAAAATTGTGAGTGAGCAAATAATCACGAGGTGTCACACCAAAACTTTCTATGCTCAGTGTGGGACGATTCTGAAACGGTTTAAGCGCGCCTATGGCGTGAATGCGCCCAAGAAAACGCCCCATCCATTCCAGTGTTTTTCTGTCTTCAAGCTCCGGCGCTCGACCACCATGCTTGGGGAAAACGGCATAACGAAATCCTTCAAATTCAAGCAGCGTTTTCCCATCAAATGCTAAGGGTGGCACCACTGGAATTTCATGTTCGATCAACTCCTGCAAGAAGCTGTGCTCTTCGAGTATGGCGGCATCTGTCCAACGATCTGGTCGATAAAATTTTGTCACGACAAGCGCACTATCTTCTATGCCAACTTGCCTGGCTTCTAACCCAATTAAATAAACGCGGTTCTCATAACTGTTGAGCGCCAGCAAGCGACCATCCGTTTGCAAACCTACACTATCCAGTGCATTCAATATGGAGTCAGGGCTGAGTGTGGAAAAATTATGGACGATGGTCATGATAAATATCGTCCCTCAAAGCTCATCACTTTTTTCCTCGCAGTGGCTGCAAACCTAACGCTTCCCAGCCTGTATGTCCCATGCGGCGCAAAGTTTCAATGTTCTTTTCAAAAATCTGCTCGGCTTGCGGGTAGGCTTCAACTGCGCGCACCATGCTGCTCTCACGCAACAATTGCAACATAGGATAAGGCGAACGATTGGTGTAATTTTCAATATCCTCCGGCTGCGTATCGGCAAACCGATATTGCGGATGAAAGCTTGCAACCTGAATTGCATCGTCCAACTCCATGTCCCCTAATGCCTCATCAACCACATCCAGAAAATCGTTGTACTCCAAAAAATCAGTCAGTATGTATGGGTGGATCACCAGAGTGGTGTCGACTTTTTCGGGTGAAATTTCAGCTAATGCTTCTAACTCAATCACTAAATCGCGCAGCAAGTCTTCGTGTGTGGAAGCTGTACTCACCACATAGCGGATTTGTTTTTTGACATGCACGGCTTTAGCAAAGGGGCATAGATTCAGGCCAATAACGGCGCGCTCCACCCACTCTTGAGTGTGGGAAATGATGGTTACTGCGGTTAAATTGCTGCTCATGCGCGGCCTCTGGTTCAGTTAATAATCAGGGGGGATTATAAAACAAACCGGAGTCCACCTGATTTGTTGTGGTCACTTCAGGCGGAATATAATTACACGAGGAATATATGGGCACTTTTAAAAATTCAAAATACCCAGACAGTGCCTCTCACTCTGCACATTGCAAATCATTTTAATTGCTTACCAGCCATATCAAACACACTGACCTCTACCGGAATGCTCAGTCGCACGCTTTTCGTGACGGTACAAAATTTTTCAAACTGTTCGACTGCTCGATCAACATGCTCTAACTCTGCTGCCGTTTTACCCAACTTAAGCACTACTTTGATCTGCGTTACTCGCACGTTCCCTTTTAGTGCCTCTTAATAAAGCGTCCCATCTTTGCGACTAAACTGCCAATTTCCATTAACCATTTGAGCTTTCAGATCATCATCTGGATAGGTAACAGTATCTCCCGCAGTGCGATCACCGACCTCCAAATACACCACATCAGCATCTGAACGATTGATGAGTTGATGGGCATCACCTGTGCCCGCTTTAAAGCCCGCACACATGCCGGAATGCAACTGAGTTTCGCCGCTATTTGTAACAAGAATCGGACTGCCTTCCAGCACATAAATAAATTCATCCTGCAAAGCGTGAGCATGGCGCAATGCCGACAGCGCACCCGGTGCAAGGCGGGTGAGATTGACACCAAAATTAGTCAGTGAAAACAAATCGCCGAGTGGTTTTTTCACCCGATCTACCATGCGTGCGGCAAACTGCTCGGGGTAGATAGAGCGCTTGGCGCGAGGTGGCGCATCTTGTGCGATGATAGCAACAGGTTCTGCCATGATTAGTCCTTCATTTAAGTTTAAGGAAAAGCCAAACGTGAAAATTGATTAGCCGCTACATCATAGTGTCACTCGAAATAATGTCACCCAGAAAAGCCACACCAGTTTTTACATCACCTCGTGCAACACTCCATCGGCAAACAGCAATCCACAGCGCACAATTTTATCTATGTATATAGCCTGCATGGCATCGCGATATTCCTGCATTTGCTTGGAATGCAGTAGAGGATTGGTCTCGCCCGTTTTGTAATCCAACACCCACACTTCATTTTCAAATTCAACCAATCGATCTATACGGCTCAGTTCACCGAGTGTCGTTATGTAAGGCAGTTCGTTATAGGCGGCCCGATAGTGGTGTGGGTCAAAAAATTTTTGCAAGGTTGGCTGCCTGAGTATGTACTGGGCTTGTTGCCACAACGCTTTTATTTTATGTTCTGGAATGGCACACCGCTGCTGCAATTCAATTTTTGTTGCAGAGTTTATTTCATCAAAATTAAACATGGCACTTCCCGATGGAGCCAGATGCTGCAACAACGCATGCAACCAAATACCCTGTTGCTGGGCAGATGCTGCATATTGATCGGATGTCACGCGCGGCTCACGTTGACCTGTTGGAATGGGTCGCTGCAACACACATTGTCCCCCTGTGGGATTGTCCCCTTGTGGGACGCTGTCCACTTCCTTAAAAATTGCGGGAGATGGCATGATCTGCTGGCGACTGTGCGACAGTAACGGATTGCTTCGCTCGTTGTCCCCTTGTGGGGCATTTCTTTCTCGAGTGCTGTTCAAATCCCACAAGGGGACAATGTCGCTGGTAGCTTGCGCGATGCGTCCGTACCAGGAAGTATCGACCGACTCGCCATGCCCACTCACCAGTAACGCTTGTTTGGCGCGGGTCATGGCGACGTACAACAGATTCATTTCCTCGCGCTGTGCATAAGCTTCATCCGCTGCAAAATAATCTGC
This sequence comes from Nitrosomonadales bacterium, assembly GCA_947475825.1. Taxonomy (GTDB): domain Bacteria; phylum Pseudomonadota; class Gammaproteobacteria; order Burkholderiales; family Gallionellaceae; genus Nitrotoga. Next base: position 27,463 of record CANJMS010000018.1, read on the forward strand.
ACGCAAACTGTCACGCTTATCGGTGAATAACGAAAAGTGCGTGGGGCGCGGCTTATTCGGTGGCCAATCGAGCAACACGTTATACCCATCCGGGCGACGTTTGGTGTCATTGGCATCGAGCAACCAAACAATAGGTGCTTCCAAACCCTTGGCCTCATGCACGGTGTAAATGCGAATCGCATTACCAACTTTTCCGACACGACCTTCGTCCGGTGCTTCGCTGTCGCTGGCCTCACGCAACGCTTGCAGCTCCATTAAAAATCGCGGCAAACTCGGATAACGCCCAGCGTCAACATTCAAGGCAATCTCCATGAATGCTTGCAAATTAGCGCGCACTGACTCGTGTAGCTCTATAGGCAGGGCTGCCACATAGCGATGCACGACATCCGCCTCAAAATAAATATGATCCAGCAGGTCATGCACGGGCAATTTATCAGCCAACTTAATCCAGCCAGATAATAATTGATGCGCGCGTAATAATTCCGGCGATACCTGTTCATGTGCTGCGAGTTGTTGCAGGCGCTGCCACCAACTGCAATGCTTGGGCTGCGCATCACTGGTGGATATTGACGTCCCACAAGGGGACAATGTGGCTGCCAGTTGCATCAAGTCTGTATCCGCGCAAGCAAACAATGGCGAACGTAAAGTCTGCGCCAATTGTAAATCTGCAAACGGCGTGATTAAAAAAGTCAGCAAAGCCTGCATGTCTTCTGTTTCCAAAGTATTCAGCAGACCACCGCGACGAGAAGTTAAAAAAGGAATATGGCGTTGACGCAAAGCATGTTCATAAATTTGCAAATGCAGGCGCTTGCGTACCAACACCATGATGTCGCTGAATTCTGCTGGACGTGGCACGCCAAAACTATCTGACACCTGCCAATGCGCGACGATGTCGATCATTTTTGCGGCGAATTGAGAGGCTTCTAATTCCCGGTTATCACTTTGTTTCTCGGCGCGTGCGGTGAAAAGCGGATTGCGCAATTGCAAAACTTTCGAGGCAGGCTCATCCGGCGCATCTGGCTCTGCCGCAGATGCCAGCAGCGGTAGCACCTCAACTTTGCCAAGCAACGCTGTTTGATGTGCGCTGTGCGTTTCAAAATCTATGAAGCCATTGGGATGCTGCTCAAATATTTTATTTACAACATTTAAGATCGCAGGCGCATTACGTCGTGTAACGTTTTGCGATAAATACTGAGCATCAAAATTATTTTGCAACCAGCCGCTCGCCTCGCCGAATAGTCGCGCATCTGCGCGGCGAAATCGGTAAATGGATTGCTTGGGATCACCCACCACAAACACCGTCGGACGCGATTGCACAGCCTCAGCAGCGGCAAACCATGCCTGCAAAACTTGCCATTGCACTGGGTTCGTGTCTTGAAATTCATCCAGCAACACATGGCTGTAGCGGCTATCCAGCTTGTATTGCATGTATTCCGCATAATCACTCTGGCGTAATAAATGGCAGACCTGCCATTCCACATCGACAAAATCTATTTGCTGTTGGCGTAATTTTATATCTTGGTAATGCTGCAACAATGTCGCGCCACAACGCAGTGCGGCAGCATTCAAACGCAATAATGTACGCGCCATCAGGGCATCACGCGCAACTTGCATTGTGTGCAGCAATACCTCATGCGCCGATATAAATGACTCGGCATTTTGCTTTTTTGTAGGCGTAAAAATACGCGGCTCATCTGCCTTGGTATATAAACATTGTGTGACCTGTGCGTAGCGCTGCTGTATATCAGCAAGTGTTGTAGCGGTTTGCAGGCTATCCGCTGCATTGCGCTGCTTGTCTGTGCCATCTGTCGCCAGCACATTGGAAAAATTATTGATGGCATGTTGCAAGGTGTCATCTGCGAATAGTTCAGCAATGGGATCAACACTTTCTTCCACACCAAACTCATCGCGCAATTGTTGCAGCGCAAATGCCACTGCATCACTATGTTCATCATTGCGCTCGCTGACATAAGCCCACCATTCGGCACGTTTATGCAAAAAATTGTTCAGCAATGTTTGCGTGCTGTGTAAACCATATTCGGCGAACAACCATTGCAAAGCCAAGGAAATTTCACTTTCTGGCGCAGCTTGCAGGCTGTTGGTAAATTCCTGCCACGCTTCATCCTGCAAGGCTGAGGTGTGCTCCAGCAGATTCATTCCAAGCGGCACGTTCGAATTCAGCGGCGCGCTTTGTACAATCTGCATAAACCAACCATGAAAGGTATTGATGGTTATGCTCGGCTGCACCAGGAGTGACTCACGATATAAATTACGGGCGCGCGCCAAGATGTCTGCATCGACTTCATACATTTCACGCGCTTGCAAAAAAGCGCGCACTTCATCATCGCTTTGGGTCGCCAGAAAATGCAGCCACTCATTTAATCTCGCTTGCATTTCCTGCGCGGCCTTGCGCGTAAAAGTAATGGCCAAAATTTCGTCTGGCCTTACCCCAGCCAGAAGCAGCCGCACGATTCGCGAAACCAGCAACCAAGTTTTGCCGCTGCCTGCACAGGCTTCAACAATGACGCTGTGTTGTGGATGCAACGCGATCCGATTATCCATGTTCATCGGCCTGCTTGCCGCCTATGCTCCACTCAGATTTCCGGCACAGCCCGCGCATTTCACAGTATTGGCAAATCTGATCTATCCCATTCGCGGGCAGTGCTACGCCAGATTGCATGTGCTCAAACACAGTAATCAACCGATCCATGTTGGCTTGCACCAGATCGCTCAGATCGTGCGGTGGTTCGATTATTTGAATTTTATCTTTGTCGAAACTGATGTAAGCAGCACTATTACTCTCACCAGCAGCGGCATAACAGGCAAGCTGCACATCTTCCCCTGGGTCTTTTAATTTATTTCGCAGCCGACCCGCGTCGATCATTTTGTAATCCAACACGCGCATTACTTGATTAGACCCATCCACTCGATCAATACGTCCATGTAAGAGTAAATCGTCGGTCAGGCGTAATTCAAATGGCAACTCACCACTTTTAAAATGCCAGCCTTCTAATTCCATTTTAATTTGCACATTTAGATAAGGCTCGATTGCCTGCTGCCAGCGCAGCAGCCAAGCTCGAGTCAAATAATCACGCTGTAACGCGGGCGCGAAAACGACATCGCTGATACGGCGCAACGCACTGTTTAATTCCTCAACTTTGTGTTGCGCCAGCACCGGAAACTGCTGATGAAATTGATGCAAAATATCATGCACCCATTTTCCATAATCACTCTTTTCCACAGCTTCGCTTACTTCATCCATTTCATTCAGGCGTAAAATATGTCGCGCATAAAATTGATACGGACAGGCCACTAGACTGTTATACCCCCCCGCGCTAATCTTGTGTGGCAGGGCATCACGCGGCACAGCAGGGGTGGGCATGGACGATAAAACAGGCAACGAAAACGGGGCACTGCGAACTTGCGCGATATCGAGTATTTCGCCTAATTCACGCTCGGCCAGGTCATCGTTATATGCCATCTGATGTAAGGTGCGTAGCATTTCCAGATAGGGACTGAGCAAATTTATTTCGCCGTTTTTGCTGGCCTGCCAAGTTGCCAGCACGCAGTCGTTCATGGTTAATAATGACAGCAGAGCATCACGTTGCCGTGCCAAATTTATTTGACGTGTCGGCAAGCCCAAACTCACGCGCACCCCATCGTTAAACCACATCCCGCCACTCTCTTTGCCAGGCAGGTGTGTGTCATCGCAACCCAACAGTAGCACTGCGTCAAAACTACGCCAGCCAGTTGCGGCAAGGTGGGTCAGCAGCACTGGGCTGGTGATGTTTGTATCACGAAATGTGTTTGCATCGAGTTGTTGCGCCAACCAGTGCCGCCATTCACGCAGACTAAAACGTGTGGAATTACCCGCTAATTCGCGCTGCCATGTTTGCAGTGATTGCAGTAGCTGTGCGCCTGCCTCATCAGTCGCTAAACCCATGCCAAGTATTTCAAAACTATTTTGCAATGCGTCCAACCACCCCACCAGCGTGTCAGTTTTTTTCCGCCCCCCATTTTTTTGCATGGCAGCCGCCGCCTGATGCAGGCGCGCCAATGATGCCTGTACTGCGCCTTCGCCTGTCGCCATTTCCATAAATGCTGGCAGGTGCGCTACCACGCTGTGTTTACGCAGCAGTTGCTCCAGCTTGTGTAGCACTTGCTTGCGTTCGTCCGCTGCTCGATCCAAAAAAATAAAAGGTGATTTGAGTAGATCAAGTAAATCATGAAAATAAAAATCACTCTGCAAGGCATCCAGCCAGCGCATCAACACGGTGCTGACCGAAAGCGTGGACAGTGTCCAGCCTGTTTCATCGCGCACCAATACTTCAGCACGTTCCAGCAGTGCGCGCACCCGTCTTGCCACTAAACGATCCTGCGCGACGATGGCAATACTTTTTTTGCCTGCCAATAACCAGCGTCTGACTTGCAACTCGGCTGCGCGTGCCTCATGTTCCAAATCATGTGCGCCAAACAACCTGAGCCGGTTCGCTAAATTGGAATGATGCTCTCGCACAAATTGTGCTTGCTCGTGCAGCGTCCCACAAGGGGACAATGTAGTTAAATGTTTTTTATCCTCGCCCACAGTGCTATGCAAGGCCGCGTGAATAATTACGCCGTGTGCTTGTTGTGTCGACATTGCACGTATATCAAATAATGTGACGGGCATGCGCGCTCGACACGCATTTAAAAAATTTTCCTCCGCAAATGAGAAATCACAGGCCTGCAACACATAAATTGGTGCTTGCACAGCAAGGGCTAATTGAGCCAATCGTTGTTGATAAGCGAGCACCCCATCCAGCTCGCCCGTGTTATTCATGGCGTACCATAACTCGTGTACTACCCGCGCTTCAAACTGCATAGCCGTCCCGCGCTTGGCTTGATAGGCTTGTTCCAGTTGCACTAAAAAATCATCCGCATTTTTTGGCAACGTGACATGGTGCTGCGTCATCTCGTCCAACAGAATCAATAACTCCTTGGTGATGCCCCACAAATCTGCATTCGCAAACCAACGCTGAGTGCGTAATGCCTCATACAACATTGCAGCACGACAGCTATCTGGTGTCACCTTTGTTGTTATGGGCAGGGATTGTGCCCAATCTTGCAGCGTAATCATGCGCGGCAACAGCAACGCAGATTGCGCAGACTGCCTAATCAAACTTTGTGCGAGTGGCTGTGCTGCATGGTAATTAGGCAGCAGGATGGTGGCGTGATGCAGTGGATTATTTTTAGACTCCTCCAGCAGCGGGCGATGTTGCGCCAATATATACTGTGCGACCGCATCAAAAAAAACAGCGGCTCCGCTAGGGTAGCCGCTATTTTGCGTAGGATTCATTGCTTCAATTCAGATTGATGAATTCATACATGGACGCCCACTTTTGCCAAGTTTTCAATCGATGATTTTGAGAAGGTAAAGATTGCAGCCATACATCCGGATTTTTGTTGAAGCTTTCGCCTCTATCCCTGATGGAATTCGCTGAGAAGCTCCTTATCATTTCAACGCAC
>CANJMS010000019.1 GCA_947475825.1 Nitrosomonadales bacterium
TAATGGCATACCTAAACATACGTTCTATTTGCATCTGAAAGAAACTGAATATCGTTTTAATCATCGTCGTGATAATCTTTACCTTGAACTACTCAAATTATTGAGATTGAATCCGCTTTAGCTTCCTAAGACCCTATATGAATATGAAAAAAATAACTAAAGCCGTCTTTCCAGTAGCAGGATTCGGCAGTCGTTTTCTCCCTGCCACCAAGGCTAGTCCCAAGGAAATGATGCCAATAGTGGACAAGCCGCTGATTCAATATGCCGTGGAAGAGGCCGTAGCAGCAGGAATCACGGATATGATTTTTATTACCGGACGCAACAAACGTTCGATTGAAGATCACTTTGACAAGGCATATGAGGTGGAGGCAGAGCTGTCCGCAAAGGGTAAATTGGATTTGCTGCGTACAGTACAGGAGGTGGTTCCCAAGCATGTGAACTGTATTTATATACGTCAGCATGAGGCGCTAGGCCTGGGGCACGCGGTGTTGTGCGCGCAACCAATTGTGCAGAATGAGCCATTTGCCGTGATTCTTGCCGATGATTTAATTGACGCTGAAATATCTGTGACCCAGCAAATGGTGGCGGTGTATGAACACTATCAATCCTCTATTTTAGGTGTGCAGGATGTGCCGCGTGCGCAAACAAATCAATATGGCATTGTCAGCAGCAAACAATTGGAAGCGAATATTGAAGAGGTGAATGACATTATAGAAAAACCAAAACCCGCAGATGCGCCCTCAACCCTGGCAGTGGTGGGGCGCTATATTTTAACGCCACGTATTTTCCACTATTTAGAGCAGATACGTGCAGGGGCGGGGGGGGAGATTCAATTAACCGATGGCATTGCCGCATTAATGAAGGAGGAAAGGTTGTTGGCTTATCGATTCTCTGGTACGCGCTATGATTGTGGCTCCAAACTTGGTTATTTAAAGGCAACCGTGGCGTTTGGTTTAATGCACCCTGATTTGCGCGATGATTTTTCTGCTTATCTGAAAGCGTTGTAATGACAATGCAAAATCAACAAGTGCTGGAAATTTTGCAACAGGCAGAATTGGTGATGAATCAAGACGCAGTAAAAGCTGTGGTCACTCGCCTCGCACTGGAAATTAATTCCACACTGGCACATACGCATCCTTTAATCCTTTCAGTTATGGGCGGCGCAGTTGTATTTACAGGGCAATTGCTGCCGCAACTCAATTTTCCGCTGGATTTTGATTATGTGCATGTGTCGCGCTATGGTAAAAAACAGCAGGGTGGTGAATTACTTTGGCATGTTGCGCCACGCGAAAATATTGCCGGGCGTGTGGTGTTGGTGTTAGATGATATTCTTGACGAAGGCGAAACCATGGCCGCAATTAAACAGCGCGTTTTGAATTTGGGCGCAACGGCATTTTACTGTGCGGTGTTTGCGGATAAATTGAACGGTAAAACTAAGCCGATACGCGCAGATTTTATTGGAACAACATTGCCAGATCGTTTTGTGTTTGGCTTTGGCATGGACATACACGGGGCATGGCGCAACTTGCCTGCTATATATGCAGTTAAAGAAGAAAGAAAATAAATGCTGGCAATTATTGATAGAACAGGATTAGCGCAATTACCTAACATGGAAATTATGCATCGACAGGTGATGCGTACCCCGTATGGCGAACCTTCTGGCGCGCTTACTTTTGGTCGATTTAAAGGGCAAGAGTTTATGTTTCTAGCGCGGCATATTACGAGTCAGGCAACGCCGCCGCATCGTGTCAATTACCGCGCAAATTTATGGGCGCTACACGAACAAGGTGCCAAGCGCGTTATATCCATTGCTATGGCGGGAGGCATACGCGCAGATCTATCGCCTGGCACCATCATCTTGCCCGATCAGTTAATTGATTACACCTATGGCCGCGAGTCTACTTTTTTTGATGAGCGGAACCATCCGCAGAAACATATTGATTTTTCTATCCCCTACACACCCAGCTTACGACAACAAATTTTGGATGCAGCGCAGCGCGTCAAAATGACCTGTCTGAATGGCGGGGTATATGCCGCCGTGCAAGGACCGCGTCTGGAAACGATTGCTGAAGTGAATCGCATGGAACGCGACGGCGCAGATATGGTGGGTATGACCGGTATGCCGGAAGCAGCTTTAGCGCGTGAATTAGAATTAAACTATGCCGCTATAGTTGTGGTAGTGAACCACGCAGCAGGGCGCGGCGGCAGCAGCAAAGGTATTAGCCTTGAGAAAATTAGCATAGTTTCACAGCATGCTATGGCGCAGGTAAGTAGCATGCTGGAGAACGTTGTGGAACATGATGGGGAATGCGGCAATGGCAATTAAAGCCGTTTTGCAAATGGGCGATGCGCGCTTATTAGAACGCGCAAAAGAGGTGAACGCTTTTAACACGCCTATCCTGAGAAAGTTATTGAAAGACATGCGCGACACCATGCACGCCTTGGATGGCGCGGGCTTGGCTGCACCACAAATTGGAATCGACTTGCGTGTAGTCATTTTTGGAATCGACGAAAATCCGCGCTACCAGGATGCAGAGGCGGTGCCGCAAACCGTGCTGATTAATCCCATCATCACGCCCTTGAGTGAACGCGTAGAGGATGGCTGGGAAGGTTGCCTCAGCGTTAAAGGAATGCGCGGATTAGTGCCGCGTTACAAAGCTATTCGATACGCCGGATTTGATGAAATGGGTAAACCTATTGACCGCACCGTCAGCGGGTTTCATGCGCGCGTGGTGCAACATGAATGCGATCACCTCGATGGCATTTTGTATCCGATGCGTATACAGGACATGCGAAATTTTGGATTTAGTGAGGTGCTATTTCCCGGGGAGAATTTACAGGATGATTGATGTTGGTTTTATAAATATTGTTGGGCTTCATTTTATGTAGTCCAACCTAACAAACTGAACGACCAATCGCTACCATCGTTTACTCCAGACACGATCCTTATAACAAAGGCAGCACAATCGCTTAATCAGCTTGCTGTTCCTCCACAAACTGTAATTTGTGGCTTTATTTGTGAGTGCTGGCGAGACAAGTCAGGCAGGTTGCCAGGTGGATTGATAATTCCAATTCGCGTTAAAAACGATAACTGTGTTGGCATTGTCCTCGGCTCCTGATGAAACTACTAGCCATCCCACTAAGCAACCAAAAAACGGTTGCAAAGTGGTTGGTTATAGCCGTACTCAAATGTACTGTCTTCACCAGCGAGTGGTAGACCGTGGTTGTAAAGCCGATGAATCGGCAACAACCACGCACCGTCACCTCATCCTTGCCGTCTTGTTCTCCTTTCTAACGCAAACTGGAATAAGACATCATTGATTGAAATTTGTAGAGAAATAACTGGGTGATAAACTCTTTCAATGTGAAATTTCGATGGATACCGATTCTTCTGCGGCCCATGCGAACGGGTAAGGTAGGCTGAGCATACGGGTCATCTCGTCAGCTGGCACGGGACGACTGAACAAAAAGCCTTGCATTAGATGGCAGTCTTGGTTCCGCAGGGCTCTAGCCTGTCCGATTGTTTCGACGCCCTCGGCAACGATCCGCCGATTCATGTTGCGACCCAGCGAGACAATCGCTGCGACGATGGCAGCGTCATCCGTGTTGTGCGTCATCTCGGCGACGAAGGACTGGTCGATTTTGAGTTCGTTGACGGGAAAGCGTCTGAGGTAGGTCAATGACGAGTAGCCAGTGCCAAAATCGTCGATTGAAAGCTGAACCCCGAGTGCTTGCAGCGCTTGAAGGTTGTTCATCGCCGCACTACCCGATTGAATCAACATGCTTTCAGTTGCCTCGATGATTAGTTGCTGTGGTTGTAGCCCATGTTTCTGAATCAGTGCCGCGATTTCCGGCGTCAGACTGGGCTTGAGGAAGCTTGGGCTGGCCAGATTGACCGAGATGCAGACTTCCCCCAGCCCTGCTTCGCGCCACAGCTGCATTTGTTGACAACTCATCTCGAGCACCCGGTCGCCGAGCTGGACAATTAAACCGAGTTCCTCGGCCAGTGGAATGAAGCGTGATGGAGCGATCAGACCCCACTGCGGGTGCTGCCAGCGAACCAGTGCCTCCATGCCGAACATGGCGCCGCTACGGATGTCCACCTTGGGCTGATAGTGGAGGATAAGCTGCCCGTTATCGATGGCCTGACGCAATTTCGTTTCCAAGGAGAGCTTCTCGTAAGCAGCAGAATTCATTTCTTTGCTGTAGAACTGGAACGTATTGCGGCCATTACTCTTCGCCGCATACATGGCAGAGTCAGCGGCTTTGACCAAGTCTTCGACGTTGTCGCCATCGGTTGGGTACATGGCAATCCCTAGGCTGGCGGTAACGACCAGTTCGTGGCCTTCTATAATGAACGGCGTGGAGAGTCCGTTGATTATGCGTTGGGCAACGACTACCGCATCGCGCGGCTGCAGCAGGTCGCGCAACAAAACGATGAATTCATCGCCGCCCAGACGCGCCACCATGCTGCCCTCTAGGGAGCCGGATTCGGCTGTTGTGACTTCGTCTGTATCGCGAACGCAATTGACTAAACGCTCCGCAGCTTCGTGTAACAAGGCGACTTAACTCAGGCGCGCAATAGCGCGACAATTTCGCGAATTTCGTGGTGAAGATTCGAGGGTTTAAATAATGTGCCCGGTTTAAATAATGTGCCTGGTACTGAAGCTGGCAAATGTGTGGGTTCTTCGTGTTGCACGGCCAGATGACTGAGTCGGCTGCGTGCGCCGCTGATAGTAAAGCCATCTGAATACAATAATTGACGTATGCGGCGAATGAGCAAAACTTCGTGATGTTGATAATAGCGGCGATTACCGCCGCGCTTGACGGGCTTCAGCTGGGTAAATTCCTGCTCCCAGTACCGCAGCACATGCGCCTTAACACCACACAACACACTTACCTCACCGATGGTGAAATATCGTTTTGCCGGGATTGCTGGCAATTCAGAATCAGGCTTATGGTTTTCCATGTGTAACAATTATTACAACTATGGGTTATTTTATTGCAGCCTGTTTTTGACCGGCGGATAACTTGTTCCGACCAAGCTTTTAAGTTTTTGGCTGGGATGAAAAGTTACCACACGTCTTGCAGTGATCGGTATATCTTCGCCTGTTTTTGGGTTACGGCCTGGGCGCTGTGATTTCTCGCGCAGTTGAAAATTACCAAAGCTGGATAGCTTTACACTTTCACCTGCCTCCAATTGAACGCGTATTTCTTCAAAATACGACTCCACCATATCTTTGGCTTCCCGCTTGTTCAAGCCCACCTTTTCGGACACTAAATCCGCCAACTCTGCTTTAGTTAATGTCATAAATCCCTCTAATTAAGTACGTAATTGCGCACCGAGTCTTTGCGAGGCATCAGTCAAGCGCGTGATGCTTGCTTCAATTTCAAAATCAGTTAAAGTTTTTTCAGTATCTTGCAATAACACACGGAATGCAAGGCTTTTTTTACCTTCTTCAACACCTTTGCCGCGATACACATCGAATAACGCAATCTCAGTTACAAAATACGCCTTTTCATTATTCATCGCATCCAACAAAACTTGGACCGGCAGCTTTTCATCTATAACCAATGCAAGGTCCCTTCGCACAGGCGGAAATTTTGAAATCTCCATTGCCCGCAGCGGCGAAGTTTGTACTAAAACAGACATGTCCACTTCAAACCAAACGGCGGTTTGCACCATGTCATACTGTTGCACCCACTTGGGGTGTAGCTCACCCAGCCAGCCTATAGGCAGTCCGTCCAATTGGATTTGTGCGGATCGTCCGGGATGGGAAGCTGAATGGGGCAGCGCCACAAATGTTAGCAACTTGGGTGCGAACAAGGCTTCCACATCAGCCTTCACATCATAAAAATCAATATTGCGCGATTCTGCTCCCCACTGTTCAGGGAGCGCTGCACCGTAACATAATCCGGCTAACCTCTCATGCTGAACGCGACCTGCATTTTCAAAACATGCACCCAATTCAAACAGTCGTACACGCACTTGTTTGCGCGCCAAATTAACCCGTAACGCACCGAGCAAGCCGCCGAGCAAGCTGCTACGCATCACGGCCAGTTGATTAGAGATAGGATTTTTAAGTGTGATCGGTGTGGTATTTGCACATAAGTCTTGCTCAGTTTGCAAATCCAGAAATGCATAGCTGATCGTTTCCTGATAATCCCGTGCAACCATTATTTGCCGACAATGCGCGACAGGTCTTCGCGATTCAGGCTGCGGCAACATGACCATCGTTGCCAGCGGGGAAGCAGGCAAAATATTGTCATAACCATAAATGCGCGCGATTTCTTCAATCAAATCGGCTTCTATCGAAATATCGAAACGATAACTGGGCGGGGTGACGTGAAAATCATCACCTTGCTGCTTGAAATTAAAACTCAGCCGCTTTAATAAATCAGCGATTTCAATTTTAGTGAGTGACATGCCCAGCACACGTTTAATACGGCTTGCACGTAATATGATTATTTCGCGTGTGGGTAATTGTCCCAGCACTTGAGTTATTTCGCTGGCCTGGCCGCCACATATTTCCAGCAACAATTGTGTCGCACGTTCCAATGCCGGACGTGTCATAGCAAAGTCGACACCACGCTCAAAGCGCTGCGATGAATCAGAGTTAGCGTTTATTCGACGCGCTTTTCCAACAATACTATTCGGCGCAAAAAAAGCACTTTCCAACAACACATCCTGTGTGGATAACTGCACGCCGCTGGTGGCTCCGCCCATAATTCCAGCTAAAGCCAGCGCGTTTTGCTCATCCGCAATCACCAGCATATCGTCCTGCATAGCTACATTCTGGCCATTCAGCAATTCCAACTGCTCGCCTGCTCGGGCATTACGCACGGTGATGCCGCCTGAAATTTTGCTTAGATCAAATGCATGTAATGGCTGGCCTAATTCAAGCATCACATAGTTAGTAATATCAACCACGGCATTGATGCTGCGAATACTGCTACGCTCCAAGCGGCGCGCCATCCACAAAGGTGTGGCCGCTGCTGCATTAACTCCACGCAAGATACGTGCGCAATATAGAGGGCAAGCAGAAGGCTCTGCGATTTTTAGTTTTATGGATTCTCGGAGATTGGGTATGTTAAGCGTAACGTTGGGTGCAGCGTAAGCAATGCCAGCGATTGCCGCAACCTCACGCGCAATACCCGCCACACTAAAGCAATCACTGCGGTTAGGCGTGAGTTTCAGTGTGAACAAGGTATCCTCCAACTCCAGATAATCGCGCAAATTGCTGCCTACTGGCGCATCCATAGGCAATAGCCACAGACCTTCGCTTTCTGCCGCCAAGCCCAATTCTTTAGCGGAACACAACATGCCATATGACTCAACATTGCGCACCCTGGTTTGTTTGATAACTAGATCGCCTGGTAAGACCGCACCAATTTGCGCACACGGTACTTTCACCCCAACGGACACATTCGCCGCACCACAAACAATGCTCAGTGGTTGAGCTGCGCCTACTTCAACCAGACAGACGTTTAGCCGATCCGCATCGGGGTGTGCCTTAACTTCCAGCACTTTGCCCACCACCACATTTTTAAATTGTGGTGCAGCAGGCTCCAATGACTCGACCTCTAGCCCCGCCATGGTCAGGGCATGGGCTAGGTCTGCACTGGACATGTCGGGGTTAACCCATGTCCGCAACCAATTCTCAGAAAATTTCAATTGATGTTCCTATTTATGCTCATAGCGTGGGGGCTAATTAAATTGTTTCAGAAAACGTAAATCGCCTTCGTAAAACAGACGCAAATCAGCTACGCCATATCGCAGCATGGCCAAGCGCTCCACGCCCAATCCAAATGCAAATCCCAGATATTTTTCACTGTCGATATTGACATGTTTAAGCACATTGGGATGCACCATGCCACTGCCTAATACCTCCAGCCATCCGGTGCGGCTGCACACGCGACAACCCTTGCCGTTGCATTGAACGCATTGAATATCCATTTCAGCGGATGGCTCGGTGAACGGGAAAAAAGAAGGACGGAAACGTACTTTCAAATCATCGCGCTCGAAAAATTTTTGCATGAAATCTGCTAGCAAGCCTTTTAAAATCGCAAAATTAACATCCTCTGCCACCCACAAACCTTCCACCTGGTGAAACATGGGTGAATGCGTGACATCTGAATCACAGCGATACACACGGCCTGGCGCAATGATCTTGAGCGGTGGCGTATTATTTTCCATGTAACGAATCTGCACGGGTGAAGTGTGCGTACGCAGCACATGCTTATCATCAATATAAAACGTATCGTGCATAGCACGCGCCGGATGATTCTCAGGAATATTAAGTGCCGTGAAATTATAAAAATCACTTTCTATCTCAGGCCCCGTTGCGACCGCAAAGCCCAGTGATTGAAATAAACTCTCAATGCGCTCCAAGGTGCGCGTGACCGGATGTAATCCGCCACAACCCAAGCCCCTGCCGGGTAAAGTTACATCCAGAGATTCTGCCGCTAACTTGTGCTGCAATTGATCCTGTTGCAATGCATTGCGCCGCTGCGATAAAGCTTCTTCTATGGCTTGTTTAACGCGGTTGATGCGCGCACCCGCTGCGGGGCGCTCCTCGGCAGACAGCCCACCTAGGCTTTTCAAAAGACCTGTTAGCCGACCTTCTTTGCCCAAGTAACGCGACTTGACCTGCTCCAGCTCGGCGATCTGCTCAGCGGCGGCAAATTCCCGCGATGCGGATTCGAATATTTGATCTAAATCTTGCATGGGTTTTAACGATACATTCAACAAGGCACACAATAAAAAAAGAGGCGCAAAACGCCTCCTTTCGGATACCCAAAATGACGGCTTAAACTCCGAGACTGGCTTTTGCCTGCCCAACAATCTGCGCAAAGGCAGCTTTGTCAAACACGGCGATATCCGCCAGCACTTTGCGATCAATTTCAATCGCCGCCTTTTTCAGGCCATTCATAAATACGCTATAGCTCAAACCCTGTTCACGCGCCGCAGCATTGATACGCGCAATCCATAAGGTGCGGAATTGACGCTTGCGTTGACGACGATCACGATAAGCGTATTGACCAGCCTTCATGACCGCTTCTTTAGCTATCCTATATACATTATTACGGCGACCACGATAACCCTTGGCTAAAGCCAGAATTTTCTTATGCCGCGCTCGCGCCGTTACACCACGTTTAACTCTAGACATATCAGCTCCTTATCCGTAAGGCATCATGGCACGTACCGATGCCATGTTGGTGGCGTGTACGCCAGTGGTTCCACGCAACTGACGTTTAGTCTTGGTGGTCTTTTTGGTCAAAATATGACGCTTGAATGCTTGCGAACGCTTAACGCTTCCGCCCGCACGAACAACAAAGCGTTTTTTTGCACCGCTTTTAGTTTTCATCTTAGGCATAACAACTCCGTATTATTTTACGACGACGGGAGGCTTCTGACAGAAGCACTTAAAAACCCGGAATCACTTTTTAAACTACCTGCCACATCTACAACTGCATTATGTACGCAACCAAACTTATTTCTTTTTAGGGCTTAACACCATTACCATCTGCCGCCCTTCCATTTTTGGGAACTGCTCTACCACGCCATGCTCTTCTAGCTCTACCCGCACTCGCTCCATTACTTGCATACCGATGCTCTGGTGGGCAATTTCACGTCCGCGAAAGCGCAATGTCACTTTGGTCTTGTCGCCTTCTCCCAGAAAGCGAATCAAGTTGCGTAACTTGATACTGAAATCGCCGTCATCGGTGCCAGGGCGAAATTTCACTTCCTTAATCTGAACCTGCTTTTGTTTAAGTTTGGTTTCGTGCTGCTTCTTACTTTCAGCATATCGAAATTTACCTATATCCATAATTCGGCAGACGGGGGGTTCTGCCATGGGCGCAATTTCAACTAAATCCAAATCGGCTTCTTCTGCTAAACGCAGTGCTTCTGCGGATGTGACGATACCAAGTGGCTCTCCCTTTACTCCAACCAGCCGCACCTGCGGTGCTGTAATCTGCTCGTTGAGACGTTGTGTTTTATCTTGAGCTATTGCAATTCCTCCAATAAAAATTAAACCGTGCTATTCCACGCAGCTTTAAGTATCAGGCCGAATCCGCATTGAGGCGCTGTAACAATGCCTCCATCGAAATCTGACCCAGATCTTCACCTTTGCGGGTACGCACGGCAACCAAGCCAGCAGCCATTTCCTTATCACCAACGATTATTTGATAGGGTAACTTCTGCAAGCTATGTTCGCGTATTTTATAGGTAATTTTCTCATTACGCAAATCCAGCTGCACACGAAAGCCCGAAGCTCGTAATGTTTCAGCTACTTGAGTGGCATAGGCATCCTGCGCCTGAGAAATATTTAAAACCACCATCTGCACTGGAGCCAACCACAGCGGGAAAGCACCTGCGTGATGTTCGATCAAAATACCGATAAAGCGCTCCAACGAACCTAGAATCGCGCGATGCAATATGACTGGCACTTTGCGCGTATTGTCTTCGTCAACATATTCTGCGCCCAAGCGTACTGGCAAATTAAAATCCAGTTGAATCGTGCCGCATTGCCAAACACGCCCCAATGTATCCTTCAGCGAAAATTCAATCTTGGGGCCGTAAAATGCGCCCTCACCTGCCTGCAAATCATATTTCAAGCCTTGTTTCTTTAACGCTGAGGCTAAGCCAGCTTCGGCCTTATCCCAAGTTTCATCTGAACCCACTCTCTTTTCAGGGCGAGTGGATAACTTCACCAACACATCGACAAAGCCGAAATCTGCATACACTTTTTGCAGCATCACAATAAAATTCGCCACTTCACTTTCGATTTGTTGCTCAGTACAAAAAATATGCGCATCGTCCTGGGTAAAGCCGCGCACCCGCATCAAGCCATGCAGTGAGCCGGATGGCTCATTGCGATGACAAGAACCAAACTCCGCCAGACGCATCGGCAAATCGCGATAGCTATGCAAGCCGTGATTAAAAATCTGCACATGCCCTGGGCAATTCATTGGCTTCACCGCAAAATCGCGGGCTTCGGAATGTGTGGTAAACATATTGTCGCGATAGTTTTCCCAATGCCCAGATTTTTCCCACAGCGTGCGATCCATCATAGTTGGCGTGCGGACTTCCTGATACCCATACTCAGAAAATTTGGCGCGCATATGGTGCTCCACCACTTGCCACACCACCCAACCATTCGGATGCCAGAACACCATGCCAGGCGCGTCTTCCTGCATGTGAAACAAACCCAACTGCTTGGCTAATTTACGGTGATCGCGCTTCTCCGCTTCTTCCAGACGATACAGATACGCTTCCAAATCTTCTTTATTCGCCCAGGCCGTGCCGTAAATGCGCTGCAACATTTCATTGCGATGATCGCCGCGCCAATACGCGCCTGCCACACTCATCAGCTTAAACGCACGAAGCTTGCCGGTAGACGGCACATGCGGCCCACGACATAAATCAGTAAAGTCACCCTCTGCATATAGCGACACATCCTGCTCGGCTGGAATAGAAGCAATGATCTCGGCCTTGTAATGCTCACCTAAATTGTTGAAGTACGTCACTGCCTCATCACGCGACACCACGCGGCGGACAACAGGCAAATCGCGCTTAACCAGCTCCTTCATGCGCTGTTCAATGGCATTCAAATCATCTGGCGTAAAGGGACGCGCATAAGAAAAGTCATAGTAGAAGCCATTCTCAATCACTGGGCCAATAGTCACCTGCGCTTCGGGGAATAACTCCTTCACCGCATACGCCATCAAATGCGCGGTCGAATGACGGATCACCTCCAAACCATCGGCATCCTTGTCCGTGACAATAGCTAAATTGGTATCTTCATCCAGCAAATATGACGTATCAACGACCGACCCATTAACCTTGCCCGCTAACGCTGCGCGCGCCAAGCCAGCGCCTATATTTTGCGCCACTTCTGCAACCGTCACCGGGAGTGGAAAAGTGCGCTGCGAACCATCGGGTAAAGTAATTACGGGCATGTTATTTTTTGCTGATAAAAATTTTGTTGATGAAAATAATGACTATTTAAAATACTAAGGTGCGGCTAGGCCGCACCGTAAAATATACTGGTAGAGAGAACTGGATTCGAACCAGCGACCTCCTCGATGTCAACGAGGCGCTCTAACCAACTGAGCTATCCCTCTGGAAGGTCTCGGATTATAAAGCAAGTGCCATGTCTGGACAATGTTACTGTCAAGAAAACCAACCACGAGGTTGCCGTGCCTGGTGATGGGCAGATTTGAGCGTGGTAATCGGCGATCTTGATTCTTTGCAATACGAAGGCCTATGACAATGTTCTGGTCATATTTCAACTTTCAACTCCTAACTGCTAACTCCCAACTCCCAACTCCCAACTCCCAACTCAAGAATACGTCACTCCTCTACCTCTTCTTTCTGATGAGCCAGCCGATACAGAATCGGCAGCACCAGCAGCGTCAGTACGGTCGAAGACAATATGCCGCCGATGACGACTGTCGCCAGCGGACGCTGTACCTCGGCTCCTGTTCCTGTAGCGATGGCCATCGGGATGAAACCGAGCGATGCCACCAAAGCGGTCATCAGCACCGGACGCAGGCGCGTCAATGCCCCTTCGAGTATCGCCACATCCAGTAATTTACCTTCTTCGCGCAAGGAACGGATGAAGGCGATCATCACCAAGCCGTTGAGTACCGCCACGCCCGACAGCGCGATAAAACCGACCCCCGCCAAAATGGACAGCGGAATGTCCCGCAGCCACAGTGCCAGAATGCCACCTGTCAGGGCGAACGGCACGCCAGTAAACACCAGCAGGCCGTCCTTCACGTTATTGAACATCACAAACAGCAGCATGAACACCAGCAGCAGTGCCACCGGCACTACGATCTGCAAGCGCTTGGTCGCCGACTGCAACTGCTCGAAGGTGCCGCCCCAGGTGATCCAGTAGCCCGTCGGCACTTTAACTGCCTGCTGAATCTTCTGCACGGCCTCGCCTACGAAAGACCCGATATCGCGCCCGCGCACGTTGGCCGTCACAACCACGCGCCGCTTGCCATCTTCACGGCTGATCTGATTAGGGCCAGGCGCGACCTCGAAGGTCGCCACGTCGCCCAGTTGCAGATAGGCGGGGCGGTTTTGGCCTGCTTCGTTCCCAGATGCAATATCAGGCAAGCGGATCGGTAGCCGCTTCATTGCTTCCATATCATTGCGCAGCCGCTCGGGCAGGCGCACGATGATGTCGAAGCGCCGATCGCCTTCGAACAGTATCCCGGCCTCCCGGCCTCCCACAGCAATCGAAATCGCTTCCTGCACATCGCCAACATTGATGCCAAGGCGCGCGGTCTTCTCGCGATCAATGTGGATAGTCAGCATCGGCAAGCCTGTGGTAGGTTCGACCTTGACATCGACGGCACCGTGAACCTTTTCCAGCACTTCCGCAATCTCGCTGGCTGTGCTGTTCATCGTCTCCATGTCGTCGCCGAATACCTTCACCGCCACGTCGCTGCGCACGCCGGAAAGCAGCTCGTTGAAGCGCATCTGGATCGGCTGGGTGAACTCGTAATTGTTGCCGGGCACTTTGGCCACCGCTGCGCGCATTGCATTGATCAAGTCGACTTGGGTGCGCTTCGGATCAGGCCATTCGGATTGCGGTTTCAGCATGATAAAGTTGTCGGCGACGCTGGGCGGCATCGGGTCGGTGGCGATCTCGGCCGTGCCCATTTTGGCGAAAATCCGGTCGACCTCCGGGAACTGCTTGATAGTCCGCTCCAGTTCGAGTTGCATGTCAACGGCCTGGGTCAGGCTGGTGCCTGGAATGCGCAGGGCATGCAGCGCGATATCGCCTTCGTTAAGGCTAGGCACGAATTCGCTGCCCATGCGCGTGGCTAACAGCCCACTGAGTATCACGGAGACTACTGTGACAGTCAGCACCAACGGTTTGTTGAGCATCGCAAAACTGAGCATCGGCGCATAACCGCGCTTGGCCCAACTCATCAGGCGGCCTTCTTTTTCGCTGACCTTATTGCCGATCAGCAGTGCTACAGCGGCCGGAATAAACGTAACCGATAAAATCATAGCGCCTACTAAAGCGGCGACCACGGTAAATGCCATAGGGTGGAACATCTTGCCCTCGACACCGGTGAGCGTGAAGATCGGCAGGTACACCACCATAATGATGAGCTGACCGTACAACAGCGGTCGGCGCGCTTCTCTCGCGGCTGCAAACACTTCGTGAAAACGTTCGTTGCGCGTCAAAGTCCGGCCTGCTTTGGTTTGGGCATGGGCGAGGCGCCGCACGCAGTTCTCCACGATCACCACGGCACCGTCAATGATGATGCCGAAGTCCAGTGCGCCCAGGCTCATCAGGTTGGCGCTGACCTTGTTGCTGACCATGCCGGTGAAGGTGAACAGCATCGACAGCGGAATCACCATCGCGGTGATAATCGCGGCACGGATGTTACCGAGAAACAGGAACAGGATCGCGATCACCAGCAGCGCGCCCTCAATAAGGTTTTTCTTAACCGTGTCGATGGCCTTGTCTATTAGAATCGTGCGGTCATAGACGGCTTGGGCAATCACGCCTTCGGGCAGCGTGCGGTTGATTTCTTCGAGGCGCTTGGCGACGGCTTTGGAGACCGTGCGGCTGTTCTCACCGATCAGCATGAACACCGTGCCGAGTACCACCTCGCGGCCATTCTCGGTTGCCGCGCCCGTACGTAATTCCTTGCCGATGCCGACTTCGGCCACATCGCGGATGCGGATTGGGACGCTCTGCCTGCTACCAACAACGATATTGCCGATGTCATCAATGTTGGCGACCTGACCCGGCGCGCGAATCAAATATTGCTCGCCGCGCTTTTCGATGTAGCCCGCGCCGACGTTGCTGTTATTGCGCTCGATCGCAGCGACCATATCCTGCAACGTCAGGCCGTGAGCCACCAGCCGGTCGGGCAAGGGCGCGACCTGGAACTGCTTGGCGTAGCCGCCGACGGTGTTGATCTCGGTCACGCCGGGTACATTGCGCAATTGCGGTTTGATGATCCAGTCCTGAATCTCGCGCAGGTCGGTAGGAGTATATGCGGTGCCATCGGCCTTGCGCGCGTCCTCTTTAGCCCCGACCGTCCACATGAAAATCTCACCCAAACCAGTGGAGATCGGCCCCATGGCGGGCTCGATACCCGCCGGTAACTTGCCCTTGGCCTGCTGAATGCGCTCATTAACGAGCTGGCGCGCAAAGTAAATGTTGGTGCCGTCCTTGAAGATTGCCGTGACTTGCGACAGGCCATAGCGCGACAGCGAGCGGGTCTGCTGCAAGCCGGGCAGGCCGGCCATGACGGTCTCGATCGGGTACGTGATGCGCTGTTCGGATTCGAGCGGCGAATAACCGGGCGCGGCAGTATTGATCTGCACCTGCACATTGGTAATGTCGGGTACGGCATCAATCGGCAGATTCTGATAACTGAACACGCCCAGTGCTGCCATGCCGAGGGTCATCAGCAGCACCAACCAACGTTGATCTATGGAAAAACTTATGATTTTTTCAAACATGCTGTGATCTTCCTTAGTAAATTTCCGCCGCCCCCACTTTTTCTAAAGGGGGGGTGTGATTTAATGGTCGTGGCTGGCGCCGGATTTTCCCAGGTCGGCCTTGATCAGAAAGCTGTTTTTCGCCGCATACTGCTCGCCCGCGTTGAGTCCCTTAATTACTTCTATGAATTTGCCGTTGCTACGTCCCAACTCCACGAGTCGCGCTTCGAAGTTATCACCATAACGACCGAACACCACCGTCCAGTCGCGCACGGTCTGGATTGCCTCCGCAGAAACTGCCACTGGCACTTTAACCGCACCGGACACCAGCTCTATATTGACCGGCAGACCGGGGCGCCAGGTACCTTTCGGATTGGGCAATAGCACACGGGCTTTTGCGACACGGGTTTGTTCACCCACCAAGGCGCCGATATAGAACACCGCACCGCTACTCTGTGACTCAAAAGCCGCCGCCTTGACAGTCGCTTTTTGACCAAGCTTTACCGTGTTGAGATCTTTAGCGTAGATGGTCATTTCCGCCCACACCGTGGACAGATCGGCGATGATGAAAATGTTGGCATCTTCCTTTACCGCCTCGCCCAGCGAGAGATGTTTCTCAACGACCGTGCCGTTGATAGGTGAACGGATTTCATAACGAGTGAGGTGACCACTGGTCATATCACCGCTGCCCAGAGCGGCGAGTTTCTGTTGTGCGCTACGCAATGCAATATCTGCTTCCTGCATGACATTGCGCGCTTGCAGGTAATCCTGTTCTGCCGAAATTTTGTCTTCCCACAACTTTTTTTCGCGCTCTAAGGTAATGCGCGCCAGCGCCAGGCGCTGCTGTGCAGCCAACAGTTCACTGCGCTGGTCGGCGATAGTCTGGCTGGAAACCGCAGCAAGCAGCTGCCCCTTGCGCACCCGATCCCCCAGATTGACAGGCGCTGATTCAACGATGCCAGCAAGGCGCGGCACAACATGCACCATACGATCTTCATTAAAGCGGATTTCGCCGATTAACTGCAAGGCACTCTCGATGCGCGCCGGCCCGGCTGTTAGCAACTCGATACCATTTTGCTTGACCTGCTGATCGACCATGTTTACTCGTGCTTCGACGTGCTCATAACCGAAACGATAAGGCTTGTTGCTGTACTGCGCGTCAATCGTCACCTTGAATGAATGGGGTTCTTCGACCACCGCGTTACCTTTGAGGTAGTCCTTTTCCTTCACGAACGTGAACGCTTGTGGTGTGCGGCCGAGGCGTTCAAGCGTGATTGTGATTTGGCTTAGCGCCGGGTCGAGTGGCTTACCATTCTGGTAAGTGTAGATGCGAAACTCCGGTTTTACGCCAGTTTCGAATATCGTGACTTCAATTCCGTAACCGTCCTGCATAAACAGCTTCCCACCGTGCGAGCCTTTTTGCGGCGCGGCCTCCGCATCATGATGTTCGGCATCGGCATGATCCTTGTTTTTATGACTGGCCGTTTCCACGTGGTCGCCATGCCCGTTTCCCTCCGGTTGCGATTTGTTCGTGGCTAGTATCAGCCAGGCGAGCACAACGCTAACCGTCAGGATGCCGACAATGGAAAGGTTTTGTTTCTTGTTAAGATTGAATTTCATGTTGGGCTCCTATGGCTTGGTGGCGACTGGCGCCAGGGTAAAATTGGGCGGTGTTTCACCTAAAATACGTTCGATTTCGGCAGCAGATCGATGCGCCTTGGCCAGTGCGCGCAAGTATTGGGATTGAGACTGAAATGAAGTACGCTGGGCATCCAGCACTTCGAGGAAGCTGAATTTGCCCAGTTCGAAGCCCTTGGTAGCGGCATCGTAGACACTTTGCGCGCCCGGCAGAATGTCCCGCTGTAGCAACTCTACCTCCTGGCGTGCCGCATTCAGGCTTTCATGCGCTTGGGCAAGCTCATTGGACAGGCGGATTCCGACGGCGGATAGTTCGTCCCGTGCTTTGTCGGTACGGTGCAGTGCTCCCAGCAGGTTGCCCTGATTGCGGTCGAACACCGGGATTGGAATTGAAACGCCGAGAACCGCCTGATTGAGACCCAAGTCTCTGTTGCGTTGGACACCCAGAGTGACGGTTACATCTGGAATGCGCTGGCTGCGTTCGATTTCCGCTAGTGCTAGCCGATGATCGATCTCAATTCTGGCCCGCAGCAAGTTGGGCGAAGCGGCGAGACGACTGTTTAGATCGGCTAACTTGAGTAGCGGCGGTAAGGCATCCAGATTACCATCGGCTCGCTCGAAACGGGGCATCGTGTTGCCCCATGTACCGGCTAGACGCTTGCGTGCAGTAGCCAATTCACTTTCAGACAGCGTCAATTCAACCCGCACACTGGCTTCGGCCACGCGCGCCCTGGTTTCTTCTACTGGCGATACCTTGCCGGCCATGACCCGCCTCGAGGCGGCGGTGCTAGCGCGTTGGGCGAGCTCAACGGATGCTTGGGCCAGCCGCAAACGTTCCTGCGCAACGAGCACATCAGAAAATGCCGTCATCACCGCTGCACGAATTTCGGCGTGCTTGGTATCTAGTTCCGCTGATGCGGCATCGCGGCTCCGCTCTGCAGCGTTGATTCTGGCCGCGCGCTTGCCGCCAAGCTCAACTGGCTGGTTCAGTTGCAGTTTCGTGAGCTGCGTCGCACTGCGCGTATCCTCAATGGAAGTTGCAATCTCCGGGTTCGGGCGCGCTTGCGCCTGAACGATCATGGCCTCGACCGCCTTCAGTTCGCGCGTAGCGGTCGCCAACTCCGAATTGGCTCTTAGCGCCAGTTCCAGTGCGGCTTTTAGGGTGAGCGGGGCAACCGACTCGGTGACAGGTGGCGTGCTGACGATGCTCGTTTCAACAGCGTGGTCGCGCACGGCATCAATCCCACGAGGGGACAATGTAGTTTGTGCATAGGAAGGATTGAAAAACAGCACTGACAATCCCAGCGGCAATATATATCTTCGCATCAAATTCTCCACAAGTGACAGGGATGAGCTCGGCGAAACGAGGCTGTAGCACCAGAATTACATCCAGATAGATTCTGAATAAATCCAGATAGATTCTAAATAAATTTAGGTAAATTCAGGATAAAGCGTGTGCTAAATCACGAATGAAGCTCGTCGCGCCGTATCAGGCGGCAATGAGCCAGTTGGGGCGTGCGGGTTTATCCGCAGCAAGGAAGGAATAGGATGGATTGTCACGATGTAACGACAACTGCAAGGGCGCGCGCATGGAGAATGTGTACTCGCTCAACGCACCCAGAAAACCCGATAGATGACAGTGATCGTGACTAAAATTTGGATTGGAGCTGTCTTGGTCGGACACCGTGCTACCGTCCAGTACGCTAGGCGAAGCCTTGTGCTCATCATTGTGATGGCCGAAGTGTTGGGCAGCCTTGCCCTGCTCGTGCCTGCAAAAATCAGCAACCACAGCCCAAGAGGTCTGGATAGGCAATAGGCACAGTAAAAGAAGTATGATGAAGCGTCGCATGAACCGCATTCTACGTACCACGGATATGTCCGTCAATCAAACAAATTCACATCGGTGAGCAGCAAATCTTCAAAGAAAAACAGTCAAAACCTGTAGAATTGCTGGGTTGAATTTTCTGAATAATTCCAATGACTACCACAGAAAACCAGATCGAACAAAGCTTGATCGCAAAGCTAACCGATCTCAAATATACCTACCGCGACGACATCCGCGACAAGGCCGCGCTTGAGCATAACTTCCGCGAGAAGTTTGAGGGCTTAACTTGAATATTTCACGTTACGTCAGCTCCGCAATAGCTGAGGAGACTGTTGCCCTTGCTTTGGTGCATGAGGACTTGATGGCGCAGGAAGAGAAGATTGCTCAAGCAAAGGAAAGGCACAATGAATTCCTGAAAGAGCTTGGATTATCACCGTTACCGTAAGTATGGCGTGTAACCGTTTAATTTAAACCCGCCAAGCGCTGGTGGTTTACTCTTAATTCAGATTCACCATGAAAATTACACGATGAAATCTAACCTCACTTCTCTGTCCGACCTCAACACCTTGCACGACTATGACCCAAACGCGATGTCGGTGGAACAAGCGCGGGCGTTTATCCGGCAGTTTCTGACGCCGATTACCGGGCAGGAGACCGTGCCATTGCACACCGCATGGCAGCGTACTCTAGCCAGTGATGTAATTTCACCCATGCATATTCCGCCGCATGATTATTCTGCGATGGATGGGTATGCGGTGCGTGCTGTTGATTGTGTGCAGGGTACGGAGACTTTGAAAATAATCGGCAGCAGTTATGCGGGACATATGTTTGAAGGGAGCATGGCAAAAGGGGCGTGTGTTCGCATCATGACAGGTGCATTGATCCCGGATGATTGTGACAGCGTGGTGATGCAGGAGCATGTTACGGTTGTGGGCGATATCATTATGCTGAATAAAAGCGTGCGGGCGGGGCAAAATATTCGTCGTGCAGGCGAGGATATTCAGCAGGGTGCGTTGGTTTTGGCTCGCGGCCAGACTATTCGTGCTGCGGAAATGGGTGTGTTGGCCTCATTGGGGCTAAGTGAGGTGCAGGTTTATCGTAAATTGAAAGTGGCTATTTTTTCTACGGGCGATGAATTGCAACAGCCCGGCACGTCGTTACTTGTCGGGCAAATTTATGACAGTAATCGTTTCACTTTGATGGGGCTGCTGGCTGGTCTGGGTGTGGAAATAATTGATCTGGGCAACATTCAAGATGATAAAGCCATTCTCAAGCAAGCCATGCTGGATGCGGCACAGCAGGCTGATGTGATTATCACCAGTGGTGGGGTTTCGGTGGGTGAGGCGGACTATATTAAGCAGCTATTAGCGGAAATTGGTGAGGTGGTATTCTGGAAAATCGCCATGAAGCCGGGTAGGCCACTTGCCTATGGCAAAATTAACGCGGGCGACAAAATCGGTAGCAGTCATTTTTTTGGACTACCGGGCAATCCGGTGGCGGTCATGGTGACCTTCCAGCAATTTGTGCGCGATGCGCTACTGATATTAACGGGGCAACAACCCAAACCCGCGTTCACATTGCAGGCGCGATGCACCAGCCCGATTAAAAAAATCCCCGGACGCACCGAGTTTCAGCGCGGCGTTGTCAGTCAAACAGCCGACGGCGAATGGACAGTGCAAACCACTGGCGAGCAAGGTTCAGGCATACTCAGCTCCATGAGCAAAGCTAACTGCTTCATTGTATTGCCCGTTGCACTAGGCGATGTTGCGGCGGGGACGATGGTGGAAGTTCAGTTTATTTAGGCTGACCGAGTCAATTAACACATTCAAATGTTGAACGTATTTTTAGATTAGGGTAGAATCGCGGCTCTTTTGCAAACAGGGTAGTAAATAATCATGGCTCGTGTATGTCAAGTAACAGGTAAGCGTCCAATGGTGGGAAACAATGTATCCCACGCCAATAACAAAACCAAACGTCGTTTTCTGCCGAATTTGCAGCATCGTCGTTTATGGGTGGAAACTGAAAATCGCTTTGTTTCCATGCGCCTCACCAATGCAGGTTTGCGTACCATTGATAAAAATGGAATCGATGCAGTCTTGTTAAAAATGCGCGCTCGTGGCGAGAAAGTTTAAGGAGTAATAGACAATGCGTGAAAAAATCAAATTAGAATCCAGTGCTGGCACAGGTCATTTTTATACTACCGACAAAAACAAGCGCACTACGCCAGAAAAAATCGAGATCAAAAAATTTGATCCAGTTGTGCGCAAGCATGTTGCATATAAAGAAACAAAGCTGAAATAACAGTAACTGTAGGACACCTCTAACTAATTAAATTTTTGCCTAATTAAATTTTTGCGTTTTAAAAAATTTCGGTATTAATAGTTTTTACGACATCCAATTTCCACCCCATATTCTTGGCAATTTTGGTTATTTTTCTGTCGTCTTCTGAGTAATTCATGCCACTTTTTCAATTGCGGACTTAGCTATCCCATCGCGTCTGGTGAGTTGCACCAGACGCACCATGTTGTATATCAGATTCATCATCCCGATTTTGATCTTCGCCCGCAGCAGGCCGACCGTGCGTACTGTCATGTTATGTTATGTTATGTCATGTAAGTCATTCCCTTTCATAGATTATTTTGCTATAATCCGCGCCGTTATATGTAGATGGGCCTCGGCCCGTTTTTTATTTGCGGATGTAAAAAATTATGGATGTTGAGAAGTTGGTAGAAGCCACTGTAAGTGGCTTGGGCTTTGATCTGGTTGATCTGGAAATGTCTGGCAGAGGTTTGATGCGGATTTTTATGGATAAGCCAGGAGGCATTACGGTGGATGATTGTGAGCTGGTCAGCAAGCAGTTGACGCGATTATTTCTGGTCGAGGCGGTTGATTTTGATCGGTTGGAAGTTTCCTCTCCTGGCTTGGATAGGGTCATTAAAAAAGAAGCCGATTTTGTGCGTTTTCGTGGTGAACAAGTGCAGTTAAAGGTGCGTGTGCCGCTGGCTGGACGTAGGAATTTCACCGGAATATTGGGCGATGTTCAGCATGGTGTTTTGCAGTTGGATGTGGATGGTAACCAAATATTGATCGAGCTTGCCAATTTGGATAAGGCGCGCTTGATTCCCAAGTTTTAATATTGCATCCGCTTGCCTTGGGCAGGTCGTGAGCTTAGTTGGAGGCGGTGATGAATCGTGAAGTTTTATTATTAGTAGATGCCTTAGCGCGTGAGAAAAACGTGGACAAGGAAATCGTGTTTGGCGCACTGGAATCTGCTTTGGCCTCAGCTACCAAGAAGCGGTTTTCAGAAGAATCAGACACGCGCGTTAGAATTGACCGGAATACTGGCGAGTATCAATCGTATCGTTGTTGGGAGGTCATGGATGACGAGACATTTGAAACGCCCGACTTGCATATCAAGTTAAGTGAGGCGCAAAAGCGCAATCCAGAAATTCAGATAGGTGAATTTATTGAAGAGCCGCTGGAGTCCATCGACTTTGGGCGCATCGGCGCGCAAGCTGCCAAGCAAGTTATTTTTCAGCGCATACGCGATGCGGAGCGCGAGCAGATACTGCATGATTTCATGGAACGAAATGAACATCTGGTTTCTGGTACGGTGAAACGTTTAGAGCGCGGCAACGCCATTGTAGAGTTCGGTAAGATTGAAGCATTGTTACCGCGCGATCAGATGATCCCTAAGGAAAACATTCGATCGGGTGATCGCGTGCGCGCTTATTTTCTGCGTGTGGATCGCAGTGTGCGTGGCGCACAAATTATTTTGTCCCGCATTACGCCGGAATTTTTAGTTAAACTGTTTGAACTGGAAGTGCCCGAGATGGAAGAAGGGTTGCTGGAAATTGTCAGTGCCGCGCGCGATCCGGGCGTGCGTGCCAAAATTGCAGTGCGCTCGCATGATAAGCGTATTGATCCGATAGGCACTTGCGTCGGCATGCGTGGTTCGCGCGTGCAGGCGGTCACCAATGAGTTGGCGGGCGAGCGTGTAGATATTGTGATGTGGTCGGATGATCCTGCTACAGCCGTAATTAACGCTTTGGCTCCGGCGGATGTGACCAGCATTGTGGTCGATGAAGATAAGCATTGCATGGATGTGGTGGTCGAAGACGAAAATCTGGCACAGGCCATTGGCCGTAATGGTCAGAATGTGCGCTTGGCCAGTGAATTGACCGGGTGGGAGCTCAACATCATGACCGTGGAGGAATCGGGTCAGAAGAATGAGAAGGAATTTTCCAAGGTGCGTGATTTGTTCATGAGCAAGTTGGACGTGGATGAAGAGGTGGCAGATATTCTGGTGCAGGAAGGATTTAACACGCTGGAAGAAGTGGCTTATGTGCCGCTGGAAGAGATGCTGGAAATTGAATCGCTGGATGAAGCAACGGTCAACGAATTACGCAGCCGCGCACGCAATGCTTTACTGATCGCTGCGATTGTAAGCGAAGAGCAGGTAGGGCATAACATCGAAGATTTGCTCAAGCTGGAAGGCATGGATGAAGAAACAGCGCGGGCTTTAGCCAGCAAGGGCGTGGGCACGCAGGATCAGCTGGCTGACTTGGCTGAGGATGAGTTAGTTGAACTAACAGGGATGACTGCTGAACGTGCTAATCAATTGATTATGACGGCGCGAGCACCCTGGTTCGTTTGATTTTTGGTTTGTTTGATCTTGAGTTTTATCTAGTATTGAGTTTTTTATCTGAGTATAAGTTTTTGTCAATATGTTGCAGGTATTGAGTGCGATGAGTCTCCAATAGGGTGGTTGTGATGGGAAAAATGAATGTAGCGCAGCTTGCAGGTGATCTGAATTTACCGGCAAAATTGTTACTTGAACAATTACAAGCAGCGGGTGTCTCCAAAAAGGGTGAAGCAGATCCCATTTCAGAGCAGGATAAGGCGCAATTATTGGAGCATTTGCGCATTTCTCACGGAATTGCGCCAGCGAGTAAGAAAATTACATTAACCCGTCGTGAAACCACTGAAATAAAGAAAGCTGATAGTACTGGCAAGCCGCGCACGATTCAGGTTGAAGTGCGCAAGAAGCGCACCATCGCACCGATTACACCCCCTGCCGAATTACCTGTTGAACAGATTGTAGTACCAGCTGTACCAGATGTTAACGCCGCATCAAAAGCTAAAATTTTAGCTGAAGAGGGGCTTGCCGCTCGCGAACTGGAAGCGCGTAGTCAGGCTGAGTTAGCAGCGCGACAGGCTGCCGAAGTGAAGGTTAAAGTTGCGAGAAGTAAACGACATGCCGCTCCGCCACCACCTCCAGTAGCAATTGTCGAGCCTGAGAAACCAGCCGCAGTGCTTGAAACACCTGCGCCAGTTGTTGTCGAGCCTGTTGTTGCCAAACCCAATTTGGCCGAGGGCACGTTGCACAGACCTGCGCCTCAAATCGGCGATAAGGTGATTAGACCTGCCCCTAAGAAGGTGGTCAAAACTATTGTCTCAGAAAAAACTAAAGCCAAGACTGTTCACAAGGACGTGGCGCGGGGTGAGCCAGGACAAAAGAAACGTATCACCGCACCTTCTGACACCCGCTTGACAGGCTGGACTGGCAGTAGAGCGCGGGTTGGCCCTAGAAATCATGATAAACATGCTAAGCATGCAGAGGCTGCACAACACGCTTTCTCTCTGCCCACAGAGCCGGTGGTGCATGAGGTAATCGTTCCGGAAAGCATCACTGTTGCCGAGCTAGCACAGAAAATGTCGCTTAAGGCGATTGAGGTAATCAAGGCACTGATGGGCTTGGGTTCGCTGGTGACGATTAACCAAGTGCTGGATCAGGAAACAGCAATGATTGTTGTGGAAGAGTTGGGGCATATTGCTAAGCCCGCTCTGGCAGACGATCCTGGCAGTTTTTTGACTGAGTTGGAAGGGCAGAAAAATGTTCCACTGGAGCCGCGCGCCCCTGTGGTTACGGTGATGGGACACGTTGATCATGGTAAAACATCACTGCTGGATTTTGTTCGTCGTACCCGGGTAGCCAGTGGTGAAGCGGGTGGAATTACCCAACACATCGGCGCATATCATGTAAACACGCCACGCGGCATGATTACCTTTTTGGATACGCCGGGTCACGAAGCGTTTACTGCCATGCGCGCACGCGGCGCACAAGTGACCGATATTGTTATTTTGGTCGTGGCAGCAGATGATGGTGTGATGCCGCAAACCAAAGAAGCCATTCACCATGCCAAGGCTGCGAATGTGCCGATTGTAGTGGCGATTACTAAAATTGATAAACAAGACGCGAACTCTGAGCGTGTCAGACAAGAACTGGTAGCAGAAGGGGTCGTGCCGGAAGACTGGGGCGGCGATACCATGTTTGTCGAGGTGTCGGCCAAGTCTGGTCAGGGTATTGATACGCTGCTGGAAAGTATTTTGCTACAAGCCGAAGTGCTGCAACTCACCGCACCTAAGCTGAGTTTGGCGAGAGGGATCGTTATTGAAGCTAGGCTGGATAAAGGTAAAGGACCTGTTGCTTCCATTTTAGTGCAATCTGGCACATTAAAGCGCGGCGATGCGATGTTGGTCGGCGCTGTATTTGGGCGGGTGCGCGCCATGCTGGATGAAAATGGCAATGCCATTGATGAGGCTGGCCCTTCTATCCCGGTTGAAATTCAGGGCTTATCAGCCGTGCCAGTGGCAGGCGAAAGCGTATTAATTTTGACTGATGAAAAGAAGGCGCGTGAAATTGCGCTATTCAGGCAAGGTAAATTCCGCGCGGTTAAATTGGCCAAGCAGCAAGCCGCTTCGCTGGAAAATATGTTCGAGCAAATGGCTGAGGGTGAAGTGCGAGTGCTTCCCCTGATTGTTAAAGCTGATGTGCAAGGTTCGTGTGAAGCTATCGCACATGCGCTGCAAAAACTTTCCACCGATGAGGTTAAGATTAATTTGATTCACAGCGCGGTTGGCGCAATCAGTGAATCGGATATTAATTTGGCCATCGCATCCAAGGCTATTGTGGTTGGATTTAACAGCCGTGCTGATGCTGCAGCACGCAAATTGGCGGAATCGGCTGGTGTGGATGTGCGTTACTACAACATCATTTACCAAATGGTAGATGAAGTTAAAGCGGCTCTGTTTGGAATGCGCGCACCCGAGAAAAAAGAAGTCATTCTGGGCACAGTGGAAATTCGGCAGGTATTCGTTATATCCAAGATTGGCACGGTAGTAGGCTGCTATGTGACAGATGGTTTAATCAAGCGCAATTCACAAATTCGCGTATTGCGGAATAACGTAGTAATACATACGGGCGAATTGGATTCCTTGAAACGTTTTAAAGACGACGTGAAGGAAGTGCGTTCTAATTTTGAGTGCGGACTGTCATTGAAAAATTACAACGATCTTGTAGTGGGGGATCATTTGGAAGCATTCGAGATTATAGAGGTAGCCCGAGCAATTAATGCTTAAGGGAAATATGCCCAAGGATTACAGCAGAGTAGATCGTGTGGCTAGCCAGATTCGGCGCGAGTTGGCAGAATTT
Organism: Nitrosomonadales bacterium; assembly: GCA_947475825.1. Classification (GTDB taxonomy): domain Bacteria; phylum Pseudomonadota; class Gammaproteobacteria; order Burkholderiales; family Gallionellaceae; genus Nitrotoga. The sequence continues at coordinate 26,446 of CANJMS010000019.1, forward strand.
ATACGCTTGCAGGTAAATGATCCTAGAGTGCGCATGGTAACTTTGACCGACGTTGAAGTTGCCCGGGATTATTCCCACGCCAAGGTGTTTTATACCACGCTATCAGAATCAAAAATGGCAGAATCAAAAATGGCTGGAGACAATAAGCAAGTGCAGCAGGGTTTGGAGCGAGCGAGCGGATTTTTGCGTAGCCAACTGGCGCACAGTATGAAGTTGCGGATTACGCCGCAATTGCATTTTGTATATGACCCAACGGTTGCATCCGGTGCGCGTTTATCGCAACTGATCGATCAGGCTGTGGCCAGCGACCACAGGGATTCAGGTCAATAATGGCGCATATCAAACGCCCCGTAAACGGGATTTTATTATTTGATAAACCATTGACGCTTAGCTCCAATATTGCGCTGCAAAAAGTCAGGCGGCTGTTTCAAGCGGAAAAGGCCGGACATACCGGGACGCTTGATCCATTAGCCACTGGGCTGTTGCCAATTTGTTTGGGTGAGGCCACGAAATTTACCAGCACCTTACTGGAAGCCGATAAAACATATCATGCCTTAGTGCGACTAGGACAAACCACCACCACGGGCGATGCTGAAGGTGAAATAGTGGAGACCTGCTTGCCGCATGTTCTTGACGAAATAAATATAGCGCAGGCGAGGGCGGTGCTGCAACGTTTTCTGGGAGATATTCAGCAAATCCCGCCGATGTACAGCGCACTCAAGCATCAAGGCAAGCCGTTATACGAATACATACGTAAAGGTGAAACAGTCGAACGTGCCAGCCGTAGCGTGACCATACATGAGCTGCGTATGGAACGATTTTCGAGCCATGAATTGGGATTCAGGGAGTTGGAAATAAGTGTGCGCTGCAGCAAAGGTACTTATGTCCGCACCTTAGCTGAAGACATAGGGCGGGCTTTGGGCTGCGGCGCGCACTTGGGTGGATTGCGGCGCACGGCCATTGGTCGCTTCCGCTTGCAGGGCGCGTATACGCTACAGCAATTAGAAGATATGACTGCCGCACAAAGAGATGCATGTTTGCTGCCCTCTGATAGTTTAATGTTGGGAATGCCCACGGTTGAGTTAGATGAGGGGCAGTTAATTCGCATTGCCCAAGGGCAAAGATTGGTTATAGACACAGCTTTGTTGGATGGCAGAGTTCGGCTATATGCGAGTGGGAGTTTTATCGGCGTAGCAGATCTGGATGGGCAAAATCTAGCACCTGTGCGGATACTCTCCAGCATTGCCAGAAGCGTTGCACAGATGGGAATGGAAGCAAATAGTAAATAGATTTGAGCAGTCGCCGCATTCAAGAGTAAAATGCGGCATTTTTTAGTGAGTGGAGAATAAAAGATGTCAATTACAGCCGCGCAAAAAGCGCAAATCATGACCGATTATCAGCGTGTTAAGGGTGATACTGGTTCCCCCGAAGTGCAGGTGGCATTGATGACTGCACGGATCAATTATTTGACTGGGCATTTTAAAACCCACGTCAAAGATCATCATTCACGCCGCGGATTGTTGCGTTTGGTGAGTCGCCGTCGCAAGCTTTTGGATTATCTCAAAAGCAAAAATCAGGAAGGCTATCAGTCATTGATAACTCGCCTTGAGTTGCGTAAATAAAAATAATCTCGCGGATAAAAATGCTGCTAGTCGGCATTAAACCAACATTTATTTCACTTACTTATTTCATCAATGGGGCTGACGCACCCGAATAAAACAGAAAGAGGCCTGAGTTGAGTCACTACAAAAAAACAATAGCGTACGGCAATCATCAACTCACTCTGGAAGCAGGGGAGATCGCGCGCCAGGCAAGTGGTGCAGTCATGGTGAGTCTTGATGATACAGTAGTACTGGTTACGGTTGTGGGCTGTAAATCAGCCAAGCCAGAGCAGGATTTTTTTCCGCTGACCGTGGATTATCAGGAGCGCACGTATGCTGCGGGTAAAATTCCCGGAGGGTTTTTCCGTCGCGAAGGTCGTCCGAGTGAGAAGGAAATTCTGACTTCACGACTGATTGATCGCCCATTGCGTCCGTTATTTCCAGAAGGCTTCTACAACGAGGTACAAATAGTTGCAACGGTGATTTCTTCAGATAACCAAATTGATTCTGATATTCCTGCCCTGATAGGCGCATCGGCTGCACTGGCTATATCGGGTATTCCATTTGACGGTCCTATCAGCGCGGCGCGTGTCGGGTATGTAGATGGCGGCTATTTGTTGAACCCTACGATGGATCAACTGGCGCAATCAAAATTGAATTTAGTTGTGGCTGCCACAGATAAAGCTGTGTTGATGGTGGAATCCGAAGCGCAGGAATTGCCGGAAGACATCATGTTGGGCGCGATCATGTTTGGTCATGAGCAAATGCAGGTGGTCATACAAGCGATCAATGAAATGGCTGATGCAGTAGGCGCGGATGCTTGGGACTGGGCACCTACAATTAAGGATGACGTGCTGATCGCTAAAATTGCTGAAATCGCAGAAGTTGAGTTGCAAGCCGCATACGCAGTGCGTCAAAAACAGGCGCGCACGGTTCAAGTCGATGCGCTTCGTGCCAAGGTAGTAGAAGCGTTGTTGTCCGCTGATCCTACTCTGCCCAAAAATCATTTGAATGATTTATTTGGCGCACTGGAGGCGAAAATTGTACGCGGTCAAATTCTCAGTGGCGAGCCGCGCATCGATGGTCGCGATACTCGCACAGTACGCCCGATTACAATACGCACAGGTGTTTTGCCGCGCACACACGGCTCAGCATTGTTTACACGTGGAGAAACTCAGGCGCTGGTGGTAACCACGCTCGGTACGGCGCGTGACGCACAAAAAATTGATGCGTTGCAAGGTGAATATTCAGATCGTTTCATGCTGCATTACAATTTTCCGCCTTACTCCACAGGTGAAACAGGACGGGTCGGAACGCCTAAGCGCCGTGAAATTGGTCATGGATATTTGGCCAAACGCGCATTGGCAGCATCATTGCCGAGCGAAGAAGATTTTAGTTACGCCATACGCATTGTTTCTGAAATTACAGAATCCAATGGCTCGAGCTCAATGGCCTCGGTGTGTGGTGGCAGCTTAGCCATGATGGATGCAGGCGTGCCAGTTAAAACGCATATTGCCGGTATTGCGATGGGTTTAATTAAAGATGGCAACCGCTTTGCAGTATTGACCGATATTCTGGGTGATGAAGATTATTTGGGCGACATGGATTTTAAAGTAGCAGGATCTGAGACTGGTATTACTGCGCTACAGATGGACATCAAAATTAATGGTATTACTCGTGACATTATGAAAGCCGCACTTATTCAGGCACGCGAAGGCCGCATGCACATCCTGGGTATCATGAAAAAAGCCATGCCTACGGTACGTGCAGAAGTGTCGGCACATGCACCACGCATGATTAAGCTAAAAATTAATCCTGAAAAAATCCGCGATGTTATTGGTAAGGGCGGGGCAGTTATTCGCGCACTCACTGAAGAGACCGGCACGACTATTGATATTGATGACGATGGTAATGTAACGATTTCCAGTGTCAGTGCTGAAGGTGGGATGTTGGCTAAGAAACGCATCGAAGATATAGTTGCGGAAGTTGAAGTGGGCAAGACTTACGAAGGTTCGGTCATCAAGCTGTTAGATTTTGGTGCGATAGTGAATATCATGCCGGGCAAAGATGGTTTGCTGCATATTTCGCAAATTTCCAACGAGCGCGTCAACGCAGTAACCGATGTCTTGAAAGAAGGCCAAGCTGTAAGAGTTAAAGTATTAGAGGCCGATGAAAAAGGTCGTTTGCGTTTGAGCATGAAGGCATTGATTGTGCAGGAGCCTTCTGTACCCGTAGCGGAGTAAGATTATTGGCGGGAGCCGTAAGATTGATTGTTGTGCTTGACCTGACCTTGTTTCTCGCTATAATCGCGCCCCTGTAGGATGCTACCAAATTTTATGTAGCAAATTTGGCAGCACCTCACCCTTGCTTCACCGTTTTTATATGACGGGAGGCTTTATTATCCACAAGGAGATTCAATGCGGCATTATGAAATTGTATTTATAGTTCATCCTGATCAAAGCGAGCAAGTTCCTGCAATGATAGAGCGCTATCGCGCCCTCGTGGTCGCCAAGAGTGGCATCATTCACCGCTTGGAAGACTGGGGTCGTCGGCAACTGGCTTATCCCATCCAAAAAATTCACAAAGCACATTACGTCTTGATGAACATAGAGTGTGGCCAAGAAGCGCTGGACGAGCTGGAACATGCCTTCAGATTTAATGATGCAGTGCTGCGTCATTTGACCATTAAAACCAAGGTCGCAGTGACTGCGCCTTCGGCTATGATGAGAGAAGAGAAATCACGTACCGTTGCTGCTCCGGCTGCTGCTGTTGAATCAGTATCGATACCGGATAGCACTTCAGCAGCAGATGCGGCTGCTTGATTGGGCCCAATTGATTGATCCAAGCCAGTAATCAGTTCGTAGTAAAGGGTGAAATTGTAGCGATAGATGAATTGCGTACCACCCCAGCGGGCATAGCGCGTGTGACATTAAAAATACGACACGCTTCAACCCAACAAGAGGTAGGTACTGCGAGACAAGTTCAATTCGAAATATCTGCGGTGGCATTTGACACAGTAGCTCAGCAGATCAGTCGAATGAACATTGGGCAGCGTGTGCTGGCACAGGGGTTTCTAGCACAACGCAGCTTACGCATCACGCAACTGATTCTGCACATTGAAAACATTACCCTAATAAAAATTTAGGGTAGAATTTTAGGAGTTAATATGGCTTATACATTTAAGAAAAAAGATGACAAAAAGGGCAACTCTTCCTCACGTCAATTATTTAAACGGCGCAAATTTTGCCGCTTCACAGCCGATAAAATTGCAGAAGTGGACTACAAGGATTTGAACATTCTTAAAGAGTTTATCTCTGAGAATGGTCGCGTCATACCGGCACGAATTACGGGCACTAAATCTCGTTTTCAACGGCAACTGAGTGTCGCAATCAAGCGCGCACGTTTTCTGGCGCTGATGCCTTACACTGATCTGCATTAAGGAGCGAGACATGCAAATAATATTGATGGAAAAAATGGTTAACCTGGGACAATTGGGTGATGTGGTACGCGTAAAAGATGGTTATGCGCGCAACTTTCTCATCCCGCAGGGCAAGGCCAAGCGTGCGACTGAAAGCAACAAGGCTGAATTTTCCGCACGTCGCGTAGAGTTGGAAGCAGCAGAAAAAGCGTGCATCGCTGAAGCTCAGGCAGAGGCTGATAAAATTAACGGCTTAACTGTGCAGATCGTACAAAAATCTGGCTTAGATGGAAAATTATTTGGTTCAGTCACAAATATCGACATCATGGCAGCCTTGGTAGCGAAGGGGTTTACCGTGGAAAAATCGCAAATTCGTATGCCGGAAGGTCACTTCAAGCAGATTGGTGATTACTCTGTCACGATTGTGCTGCATTCTGATGTACTCGCGCAAATTACTGTCTCGGTATTGGGTGAACATTAAGATATAGGAAACCGCTAATGACTGATTATCTGCGCACTTGAAATGTGAAGCAGTAAAAACTTTCACGTTCCTCTCAATGCGGCCAATATTTTGGAGTAATTCTGGTCGTTTCTAGGCTGTTTTTAAGGTAACACTGTTCTTCATGTGATGGCAGGTGCAGACATCTTGTCGCGTCTAGTTAGTTGCACCAGACACATCGTTTTGCACACCGGATTTATCCCGTTTCTCTGGGGTGCGAGTGCATCCCCCCAGCGAGGTCACACTGGAGAAAATAGTGTTCGTCACCAAGGTACGTTCGGGCTTGGATCATTACGAGGGAGTGAGTGAGCCGGCGCGGGGTTCATTGTTATGCCACGTCGAGCATCGCAGCTTATGGATTCCAGATTGCGCAACATTTATTGATCCGGCCAGATGAAGTTTGAAGTTTTCATGCCGCATATTTTACGCGAGAATCTTGGAAGTATTTTTTGACACGCTCAGGTGATTTCTCCAATGTCAGCATGTTCTCGGTTGTTGCGGCTTTCAGTTTAGCCTTGGTGCGTA
>CANJMS010000020.1 GCA_947475825.1 Nitrosomonadales bacterium
CCTTCTGCCTCCTTGAGTATCGCAATGATTTGACTGTCTGAAAATCGTGATGTCTTCATGTAAAACTCCCTCGCTTTCTAATTGAGAAAATTCTACTTCTAACTGCCACTAATTTCTGGGGGGATTACCAGCTGGTCGCTCGCCGCGAAGTTTGTCGTCACATTCAAGACCGCCGTCTTGTTGCTGTCCTCGTAGGCCGACAGCGTGGCGCTCACCTTGCCCGCCGCCCCGCCCCCCAGCGTCACCGTCGTCACCGCCGTGTCCCACGTCATGTTGAACGTCGCTGGAATGCGGATCCGCAGGTCGTTGGTGGCCGTGATCGTCGGCGTCGAGGCATCCGTCACCGTGAGCGTGCTCGCCAGTGTCGGCGGATCGCCGATGGTGAAAGACTGGTTCGCCGCCGAGGAGAGCGTGGGGACCGGCGGCCTGAGCGCGATCGTCAGGAACGCGTTGATGGAACTGGTAACGGTCGCGGTCGTATTGCCAGTCGCGCCCGCCGTCGCCTTGACGCCATCCCATACCGCGAACCCGCCACCATTGCCTAAAGCCGTTCCTGCGTCGGATTGCTCGGTAATGCCGGTCAGGCCCGCATTGGTCTGCGCGCTGAACATGGCACCGGTGCCGGTGACGTCCCGCGCGGTGGCCTGAACGATGAGCGTGTTATCCACCGTGGTTGTGACACTGGTCACCGTAACTAACGTGCTGGCCACTGCCTTGACGCCGCCGCCGGTGACGTCCCACGGATTGCCGGTACTGATTACGCCCCGATAGGTAAGGATTTGAGCGAAAACGTGATCGCCAGGGTCCGCTACCGTCGGTGCAGTCATCGCTGCCGATGTAGCCCGCGCCCAGAACACCGTAATTCGTGTTCCTGCCGTCGTTGCACCCGTTGCCTGAGGACTGTTTGTTACGGCAACGAACCCTGCGGCAGCACCTTTAGTGTCCAGCACGGTCATTTCCACAAGGTTGTCACCTTCCTTGATGGTGACCCCGCGCCACAGAGACAGCCCGAGGTTGACCGCAGCATTCGTGGTTGTGCCATCGAAATAAAGCGGATTGACTCTTTCGCCATTCACCTTCATTTCCACGCGCTGGCCGGGTAAATGTTTAACAGCGATTTTGATTGCAGGCAGCGCGGGCTGAAAACTCTCGCGCGGGTGTAGCCATTCGATACCGGGGGTGGCGGTGACCAACCACTTTTCGTCGTAATCCAGTTTCTCAACCAGTTGCAGGGAGTGCTGGCTCTGCGCGGTCACTTGTTTCATGATAGGTGTGCCGTCCGCAGCATTTTTCAGATTGGTGTCGCCAGTGATGTTGCCACTCACGACGTTGCCACCCAATGGCTTACTTTCATTTATTACTGGCGGGGAATCCGCTGCTATCACCTCGGGTTGTGCCGCCGTAGCATCGGCCTTGGAGTGCCGTTCCGGTACTTGGCAGTCGGTCTGCGGCGGCAAGGGTGCAGCCGGGATCAAGATGGTGACATGCACTTCAATTCGGCGATTGGGTGCCAGGCACTCACTTAAGGCATTGCCCTTGGTACCTGTGCATTCTGCCAACGGTTTAATCGGCTCGCTTTTGCCCGTTCCCCCAATTTCTATAAGTTTGGCATCCAGGCCATTGCGGACAAAATAATCTCGTACGGCTGCCGCACGTTTAAGTGACAGTGTGAGGTTATAGGTTTCGCTGCCGAGCGGATCGGTGTGGCCGATGAGTGTGATAGATTGAAAATTCACGCCGCGCTTTTTGTCTAAAAATTCATCCAGGCTGACAATTCCTGTCGCGTTCAGAGTCGCACTGCCAAAGGCAAATATTTTGTCAGCAGAGAAGGTACTTTTTTCGAACACAGGCGGTGGGGTTATCACAGGCGCACATTGGGCAATCGGCTTAACGATCGTGACAGGCGGGGCTATTTTTTTCACGTAAAAATCTGCACGCCACAACGAGCCTCCCCGCACGTTGACGAATTGTGAATAGTTGCGTCCGGCAAAGCGCGAGTTATTTTCACAGGCCACCACTTTATAGTCTTTAGGCAGGCTGTCCAAATCAAGCTGCACCACATGCGTACCGGGGCGGATGTTGTCGGCATGCCAGCGGCCTTCTTTATCGGTGAGGATATACGTGCCGTCCTGCAACACGATGCGCGCATTGGCTAAGCCCACATTGTCATTCTCGACGGTATCATCACATGAGCCAACGATTACACGCCCCATTAAAATCGCACGGGAATGATTTAAGTCTTCGAGCACTAATACCGTGGCGCGCGCCGTGTTAGACGCCACGCCCACCGTCTGCGCGCTGTTTACCGCCGGGCCTGTTTGCGCGCCTGCCACGACACTCACCACATACTTAACATTCACAGTCGTACCTGTAGTAATCGTGCCAATGCTGAAGGTGAGGGTGCGGTCATCGGCAGCGATGGCAGGATCAGCTAAGACAGCGCCATCCAGGCGCGCTGTGCCTGCTTGATAGCGGAAACCCGGCGGCAGGCGGTCAGCAATTTGCACGCCGTTGACAGACAGCGGATTGGGGTTGCGCAGGCTTAAGGTATAGGGCACGTAGTCGCCTATGGCAACAGTGGCTTTGCCTGTGCTTTTGGTGATTTGCAAGCTGCCGTTGGCAGAATTCAGCGGAATGTCGATACGCAAGGGCGGACCATCAGCCAGTGGAAAATTTTCGCCTCTCGAGCCAACCCCTAACGCATAAGGTGCGCCCGGAAGGGTTTGCAAGGTAGTGTTCGGCACGGTGGAAGGGAAGCTGAAACCGGTTGGTGGTATTACTTCAAAACGATAGGTACCGGCAGCGACGAAAGGGAACTGGTATGCACCCGGCGCGAAGTTGTAAACAAGGCCACTCGCGTCCGTGACGGAGCCACCTGTGATGACGGTTGAAGGATAGAGGCTGACTCCATCTGCCCCAAACACGATGGCGGGCAGATTGGTGGTCACATTAAGCAAAGTAACTTGTACACCATTCACAGGCGCGCCCGTAGCCGCATCAAACAGCATACCAACGGGGTCAATCAACACCACAGCGGCGATGGAGGTGTTGCCGTTGATGCCATCCTGATAAGTGGCAGAAATTTGGGCATTGGAATAGGTGTTAAGCGTTCCATTATTGATCGCTGCCGGGCTGAGAGGCGTCTGGGGAAACCCGATAAATCTCTCCGTGCTGCTGGCTGGAGCCTCGCCCTGCTGGCTTTGCACATAGCCCACAAATACGCCGGTATCCGAGCCTGTTTCGGTGAGCACGAGATTTTCAAACTCGCCGCCTTCGAGCGTGCGAATGACGATGCTGAGCGTGTCAAGTTGTGATGAATTTTGATTTCTATCGTAGTCGGTTACTTTAATAAATACCGGCTCGCCGCTGGAATAAGTAGTGGTATGTATCAAAGGCAGCGCGCTGGGTACGGTCAGCGTGGTTGTGCCAAACACGGGCGGTGGGAGTGTTGTGCCATTGCTTATCGTGGGCTGTACGATGGTGGACACCCCGATGCCCGGTGCATAACGTAAAAATTCTACCAGTGCGGGCGTTTGCGCGGCGGTAGTGACGGTGACTGCGCCGCTGACAGTGATGGCAACACTGCCTATATCATAAGTGGCACGCGCAGTATTGGTAATGGCGGTATTGGGCGGGGTGGCTGCCCAGAGGACAGAAGGCAGAAGGCAGAAGACAGAAGACAGAAGACAGAGAACACCGCCGCCCGCATTTCGTAGGTTGCGGTCTTGTCCCGCGCACACCCGATAACACTGGAGATGCGCGTGACAAGACCGGCTAACGGGCATACGCCCACCAGCCAGTTTGCCCCTGATGCAACGCGCCGTGTTGCTGGCGTGTTGTTCAGGGAAGGCTGCAAATACTCAAGCACAGTTGGCCTTGATTAATTGACCGTGACGTTGAAGTACACAACCACGGACTCGCCAGGCTTGAGTTCGCCAGCAGTATATGCACCACCTGCAGGCAATGCAGTGCTGTAGTCAATGGTCACAACACCAGCGGCTGCGGTTGCGCCATCGGCATCGGCTGTCGTGGTGCGGAATGAGGGGAAAACGCCGCCCGCCCCAGCAGCGCGCGTATCACCCGTCACGTCGATTTTGAAGCCCGCCCCCGTTGCACTTTCTGGGCTACCACTCGCGCTGGTGCAGCTTGTAACGGTTGCAGGCGCACCCGACCCGGTGACTAGGTTCGTATCAAAGGTGGTGGCGGCGGCCAAAGTATCGGTCACTTGCGCCAACGAAGCCGATGAGGTTGCGGAGCCAGCATTGCTGATGGTGATCGTCCAACGTACGATTGCGCCCGGAATGCTTTTACGGGTTGCACCGCTACCGTTAAACGGATCACAAATCAGCAAGGAAGTTTTGCTGACGCTGATGACGGACGAAGCAATGCGATAAGCATCACGCGCCGTGCCTTGTGCGTCACGCGCAGCACTTGTACCGACAAATTCAAGCTCGGTGGTGGCTGCATCCGCAAACACGATATCCACGCCAGCCGTGTCAGCACCCGCTGTTTCGGTAACGGCAACAGCACTGCCTGCCGTTGTAGTCGTCGCAGTCAAGGTCACGTTGGCTTGCTGGCCGTTCGTTGTCCCTGTCGGAATATCTGCCAACACAAACACGGTAACGGTAGCATCCGCAGTCAGCGTGGATACGGCCGTCGCCAGATCTGTTCCAGCATCGTAAATGCCGTTAGCATTGCTATCAACAAACACCCTGAAATTGCTAACATCAATGCTGTCTGCCACTGTAGCAATGACGCTGGTTACACCTTGGTTGGCAGCGACGAAGGTGTAGCCTTGCGCCGTGTTACCGAGGTTGGTGACAGTGAACGTAGTGACACGATCTAGAGAACCTGGTGTCACCGAGGACACGGTGCTACCTGTCTCCGTCACGCTCAGATTGACCTTGTTATCCACCGTGAAGCTGGTAGTGGTGCCTGAGCCGGCGATATTGCCAGTGGCAGAAGAGCCGATGACGGGCTGTGTGACACCGCCGACGGCATACGTCAAGGTCGCCAAGTTGCTGATGGATGTGCCGGAAGCCGAACCCAACGCGCTGACCGTACCCGCCCAAGTGATGCTACCGAGCAGTGCTAAGGCAACTGCCCCGGCGCGTATTCGGCTACTCGTTTTTAATGTTTTCATGGTATTTCTCCTTTTAAAAATAAAACGACTGAACTGGGTTAATATGAATCGGGTTAATACTGCTGGTAGGTAATGCGGTGATTCATTGCTGCTTAAAGTCGGTTTCATGATGTGTCTCCTGTGGTCAATAAAAATTCAGGCGGTAAATAAAAATTCTGTTAGAAAATTAAATCTGAATCCGGGTGCCCGCAACCTGCTGGCGGGCCGTGCCCTGTTAGATCACGCGCGCTGTGAAGCCGGGGCGGGTGGTTGAGAGATTTGTGTGCAACGCTGAGAGCCGACGCGACGGCCATCCCCCATGTGCCGCTAAAAAATTGAAAATGTAAGCGCATAATTTTTATGTCGTCTTATCGAAAATTAATTAATCTTTGCGCGGAATCCCACTTGGCTGGATTTGCCCGCCGCTAAATTGCCTTTGAACGACCAGCGTATGTGGGTGTAATCCTTGACAGTGGCGGGGATGTCTTTGCCGGCCTGGTCTTTTACTGTGAGCTTGTTGGGGGTGGCAAAAATTTTGCCGTCCACCGAATAAGTGATGTCGGTGTTCGTGCCAAACACGCTACCCGCCACTAAGGTGGTATGCAGGGGTAGCAGGTTGTTGATGACGATATTTCCCGCTGGTTTGTTACCAACATTTTTGAAAGTGGTGGTGTAAATCACTTCGGTGCCCGGTATAGCTTTGTCTGCTGGCGTGCGCTTGATGGTCACCTTGCCTTTGGCATCGGTGGTTTTTACCTCGATTTCGGCGACGTGTTTAAGCTCGATGCTGCCAGGCTGCCGTGCCGATGATTGTTGGGCCCCTGTTTGTTGGGCATAGGCAGCAGGTACGGCAGCAATGCTCAGGGATAAAATTAAATTGAGTAGGGTCAGTGTTTTCATGGTGTCTCCTTAGGGTTAAAAAAAGTTAATTCACCGTCACACGAAATGTGATGACGTGGGTTACAGGCGCAGCAGTGTTACTAAAAATGACGTTAATGGTGTTGGAGGTGAAATTAGTATCGTCGGCATCGACCGCGTCGGTGCGGGTTGCGCCATTCACGGTGATGCTGTTCGGCACAAAGCTGGTTTCGGCAGGCAGCGGGTCATTAAAAGCGAGGTTGTTGGCTGTGCCGTTGCCGCTCACACGCAAGCTGACGCTGTAGGTGAGCACCGTGCCGGGCATGATGATTGCGGTACTGCCCGTGCGCCCTTGCGGGTCTTGAATGAGCGCTACGCTTTTGGATACTGAGACTGCAAGCCCCCCAACTTGATAGCTGCTTGTGGTTGATGCTGTGGCGCTATTCGCGCCGACCAATGCATCAACGCCACCCGTACCCAGACCTGTAAGGGGGGTGCCAGGTGCAGCACCTGCCGCGCCCGCTGTCAGGGATACGACGTTTAAGCTGGATAGCCCTGTGCTACCCAGCGCAAGTGAACTGGGAATATCACTCACCAGATAAACCACCAGGCTGGCATCAGCTGCCAGCACGGGATCGTTGCTACCGGATATATAGAGCGTGTCCACATTCGGCCCGCTGACTTGAAAACCAGTCTGCGCGCCACTTTCTAAAAATATTCCGCCGATGGCAGCAGTAACGGGATCAAATTGATTGCCTGGGAGTGAATTATTGCGAATCAGGCTAAAGTTTTCTGAACCATTGCCGATGTTGGTTAACAACATCGTTAATGCGCGACTGGTGTCGGGTGAGTTGACGGCAACGGGTGCAGCATCTTGGGCTGCCAGTGAAACGTCGATGATTTCTGCCACCGTGAAAGTGGCGATATTGCTGGAGGTGGTGGTAGCTACGCCTCCGTCGATATAGCCCAGCGTTACTTGGTTGGAAATGACAGTGCCAGCAGGCGCGCCTGCCGCCTGCGCGGGGGGAGCATGCAGGAGGAAAAACAGCGAGCTCATGGCTAGCCCTAAAAGTGTCACAGTGCGTATGGTCAAAGTGAGTGCCTGGTCGTGGTTAAGTTAAAAAAATGTGCAAAGTTTCCATAATGTTTGAAAGTAAATTTAATGTTGCCGCCAGTCTGTGCGGTAACGCACTTAATACAGGTTTTCACGGTTGTATTGTGAATTCACTCATTGATTTGCCTGGTTTCGCATTACGATCCCCAGCCAGAAATTAAACTTGAATCGATTACGTCGAGTGAGGTGCTGGTGCAAGGCGATACACAAGGTGCAGTGCTCGGTACAGATGATCGGCGATTTAGCTTGGATGCCACACATGAGGGGGCAAATCCTGCCGGACGCACTTATTCCATTTTCGTTAGAAAGGAGAACAAGACGGCAAGGATGAGGTGACGAAGACAGTACATTTGAGTACGGCTAGGAGCCGAGGACGATGCCAACACAGTTATCGTTTTTAACGCGAATTGGAATTACACCCTCACCTAATTCCGCTACTGATGGCTCGGGCAATAAATCTACCGCCAGCACCACGGTGACCGTGCCGCACGACCAGCGATAGTCGGAGTGAATCAGTTGTAAGTGGTAGTAAAAAAGCCGCAATCAACTGCGGCTTTTTTGTTTTAATTCAGCTGGTCAACTCGGCCATTTATTACTGAACTTGCTTGTGTAGCAGCGCGTAGAAAAAGCCGTCGTGTTGATCATCCGGCAAAAATTGTCCATGCGTCGATACGCCTGCAATTGCAGGCATCGGCATAAGCTGAGCATCGGGTTGCTGTCTGATAAATTCATCCACCACTTGTTGATTCTCCTGAGCGAAAACAGAGCAGCTTACATATAAAAATTTACCGCCACCTTCCAGCATGTTCCATAAATTGTGGAGTATATCGCGCTGTTGTTGTGCAAATCCGGCGATGTCAGCCGGGCGACGCAGCCATTTTATATCGGGGTGGCGGCGCACCACGCCGGATGCCGAGCACGGCACGTCGGCCAAAATGCGCTGAAATAACTTGCCATCCCACCAGTCTTGCGACATTGTCCCCTTGTGGGGCTGTGCCGCATCACCCACTTGTAATTTAGCGGATAAATGTAGCCGTTGTAAATTTTCTTGTACGCGCGTTAATCGTTCTGCGTCTTTGTCCAGAGCTAATAAATCAATGTTGGCTAACTCCAGCAAATGTGTACTTTTGCCGCCCGGGGCAGCGCAAGCATCCAGCACACGCATCCCGTCCTGCACGTCCAGTAAGGGCGCAGCATATTGTGCGCCGGCATCCTGTACAGAAACCAGGCCATCAAAAAATCCCGGCAGCTTATCGACCGTCACAGCATGCGCAAGCTGTATAGCATCAGGCGGAATGAGGCGGGCAGCGATGCCATGCCGGGTCAGCAGCGCTAAATATTCTGTTGTTGTGTGGTGGTGGCGATTTACCCGCAGTGTCATCGGAGGATGCTGATTGCCAGCCAGCAGAATTTTTTCAGCCTGCGCACCATACTGTATTTTAATTTTATCTATCCACCATTGCGGGTAGGAGTAGCGTCCTTCCTCGCTCTGCGCGGCGATCTGTAAAAGTGCCGCTTGTTGCCGCACAAAATTACGCAGCACGGCATTCACTAAACCGCCAGCATGTTGTTGGATTTTTTTCGCGGCGCGTACTGCTTGATCGACTACTGTGAAGGAATCAGCCTTGCTGTATAAAAGTTGATAGAGCGCAACCAGCAGCAGGCAGCGCACTCGCTCATCTGTCACGGGTTTATGCAAAAGTTGTTTGAGCAAGGCAGTTAGCTGTCCATAAAAGCGCAATGTGCCATAGCTTAAATCTTGCAGCGCACCGCGTTGCTGCGGCGTAGGGTCACGCAGGCTTTGTAGCATTGCGCTTAAAACCTGATTTAAATTCCGGCCTGTTAACACTTGTCGTACCACATTGCTCGCAGCTAATTGGGTGTTGTGCATAGCGTTTTTTAATGGGAGCTCGTAAAGGAATCACCTGTGTGCAATGTAAATCCGCGCACAAAATCAGCAGCGGGGAGGGCGCGGGCATTGGGGCGTTGTAGCACTTCCAGGTAGATTGCGCCCTGACCGCAGGCCACCAAAATGCCATGCTGGTTTATGGATAAAATAGTGCCGGGTTGATCTATTTCAGGCTGATGGTCCGAGTTAGCTTGTGCATCGGTTGAGTGTATTTTGGCCTGCCATATTTTGATCGGAGTGGAACCAAAGTAAGTGTGCGCCACAGGAAAAGGACAATAAGCACGCACGGCACGGCACACCTGTGTAGCTGGGGCAGACCAGTTGATTCGTGCTTCGGCTTTGCTTAGTTTGGTGGCATAGGTGGCGAGCTTGTTGTCCTGGGCGATGGGGAGTAATTTTTTCTCAGGTAAATGTTGCAATGCTACGATAATTGCCTCAGCACCCAATCCTGCCAGTTTGTCGTGCAGGGTTTGTGCCGTGTCTTGTGTAGCAATGGGACAGCGTTTTTTAAGCAAAATATCGCCTGTGTCTAAACCTGCATCCATTTGCATAATGGTGATACCCGTTTCTTCGTCACCCGCCAGAATTGCCCGCTGAATGGGTGCTGCACCGCGCCAGCGCGGCAACAAGGAGGCGTGAATATTTAAACAACCAAGGCGTGGCAGAGATAACACCGCTTGCGGCAGGATTAAGCCATAGGCTGCTACCACCATGACATCTGCGGCGTAATCGCGCAGGGTTTGTTGAATATCTGAAGATTTTAAGGATGTCGGTTGCAGCACGGGCAAGCCATGCGACAAGGCAAGCTGCTTCACCGGACTGGCAGTTGTGTGCATCCCGCGCCCAGCCGGACGATCAGGCTGAGTGAGCACGACCACGACATCATGGTGATGTCCCACAAGGGGACAATGTGTCAGCAATGCCTGCAAGGCGGTGGCTGCAAATTCGGGTGTGCCAGCGAATATAATTTTCAAAGTGAGCGTTTGGTTTTTTTAGAGTGACCGCAGTAGGAGCGCATTTCTTTGGGCGTTGTCTTGAGAAAATCAGGCCAGTTGGCGCAACTGCTTTTTTATTTTTTTCTGTATGCGAGTTTGCTTAAGTATAGAAAGGTACTCTACGAAAACGCGACCCTTAAGATGATCGATTTCATGTTGCACACAAGTCGCCAACATGCCCTGGGCATCCAGCGTGAAAAATACCCCCTGTGAATCCAGTGCCCGCACGGTTACGCGCTCAGCACGACGTACTTTTTCATATACGCCTGGCACTGATAAACATCCTTCTTCACATTCACTTTCGCCGCTGCTGGCGATAATTTGCGGGTTAATGAAGATTTGTAATTGATCTTGTGTGGTGGAAATGTCCAGTACAATTATCTGCTGATGCACATCAACTTGTGTCGCAGCCAACCCTATGCCCGGCGCAGCATACATAGTTTCCGCTAAGTCTTGTACAAGTTGGCGGATTTCGGCGGTTACCGTTGGCACGGGCTTGGCTATCGTGTGCAAACGTTTGTCCGGATATTGCAGAATTGTGAGAATTGCCATAAATGCTTGCTAATTTAAAAGACTAGGGGCAGAATTTAATCCTTCGCACGAACATTGCCCCACAGGGGGACAATGTGTTGCATGTGTGCTTGCGTCGTCCCGTTTTTTATTAAAAGCGGTCTCATGCAAATTCAAGTGACATTTATTAAATGGGATACTCATGAACAAGATTATTATATCGCTGATTTGTTGCTTGTTGCCCACCTTTGTCTTGGCCGAAACGCTGCAGCTTCGTGAAGACGCGCCAGACCGCCACATCGTGGTGAAGGGTGACACCTTGTGGGACATCTCATCCAAGTTTTTAAAAGACCCGTGGCAATGGCCAAAAATATGGGGAATGAACAGGGAGACAGTAGAAGACCCGCACTGGATTTTCCCTGGCGAAATTATTTTGCTGGATCGAGCGACCAACACACTGAGCGTTGCGCAACCGATCAGTACAACAAATGGCAAAACCGAGAGCATCACGGGTAGTGCGGGCGCAGCGGCTGGAAGCGGCAGATCAGGTGCGGATCTGTCCAATGCGGTGAAGCTTTCCCCCTCTGTTCGCGTGGAGCGTAGCGCGCATGATGCAATTCCCAGTATACCTGCCAGAGCCATAGACCCATTCCTCAAACGTCCGCTGATTATTGAAGAGGATGGTATGAAAGATGCGCCCGCGATAGTGGGAACCTTTGAACAGCGCGTCTTGTTGGGCGATGACGATATTGCTTATGTGCGTAATTTACCTCAGGACAAGGGTTTAATCTGGCAGGTCTACCGTCCGGGGAAAGCGTTGATTGATCCGGAGAGTGGGATTACTTTAGGATACGAGGCTAATTATCTAGGGACTGCGAAAGTTGAGAAATTTGCCGACATCAGCACAATGAGAATCACGGATGCCCTGCAGGAGATACGCAAGGGTGATCGGCTGGCTTATTCTACAAGTGAGCTTCCTATTAACTATTCACCACACGCGCCAGAAAAAGAAATTGTTGCTCGAATTGTCTCGATCTATGGAGAAGCGGGGAGAAAGCAGGCAGGACAATACTCAGTGGTGACGCTTAATAAAGGTCAGCGAGATGGCTTGGAAAACGGGCATGTGTTGGCACTTTACCGCAAGGGTGAGGTGTTGAAGAAAAGGTGGTCAGAGGATATCGTTCTGCCGGATGTCCGGTATGGTTTGTTGTTTGTATTCCGCACGTTTGAGAAGCTATCCTATGCATTAGTTATGCAAACGCGACTGCCCGTAGAGATGCAGGACAGTGCCCGTACCCCGTAACGTTTGATTATTTCCGAACCCGCAGAAGGAACCGCTGATTAAGTCCATCATGAACCGCGTTGCTGACAAAAAATGGATGATTGCAAGGCGCGCGACGCCGATCGTAGTCATTCTACGATGCCAAGGAGCGCAACACAGCGAGTGCCCGTTTTTGTCGCAACCCACAAGGGCATAGGCATTGCGGGCGGTCTGCGGCGTCAGGCTCCTGGCGAAGGGAATAACCATTCGCGTCGTCACCTTTCTTGCATCCCATCCCGCAAAGCCGAATGCGCGGCCATGCGGGACTTAATCAGAGGTTCCCTAATGTTTAAAGACGCAGAACTCGCGTCATGGCTGGCCTTCAACCAAATCTCAGGATTGGGTAATGAAGGCCAGCGTCGTTTATTACAAGCATTTGGCAGTCCCGCCCAAGTTTTTTCAGCCTCGGTGCTGGCTTTGCAACAATTTGTAAAACCCGCCATCGCCTCCGCCATCGCGCAGGGGTGGGATGAAGCAACCTTGGCTCCTACGGCGGAATGGTTGAATGATCCCTTGAATCACGTGATCACCCTGGCCGATGCAGATTATCCGAAAATCCTGTTAAATCTGTCCGATCCGCCCATCATGCTGTATGCCAAGGGACGACGCGAACTGTTAAATCAACCCGCGCTGGCTATTGTCGGCAGCCGCCATGCCACACCGCAAGGAGTCAGTAGCGCCGAGGCGTTTGCACTCGCTATCAGCACCGCCGGACTGTGCGTAGTCAGCGGGCTGGCGCACGGTATTGATGCCGCTGCACATCGTGGCGGATTACGTGGGAAAGGCAGCAGCATCGCGGTGGTGGGAACGGGTCTGGACAAAGTTTACCCCGCCGCTAATCGGCAATTGGCACATCAATTAGCCACAGAAGGCGTGCTGGTTTCAGAGTTTCCCTTAGGTACGCCTCCATTAGCCGCAAACTTTCCGCGTCGTAATCGTATTATCAGTGGCCTGAGTTTGGGTTGTTTGGTGGTGGAGGCTTCACTGCAAAGTGGCTCGTTGATAACCGCCCGCACGGCATTGGAACAAGGTCGTGATGTGTTTGCTATTCCCGGATCAATCCATTCGCCGCAAGCGAAAGGTTGCCATCATTTGATCAAGCAAGGTGCAAAGTTGGTTGAGTCGGCGCAGGATATTTTAGAAGAACTGGGACATATGATGGGTGAGAGAGCGGCAGTCGTAAATCCGCCCGATGAACATCCGCTATTTTCCCATATGGGTTTTGATCCCATCGACATCAATACCCTATGCCAACTCAGCGGTTTATCGGTCGAGGCATTATCAGCCAGCTTGTTACAACTGGAGCTGGATGGTATTGTTGCCCCCCTGCCTGGCGGCTTGTATCAGCGCATAGGCTAATTTTTCATCTGAACTTATAATTTTGGCACTCACCTACATGGCAAATAATTTATTGATTGTTGAATCTCCGGCCAAGGCCGCGACCCTGAAAAAATATCTGGGTAAGGATTTTGAAGTGCTGGCGACCTATGGTCATGTGCGCGACCTTATCCCAAAAACGGGCGCAATCGATACCGAAAATAATTTTGCGATGCAGTACGAAGTGATCGCGCGCAACAGCAAGCATGTAGATGCCATCGCCCGCGCCGCAGCGGCAGCGGATCATATCTATCTCGCACCCGACCCGGATCGCGAAGGGGAGGCCATTGCCTGGCATGTAGCTGAATTGCTCAAGGCCCGTCGCGGCATGAAAAATAAAGATATACAGCGCGTCGTGTTTTATGAAATCACCCAAACTGCGGTGCGCGAAGCAGTCGCGAATCCGCGTGCTATTTCTATTCCCTTGGTGAACGCGCAGCAAGCGCGGCGTGCATTGGATTATCTGGTTGGATTTAATCTGTCACCGTTGCTGTGGCGCAAGATACGCCCCGGTCTTTCAGCGGGTCGCGTGCAAAGCCCGGCACTGCGTTTAATTGTTGAGCGCGAGTTGGAAATCGAAGCGTTTCGCTCGCAGGAATATTGGTCGGTGCATCTGGATAGCCAAAAAAACAGCATCCCATTTAGTGCCCGGTTATTTCAATACCAAGGCAAAAAGTTAGAACAATTAAGTATTCCCAACGAAGCTGAATACAACAAAATTATTGGCAATATTCAAAATGCAAAGCTGCCTCCGCGCGTGGTGCGCGTAGAGAAAAAAGCTAAACAGCGTCATGCCGCCGCGCCTTTTACCACCTCCACCATGCAGCAGGAGGCGGCGCGCAAGCTGGGCATGTCGGCGGATCGCACCATGCGTATCGCGCAGCAATTATATGAAGGCATCGACATTGGCGGGCAAACCGTCGGTTTGATTACCTATATGCGTACCGACTCGGTAACACTGGCGAAAGAAGCATTGCAGGAAATTCGCGGATATATCACTGAGCATTTTTCAGCGGACTATTTGCCTGGCGCACCGATGGTCTATAAGAGCAAAACCAAAAACGCGCAAGAAGCGCACGAGGCAATACGCCCAACCAGCATTACTCGCACGCCAGATAACGTACAAAAATTTCTGAATGCGGATCAAGCGCGGCTTTATGAAATGATATGGAAGCGCACACTGGCCAGCCAAATTACGCCTGCGCGCTTTGAAATTGTCAGTTTGGATATTCGTTTAGGTGGTGACGATACTTTATTTCGCGCCAGTGGCCAGACGCTGATTTTTCCGGGATTTATTTCAGTCTATCAAGAAAGTGTTGACGATGCGGAAGAGGAGGCCAGCAATAAATTACCCCCACTAGCTGAAGGTGAAACTATTTCGCTGGATAAATTATATGGCGAGCAACATTTCACCCAAGCTCCGCCGCGTTTTTCTGAAGCCAGTTTAATTAAGGCACTGGAAGAGTATGGCATTGGTCGTCCTTCGACATACGCCAGTATTATTTCCACTTTGCAAGCGCGCGAATATGCGTTGCTCGACAAAAAACGTTTCAAACCTACCGATGTAGGGCGAGTGGTGATTCGATTTTTAACTGAACATTTCACGCGCTATGTTGACTATGGCTTCACTGCGCAAATGGAAGATGAGCTGGACGAAGTGTCGGATGGAAAGCGTGATTGGATTCCTGTGCTTAGCGAATTCTGGCATCCCTTTACCGCGCTCATTCAAGAAAAAATGCACATTGAGCGCAAGGATGTCACGCAAGCACTCATCAACGAAGATTGCCCCAAGTGCGGCAAGCCACTGGCTACGAGGCTGGGCAAACGCGGCAATTTTATTGGCTGCACGGCGTATCCAGAGTGTGACTACACCCGCAACATGGCAGGCGATGCCGATGCAGGGGAGGCGCGTAAAGAATTGGGCGCGGATCCGGTAAGTGGCTTGCCCGTATTATTATTGCGCGGGCCTTTTGGTTATTACGTGCAATTGGGCGAGGTTGTACCTGAAATAAAAACCAAACCTGAAAGCAAAGCCAAGCCAGATAGTAAAGTTAAATCGGGTAGCAAAGCCAAGGCTGAAGGCGAAGCCAAGCCAGAGATCAAAGCTAAACCTAAGCGCGTTTCATTGCCCAAAGAAATCTCGCCTGAAATTGCCGATTTAGCCCTCGCATTGCAATTGCTGCAATTGCCGAAAGAACTAGGCGATCATCCCGAAAGCGGCAAAAAAGTGGTGGTCAATATTGGTCGCTTTGGCCCTTATATCGCGCATGATGGAAAATTTAAATCCATCCCCAGAAGCGACAATATTCTGAACATTAAATTAGACCGTGCGGTGGAGTTATTAGCGCAAGCCCGAACCTCGAATGCCGTGTTGCGAGAGCTTGGCGCACACCCTGAGGATAAGATGCCCATCACTATCTGTGAGGGTCGTTACGGCCCTTATGTAAAGCATGGTCAGGTTAATGCATCTTTGCCCAAGGACGTGACCCCGGAAGAAATGACCTTGGAGGAGGGTTTGGCTCTGTTGGCGGCTCGTATCGCCAAAGGGCCAGCACAGAAAAAATTTACTACCAGAAAAAAACCGACTGCTGAGAAAACAACAGCTAAAAAAACAGCGGCCAAATCAGCAATTCAACCTGCGGCTAAGAAAGTTGTAACTACTAAGAAAGCTGCGCGCACGGAAAAGTCCTCCGCCACAAACCCCCCAGTTGCGCCCAAAAAAACTACGCGTAAAAAATCAACAATCACAACCAAGAAGGCAGCTTAGTTTAAGTGTAGCGGGTTAACGCTAAGCAGAAATATCCGGTTTTCCTTTTGAGCATAAAATTTACAGTGCAGGACTGTCCGCATCTCCTTCTTTGTCGCACATTTTTCTCACTATAGTAAATTTGACCATTCATCAATAAATGGACATGATTGCTTGCGGCTGACATGATTTTTTAGTCCGATGGACTATCTGAAGAGTAATAATGTACCTACTAAATATTTAAGGCGTGTCCTGTGACAAAAATAACCGCTGCAATCATCTCGACAGTATTTTTTATCAGTTTCACTACCTGTGTTGGAGCACTTCCTCTTAACACTGAAACAGGTAATGAAATCAGCTCATCCATAGGTTCGTACCGTTACGAAGAACCGGGGCTGATGTCGCTGGAGGGATATAAATTGGGGGTGGATTTGCTGGCAACGCTCGCCTTACCGGATGAAAGCTTCGTGCGTGGAGACGTGCGCTTTGCATTTGGTCCAGTGGACTACAGTAGTTATGGCACGGGCAGTGCTTCGGGCAATCCCAGTTTGTACATGGAAGCCAGAGGATTAGTCGGTGATGACCGGGAGGGCGACAATGCAGTATTGGCCTTGTATACAGGAATCGGCTATCGCTATCTGCTTCATGATGGGCGCGGTATTAGCTGCACTATCAGTGAATGCTTTTTTGGTTATCGCCGCGAGAGCAATTATTTTTATCTACCAGTTGGAGTAATACACCGTAGCACACTAGAAGACGAAGCACGGTTGGTATTAACGCTGGAATATGATCACCTGTTAATTGGCAAACAAGTTTCCAGATTATCGGACGGCGGACAAGGCCACAATGACCCTATCAACACTCAAAATAAAGGCTACGGCCTGAAAGCGAGTATCACCTACGATAAAAACAAATGGGCGATTGGCCCTTACGTGAATTACTGGAATATCGACGATTCTAATATTGCGCCGATATATATAAATGGACTTTTAGATGGACATGGCCTGGAACCAAAAAATAACACGCTAGAATTTGGTATCAAGATGGGGCAGCGTTTCTGATTCATAGCATGACCTAGGGACTCTCAAAAATTTAAATATCCAAGCTAGGCAAGGCGCGAGTAAAAAATTAAGCCGACGCATATTTTTGATATGTTATTCCAGCTTCCGATAAAAAGGAGCACAAGGCGGCAAGGATGAGGCGACGAAGACAGTACATTTGAGTACGGCTATAACCAACCACTTTGCAACCGTCTTTTGGTTGCTTAGTGGGAAGGCTAGTTGTTTCACTCAGGAGCCGAAGACGAAGGTAACACAGTGATCGTTTTTATCGGGAATTGGAATTAGGCATAATTTTTTATGAGCAACACAGCATAGCGACGGAAATTTAAATTTTTTATGCCGTGCCACCCACCGTCAACCCATCGATTCTCATGGTAGGCTGACCTACTCCCACCGGCACACTCTGCCCTTCTTTGCCGCACACGCCCACGCCGGGGTCGAGTGTGGTGTCGTTGCCGATCATGGAAACTCGCGTGAGCGCTTCCGGACCATTACCGATTAGCGTCGCGCCTTTTACCGGATAGGTAATTTTTCCATCTTCAATCATGTACGCTTCAGCGGTAGAGAAAACAAATTTACCGCTGGTGATGTCGACCTGCCCGCCACCAAAATTCACTGCATATAAACCACGTTTGACTGACGCAATAATTTCTTGCGGATCGCGTGTGCCATTCATCATCGTGGTATTAGTCATGCGCGGCATGGGGATGTGTGCATACGATTCGCGCCGCGCATTGCCAGTGACGGGCACGCCCATCAATCGGGCATTTAAAGTATCCTGCAGATAGCCTATCAAAATACCATCTTCGATGAGCACATTGCGCTGCGTTGGATTGCCTTCATCATCCATGTTCAGCGAACCGCGCCGATCCGCAATGGTGCCATCGTCCACCACTGTCACGCCTTTAGCCGCCACACGCTCGCCGATGCGTCCTGAAAAAACCGAGCTACCCTTGCGATTAAAATCTCCTTCCAACCCATGCCCCACCGCTTCGTGTAGCAAAATTCCCGGCCAGCCGGAACCTAGTACCACTGTCATATTGCCAGCAGGCGCGGGGGCAGCATCGAGATTAATGACTGCCTGATGTACCGCTTTCGCTGCGTAATCTTGCAACACCTCATCGGTGAAATACGCATAATCAAAACGCCCACCGCCACCAGACGAGCCTTGTTCGCGTCGACCATTGCTCTCGACAATCACCTGCACTGAGAGTCGCACCAATGGGCGAATATCAGCTCGCAACAAGCCGTCGCTACGCGCCACCAGCACCACATCATATTCACCCGCCAGTCCTGCCATCACCTGTGTGACTCGTGAATCGATTGCTCTGGCGTATTTTTCCAGCCGTTCCAGCAATTTCACTTTGTCGGTATCTTTCAAGCTGGCAATGGGGTCGTATGGCAGATACAGATTTTTATCCGTCGCCGTTTTTAAGCCGCCCTGCAACATCGGCACGCTCTGTGTGCCGCCCTGCCGAGCAATGGCGCGTGTAGCCAGTGCTGCGCTTTCCAGAGCAGCTAAGCTAATATCATCTGAATACGCAAATGCGGTTTTCTCACCGCTGATTGCGCGCACCCCTACGCCTTGGTCGATGCCGAAGCTGCCGGATTTAACGATGCCTTCTTCCAGCGACCAACTTTCCGCGCGCGTATACTGAAAATACAAGTCGGCATAATCCAACTTATGCGCCATCATTTTTCCAAACACCCGCTCCAAATGGTTGGTATTTAATGCATGAGGAGCCAGCAATGATTGCTGGGCAAGTGCAAATATTGTTTCGTTAGTTGGCATAGGTAAGTTTATTTATCCGTAAGTTTATTTATGCGGTGGTCAGTTTAAAAAAATGCTATTTAAAACGCACGAGGGGTTGAGCCTAATTATCTACCCAAGCCCCATCAATAAAGTGCAATAAATTTGGGTGTCTCTAAAAAGCCAAAGCGCTAAACAAGACGAGGTGCGAACACAACGTATTGATGCAGTATATGTTCGACATATTAGGGAACATTTTTTGCGAGCAACAAAGCATTGAGACGTAGTTGAATTTTTAGAGACGCCCTTTACATTGCAATCTTTAGCGTGCGGTGTGACAGAGCGGGCAAACTCGCACGCAAGCTGCTTTGATAGGAAGGATTAACGTTGGCGATCACCACACCTGAGCCACGCGGCAGACGGTCCAGCACACGTCCCCACGGATCCACAATCATGCTGTTGCCATGTGTTTCGCGACCACTGACGTGATAGCCGCCCTGCGCTGCCGCCACGACGTAAGCCAGATTTTCAATCGCGCGCGCGCGCACCAACACTTCCCAGTGCATCTTGCCCGTGGTTTCAGTAAAGGCCGAGGGCAGCACGATAATGTCGACATTGCCCATGGCGCGAAAGAGTTCAGGAAAGCGCAGGTCGTAGCAAATCGCCAAGCCGATGCGACCAAACGGACTGTCTACTACCACGACCTTGTTACCCGACTCTATGGTTTGACTTTCGTGATATTGTTCATTGCCCAAATTCAGATTGAACAGATGAATTTTGTCATAGCGTGCCACTTGCTCGCCGTATTCGTCAAAAACCAAACAGCTATTAAGCACCTTGTCTGGCGTGCTGGCCTCGAGCGGGATAGAGCCGCTGACCAGCCAAATTTTGTATTTGCGCGCGGCATTGCTCAAAAATGTCTGGATCACACCTTGGTTGGGTTTTTCGCGCACCGCCACTTTGGCCATATCATTTAATCCCATCACAGGAAAATACTCAGGCAAAACGACTAGACGCGCACCTTGTTCAACAGCTTTTTCAACCAACCGCTCGGCCTCATTTAAGTTATTGGCCACGTTGGGGCCAGAGGCCATCTGCACAGCGGCCACTTTGAAGCTTTGTTTCTGCGCGGCTATGCGTTTCTGAGTGGAATTTACATCTATCATTTAGGGATCACTTTTTCTAATGGTGCTGCTGGTTCAATTTTCAAGGGTTTTGTCTTTGTTGGCTCGGGTGATATCCATGTCTCGCCATCTCCCACTGTCTCCTGACTGCTACCCAGTTTAACTACGTTGGGTGCTGCCCATGTTCCGTCTACATTGTATTCAAATGATACTAACTTATCGAGGGGGTTTCTAAAAATTTTATTAGCCAGCAATACTCCCATACCCACTGCAGGGCCTGCAGCAAATCCCAGTAGGGAAACGGTATCGCTAATGGTGGGCAGGATACGCACTCGTAAATCCTGCGTTTCCAGAATTAAATCCACTTGCCCATGCATGGTCACTTTGGCGGCTGATCCTTCAATTTTAAAATCATCAATTTGCATTAAGCCTTGCCTGATTTGAGCGGTACTGCTGATGTGGTCAAATTTAAACCCTTTACTAAACACGTCCGTAAAATCCAGCGTAATACGCTTGGGCAAAGCCTGCAAACTGAATACGCTGAGTAATTTGCCTATACCGGGATCGACTTGCAGAAATTGCCCCTTGCCCACATTCAACTTCAGCGAGCCATTCAACGCCGCAACTCCAAATTCTTGCGGCCCGCCCTGCCAGTTAAACTGGCCTTCGAGTCGACCTGCGCCGTCTTTTACGCTATCGGGGTATCCCAGCCGCGAGAGTAGTCTGCCGGAGTTGAAAATATCCAGGCCAATATTTATTTGTGTTTGCTGACTATCGGGTGTGATTATCCATTTGCCATCTCCTGCCATCACGCCTTCCTGTGTGGTGACATGTATGCGTTCAGCCAGCCAGATTTGCTCCGGCCTGTTAACCTGTTTACTCAACAATAACTCAAGCTTGCCCCAGGAAATTTTATTCCAAGTAAGATTATCCACTGCTAAATCAAATGTTGGAAAAGTTTGCTTTCCCGTGATGGCCAGCATACTCGGATCACTCGGCAATACAGTGTCCGTCTGCGTGTTGCCTGCGACAGGCTGTTTGTCGATCTGGCCTGGTGGTGTTTCTGTTAAAGATCGAGCAAGCTGGGCGCTGAGTAAATCGGGGTCTTTTTGCAGATTCAGTGATGTTAATCGCACCGTCAGTCTGCCCTTGCCCTGCGGTTGCCATTTCACTTCGCCATTGATTTGAGGCGCAGCCACTTTAGCCAAGATTGTTTTGCCTGGCGTACTGGCCTTGATGCGCAAATCGTTCAGCGCATAACCCAAGCCGCTTATTTTTTTAATTAGTAAATCTGCGCCCTTAAACTTGAAGGAGGATAAATCCAGCGCGCTATCGCTACCCGTGGACTCGAACAATTTGCCCCATCCCTGCACCGCCAATTCCTGCACAGTGCCAGTCATCCATATACCCGGCTGGATCACACCCGCGCTCGAACCCTGCTCCGGCAATACGCCAAAATGAATATTGCCGCCATGTACCAGCCACTCCCCCTTCTTTTTGTAGCGAACTAATTTTGCGTCCAGCAACTTGCCATATTGCAGGCTGAGTGTCTCTTGGCTGGCTTTGCGTTGCATCTCAAAATTTAATGGAATCTGCTCGCTGGCCTGTTTGGTAAAAGGAACCGGCATGTCAAATTGAACCCCGAGCAAACTTGAGGTGACCTGCATATTGAAACGCTTAGGTTGCACCGTAATATTAGCTTCCCACGGAATGCTGCCATGCAGATAATTTAATATCGGATAGGGTACGCCATGCCGTAATTGATCCATGTGTGCCACCCCTTGCGCCTTAACAACTAGCGGCTTGCCCAACTTACGGTTAAGCACTACTGAAGCTGGGCCGCCAAAAACTTGCCCAGCTATATTTTTTGTATGCAATGAGGATTCTGTAAACAATAGGTGGCCACTGGCCTGCTGTACAACGATGCCACCGGGCAATGTCACGTCGTTTTCAATGAAATGATAATTGCCCGCCACCTTGACTGGAGCACTTGCAATAATTTGTGTGGCAGTCGGCGCAGTACTGGTCGTAGCAGTATTCGCTACATCAGGCAACCCATTGCTGTTTGAATGGGTAGCTTGACTAGGCAAGGGAATATCCAACGACAAAATTAGCTTCCCGCTACCCAGCGCGGTGATGTTATCACTCGCTTCATCAATGTATCCACGCACTGGACTTTTTTGAATAAAATCTAAAAAGTGCGATGTTTTACCCTTAGCCTCACCACGAATTTGCAACATTAAATTGGAGCTCATCATATCCGGCATCACCACACGCACATTTTGCAAATGCCCGCCCACAGTCATTGCCGTCGAGACAAAGGTTTCGAGACGACGGCCTTGAATAGTAAATTTCGCCACACCTTGATCTATGATCGGCCAGTCTGGATGATATTTTACCGCTGCGCCAATAGCGCTGGCTTTAATTTGAAAGAGGCCAGAATCTTTTTCATCAAATGGAAATTGTTTCAAATTGCCACGCAGTATTAAACTGAAATCATTGGACTGCCCATCCAGCAAAGCCTGCTTCACCCAGGCATTGCCCGCGCTTTTCAATGCCACCAGTGGAATGTAGCGCGACGTGCGCTGCACCAGTGCCCGCGTTAAATTCACTTTTAGATCAATCTCACCAGGACTGTCTGCTAAAGTTTGAAAGCTACCTGAAATAATGCCCGCTGCATCTTGATTCTCAACAGACACATTCTCGTATTGAATGGCATAACCCCGATCATTTTTCTGCCAACTGGTCTTGGCGGTTAACGAATCAAACTGCAATGGTTCGGGCATAACTTGTGGCGCGTCCAGCTTCAAATTATTTGAGAGCAATGTTAATGTCCCGGCATCTTCATTGCCGCTGATCTGTCCGCTTAAACCAGAAAACCCAGGGATGCCCCTCACGCGCCGCAAGGCGAGATTGTCAAATTTCGCTTGAATATCTAAATTCTGCAATCGGTCAAAATTCCCGCTCCATTTAGCTTGTAATTTCGTTACCTGACCGCTTGGAGAAAAGTCTACTAGTTGCTGCCTGAAATCAGAGTTTATAGGTAGAAAGCTGGCTAGACTGACCAGCCCCATCAATTCCAACGAGTCGGCGCGCACCTCGCCGCTGGCTGGCTGAGTATCTGTGGCTTTCGCTAGGCGCAGGTAAAAATCGACAGGTTGCAAATCGAGGCCATTGTTCAGCTTCAGTGAAAATTTTCGCAACGCAATTTCAAATCCGTTACTGACGTTTTCCCAGACCAGGCGACCGCGCATAGTCAGTATTTCAAGTGGCAATACATCATCTGCCAATTGCGTGCGAATATCGGATAAAGCAACATCTACAGTCATTCTGGACACCTGCCCTTCCCGTACATCCATCCAGCCACGCATCGCACCCCTGCCACGCTTGAGTACACTTGTCGTAGGCAGCCAAGGTTTCCATGCAGAAATATTGGCGTAATTTAGTTGGGTGTACGCCTGTCCATACCATGCTTTGGGGTCAGCGAAGCTGTCACCATAAAAGTCACCGCGCACATCCAGATTCGTGGACAGATGCGCTGGAGGCTGGGCACGCACCGCGAAGCGATGGCGCGATCCATCATTATCAATCAGCAAATTTACTTGTTTAAAACGCAGCATGGGTGCGGTATTGAGCTCGTCTTCCCAGGTGATGCGCGCATCGCTAACCACTATGCGCGCCTGATGCAGAATAAGATCCAGTACATTGCTATTGATGACATGCTCAGATGCTTTATTTTCCAAGGAAAAGTTGGCGACGTGTATTTTTCCTTGCAGATCGCGCCGAATATGCAAATCCGAATTCTGAATTTCCAGGCTATGTAATCTAAACTGTCTGGTGATTAGCGTTCTCCATGACAATACGTTTTCTATGCGCTGGAATGACAAGGTTGTGTGACCTTTGCTATCCAGCATACGCACATCGTTAAAAATCAGGCGCGGACGAATGCCGTGCCAATCCGCCTGAATTGTTCCTATTGTGATCGGCTGACTCGCTACTTGGCTGGCTATTGTCGTGATATCGTCGTGATAGTGTTCAATGTTCGGAAACAGCCAGAATTTCGACCCCAGCCATAGCACCGCGCTCAGCAAAACTATGCCAGCCACTAATATGCGAGCTAGCGCTTTGAAGCTTAACCAGGATTTTTTCAGGACTCTTTTTGGCATAGCGGCGGCTAATTAAACATTTCCAATAAATAATCCACCCTGTCCGCACAGGGCACTTTTATAATGAAGCGATATTTACAGATTTTTAATCTACAGCGAATCAAAATTTCATAATGACTCAGCCCGTGCATTTTAACCCGAAGCCCCTCTTATGAATACCCAGACATCCGCTTCTGCGCTTGATTTTGAAGCGGCTTTGCAGCGTACGCTGCACTGTAGCCGCTATGTGCAACACCTGCTGGCTGGCAATGAAGCGCTATTAGCCACGCTTCGTGCTGATTATTCACAACCCTGTTCTGCCGCGCACATGCAGCAATGGCTGGCTGCCATGCCACTCGATGATGAAGCCTCGTTATCTATTGCGCTGCGGCAACTGCGTAAGCGCGTCATGCTGCAACTGCTGACACGGGATCTGGGCGGGCAAGCGGATTTGGCAGAAGTCGTGCGCACTATGACTGCGCTGGCTGAGCTTGTAATACAGCAGTCTCAAATCCGAGTGATGCAGTCGTTAGTTGAACAACATGGGCAACCGCGCAGTGCCAGCACAGGCGCAATTCAAACACTGCTAGTCATCGGCATGGGGAAACTGGGCGGCGAGGAACTCAATGTCTCGTCCGATATTGATTTGATTTTTATCTACCCAGAAGATGGCGAGACGGGGGGGGCAGATGACAGCAGTGCTACCCACTATAAATCCATCAGCAACCATGAATTTTTCAGTAAGCTAGGCAAACGCATTATTAATCTGATTGATGAAATAACTGCTGAGGGTTTTGTTTTTCGCGTGGATATGCGCCTGCGGCCCTATGGTGATAGCGGCTCACTGGTGATGAGTTTGGCCGCGCTGGAAGAATATCTGATTACGCAAGGGCGAGAATGGGAACGCTATGCCTGGATCAAAGCGCGCGTCGTTGCACCGGGCGACAGCCCTGCCACGCAGGAATTGATGCAACTCACCAAGCCTTTTGTTTTTCGCAAATATCTGGATTTCAGCGCGTTCGATTCCATGCGTAAGCTGCATATTCAAATCCAACGCGAAGTACAGCGGCGTGATCGCCAGAACAATATCAAGCTGGGTCCCGGCGGCATACGAGAAATCGAATTCATTGCGCAAGTTTTTCAACTCATGCGCGGCGGTCAAGATGCCGGTCTACGGATACGCCCCACGTTGCAAGTATTACAACGCCTGGCTGAGAAGGATATGTTAGCGTCGGAAATTGTTGCCGGCTTGAGTCATGCCTATGTGTTTTTGCGTAATCTGGAACATCGCCTGCAATATCTGGATGATCAGCAAACGCAGGATATACCGGACAATCCGGTCGATCAAGAAATTCTCGCACTCGGTATGGGCTATGCTGATTATGCCGCGCTGTCGGCACAATTAAATTCACACAGGCAATTAGTCAGCGAACAATTCGCGCTGATTTTCAGCACCCGGCAGGAACTGGTTGGCGACATCGCAGACAGCGATTTCTGGCACGGCAATATGCAAGTGCAAGAAGTGGCCGCCGCTCTAAACAAACTGGGTTATGCTGATTCAACCGCACTCTCCGAGCGGCTCGTGCAAATTCGTCAAAGCGGGCGCTACCGCCAGTTACCTGCTCCCAGTCAACGTCGGCTCGATAAATTAATTCCTCAATTTATTACTTTGTGTGTCACCAAATACAACTCAGATCAAACACTGCTGCGCGTGCTTAAGTTGCTGGAAAATATCAGTCGCCGTGCGTCTTACCTGGCATTTTTGGCGGAATATCCCCAAGTGTTGCCACGGCTCATAGATATTGCCAGTATCAGTGAATGGGCCAGTGAATATTTAGTGCAGCATCCCATGCTGCTGGATGAATTACTGGATGCCCGTGAAATTTATCGTGCGCCGGATTGGGTCAGCTTAAGTGCCGATTTACAAGCTGAGTTGACCCAACATGCTGACGACATCGAACAGCAAATGGATGCGCTACGGCGCTTTCAACACAGCCAGATTTTTCATCTGTTGGCGATGGATATACAAAACTTGCTGACGTTAGAAACGCTGAGCGATCATTTAAGTGATCTGGCAGAATTAATTCTTCACCATGTTTTACAAATATGCTGGCGTGATATGTCAGCCACCTATTCCATGACAGCTGACCCACTGAAATTTTCTATCGTCGCCTATGGCAAGCTGGGCGGGCGCGAATTGGGCTATGCCGCCGATCTGGACATTATTTTTCTATATCAAGACGACAATCCCGATGCGGCACAAATTTACGCGCGTTTAGCGCAACGCATCAATTCGGTGTTGAGCAGCTACACTGCCTCAGGACGATTATATGAAACGGACTTACGTTTGCGTCCCAATGGAGCCAGCGGTTTGTTGGTTAGTTCGATTGAAGCGTTTGAACAGTACCAGAACAAAGATGCTTGGGTATGGGAACATCAGGCTCTGACCCGAGCCAGATTTTGTGCGGGTAATGAACAAATTGGTGCGAAATTTGAAGCGATACGTACCGCAATATTATGCAAGCCACGCGATATAAATACCCTGCGCGCAGAGGTCATAAAAATGCGCCAGAAAATGCTGGATGCGCATCGCAATGATAGTGATTTATTCGACATCAAACATGATCATGGTGGCATGATCGACATCGAATTCATCGTACAATTTTTAGTGTTGGCGTACGCACATCAATATCCCGAGCTAACGAAAAATAGCGGCAATATCGCGCTGCTAAATCGTACCGCAGAATTAAAATTAATCAATCAGGATATGGTTCAGGCAGTTTGCAACATATACCGGGCGGAGCGCGCGCTGCAACACAAAATGCGTCTGAATAATGAGTCTGCCAGCCGCATCAGCAAAGAGCATCTGGATGTCCAGCCAGTGTTGGAGTTGTGGAAACAGTTGGTTGAAGAAAAAACCAGTGCGTAGCTTGCTCCCAAATTAATTTCCAGATTAATTTTTTTAGGCATCCTTAATCCTTAAGTATCTGCGTACTTGTCGGATCAAATGAAGATAATTTATTGGGATTTGATTTTATTAACTGCTGTGCACTTGATGGATCGTATGACGGAAACTTATTAGTGTTTACCTGCTGCTGTGGGGCAGCGGCAGATTTTTTATGCGACTCACTGGTTTTCTTAAGTAATTCATAAACTGCAATTTCACCTTTGCCTTTTAAATAAGTCATCTTGGCTTGATCGAATTGATAATCCGCACGCAAGCGCGCATAGGTATTTTTGTCGACTAGAATATGATCTGCCTCTGCATCATCAGTCAGGCGACTGGCAGTGTTGACAGTATCGCCCCACAGGTCATAAATGAATCGCTTGGTGCCGATGACACCCGCCACCACCGGACCAGTGGCGATGCCGATGTGAATGCCGAGGTTATATCGAGATAGCTCAGGATGGGTGGCTATAAAGCTGCGAATTTCCAGCGCCATGTCGGCCACCTGACTGACGTGATCCGGGCTGTTAGTGAGACCGCCCGCCACCATGTAGGCATCGCCTATGGTTTTGATTTTTTCCAGACCATGTTTTTCCGAGAAAGAATCCAGCCAGGAAAATACGGTATTAAGTAAATCGATCATGCGTTCTGGCGGTAGTTGTTCGGTCATTTGGGTAAAATTAACGATGTCGGCAAACATCACGGTCACGTCAGGATGCGCGTCTGCGATCAAGCCCTGTTTGTCTTTCAGGCGAAGTGCGATGTGTGCCGGCAGTACGTTGAGCAAGAGGCGTTCCGATCGATTTTGTGCCTCCGCCAGTAGTTGATGTTGCTGGCTTAGTTGCTGTCTTATTTTTTCTGTCTCCAAAACGAAATAACGCAACAGCATATACAGAATAGACTACATCGCCGTGAAGTTAATCGCAAAAAATACACCTACGGCTTTCATTGAAGCTTCACTTTGTTCGCCCACACCTAACATGTAATCAAAAAACCCAGTTAAAGTCGTTAATACGACATAAGCCACAAACCACGGGATGGATTCACGCCAACCTGCTACTACTATGGCGGCAATCGGTGAAAGCAATGCCCACAGCATGAGTCCGCTGGAAGTGACCGAGCTGCCAATGCTCCACTGCATGATAAAAGGTGAGAACAAAAATAGGCTGAGCTGCACAAAACGAAAAATGATGAAATTGCCGTTTTTGAGGTAAATCAGCAGTGACGTGATGGAAATGATTTGATAGGCCAGCGGCACATTAGTGGAATACTTTAGACCCATCATCCAATAAATAGCCAGCCACAGCATGACTGAGCAGCTCATCAGTGCGCAGGCGAACACCAGCAGGCTCCTACGCAGCTTTTCCTGAGCGTCTGCTACATCAGCGTCAATTTTTAATACTCCAGACAGCCCAGTCATACACTTTCCGTTCAAAAGATAAATCAGCTTGGGATGAATAGACTCAATAGAAAGCCATGAGCAAGGCCTGCAGAATAATACCGCAATCACGAGGAAAGAGAAATTAATCTGTTTACAGTTTTCATTCCCTATTCAGGCTGTCAAGGCTATGCAGAAATATTCAATTTATCATTAAAATCGAAACTCTGTTTTAACCTTTTATAATAAGTGCACCTCTAAATAATTGCCCCTATTTTTACTCGCACATAATTCAAGCACGAATTTATTTGAGAGACAAAGCCCTGTCCAAACCACTGCGAGTGCCGTCAATGAATATCCCCCTACAACCCGGTTTTTTTGATGTTGAGACCCGTACACCAGCAAATGCCATGTGATGCAGCGACCTCGCTAAATAGAATCAAGAAGAACCGGGGATCGTTCGTAAGTGATGAGGCGTTACTAAAACTGTTTTACTTGGCGCTGAACAACATCAGCAAGAAATGGACGATGCCGATAACAGATTGGAAAGCTGCACTAAATCGGTTTACTATCCAGTTCGAAGAACGGATGCCGCAGCAGTGATGAAATTCCGTTTACACAAAATTCGGGACACCCTCGTGCCGAGGTGGATCGTACGGATTATAGGGCGCGACCAAGTACAAATCTTATGAACTTTATACTTGTCTCAATGTCGGAGTTTTGCCAGCGGGTATTTTTTTCTATATGATGAACAAGGTAACAGCTCGTTGATTATCTCAATCTTTGTACTTTCTAAATATAAATATATAAAGGCTCCCAAAAATATGAAAACTATTTTTATTGCATTGATGTTTGCAACCGTCGCAAATTCAACCTTGGCTGCACCAGATGCACCTTTGAGCGCCCCTCCCGGCGCTTCGCCTCATACCGTACCACCAGCTAGTCATATACTGGGAAATAGCGCATTAAGCTCAGCACCCGCCAGCGCAGAATCGCTGCCTAATGTTGGAAAAGTGCTTGAGGTAATTGAAACCGACTTGTACTCTTTTATTGAAGTAACCAATAACAACGGTTCGGTATGGCTGGCTACAACCAAAACAAAAGTCCTCAAAGGCGATAACATACGTTATGGACAGGGCGCGACCATGAGTAACTTTACCAGCAGAACATTAAATAGAACATTTCCATCCATTATTTTTATTGACAGAATCGCGCCCGTTAAAGCGGGTACTTAGGACAACATATTGGGGGCAAGAAATGAAAAAAGACAGGTTCAACCTGTCTTTTTTTCTTGTGAATCATAAATGAATTTTACAGCTGTGATAAATAATCTGTCACCTCATCAAGTTCTTCATCGGATAGTCTTTGAGCAATATTTCTCATTATGCCTGCCGGATCATTTTTGCGCATCTCTATCCCGGACCCCGCCTCTTTAAAAACGATATCAGGGTCTTGCGGGGAGAGTGCAGCGGCACGGAATTCTTTTAACTGCTTAACGAGGTAGGCTTTGTGTTGCCCACCGATCACTGGAAATACCTCATTGCCTGGCGATCTTCCCTTGCCATTTTCCCCATGACAATTCACACAGCCATATAAACCAGTTGCCGGATTACCGTTAAAAAATAAATTCCTCCCCTTGCTGACATCTTTATCTAACTTATCGCCAATCATCACTTTCTGACTGGCAAAATATGCCGCAACGTCGTAAAGATCCTGTTTGGCAGTTAGCGAATCTTGAGAGACTCCCATCATGGTATCAGTGTTATAACGAACTCCTTTATTAAATTCAGAGAACTGCTTGCGGATGTATGCTGCATGTTGACCCGCCAACCGCGGAAAGTCGTCGCTTGCGCTCATACCATCTTCACCATGACAGCCTTGGCACAGTCCAGACGTCACTTTACCTTTCTCAGGATCACCCGGCTCCACGCCGAAAGGCTCTACGGCAAAAACTATATTAGCAGCGGAAAAAGCAAATATCGTTGAAATAACCCAAGCCGATAAATTGGGTGATAATTTGAAAAGAATGTTCATGACACCTCCACCATTAAGCAAGCTGAAGGCGTATTGTTATCAAAATTGCCTATTTCGTCAATTCAATTTTTGTAAATTATTTTTGTAGGACAGTCTTTCGCTAGGTACACCACTACACGGGTTTGCGCAGAGATGATCAAACAGATGACTATACTTTAGGCGCATTTTCACGCAACGTTATTCACTCGCCAGTAACGCCGAAACGCGGACACCAAATTTACGATGCACCCTTCGAGCAACAACAGTTTAATTTTGCCAGAGCGTGCGGGTACACCGATGCAACCAACCCTTGCGCGGGTATACGCGACCATCGCGAAACTGGCAAGCCGTTACGCATCGCCATTCATTATTAGGTAATTGAAAAGCCTCGTTGAGCGCATTACCAATCGTCAGCATCGTGCTATGAGCGTCGATGCTTTATTGCAAGATGAAAATGGTCAGCGGCTTACCGCTGGCGCGCTTAAAACACGATTTAATAAGGCGCAGATGGCCGCCGAGATTTCATTCCAGTTCCGCGATATTCGCGCCAAAACCATACCAAAACCTTAACTGATACCGATAATTTGGCACATGCTCAAAAGCTGTTAGGACACAAGTCTAGGACAATGACAGGCGAAAAGGTCAACCCGCTCAAATGAATAATTGTAGAAAAGCAAAAAAGGCCTGCATCGCTGCAAGCCTTTAGATTTGGTGGCTCGGGGCGGAATCGAACCACCGACACAAGGATTTTCAGTCCTCTGCTCTACCGACTGAGCTACCGAGCCGTTCTTTTGAAACACTGCTGCCACAGGAATAAATTTTAGGCTGTCACACCCAGCAAACTACCTATTGCCAAAAATCATTTCCACTTACAGAAGGCGCGCATTATATCTATAAATGCTGGCTTGAGGAACATAGAGAAGGTACATCTTGAAAATTTATTAGCAAATCGGTAATGGGATTCCGTCAATTCTCGTTACGCGGATTAGAAAACGTCAAAGGCTGGATGAAGCTGGTGGCGATGACGTGGAACTTGAAGCGAATGTTTGTGTTGGTGGGGTAGCAGAGAGGGAAATGGCGATACCATTGCCACGTTCAAAGAGATCGAAACGCGATTGGATGAAAATCTGAATAAGTATTTGATGAAGTGACGGTCAATTTTAATTTGTGGTTCAGACGGGCGTGGGTTGGGTGCGAAGACCGACAGGCTGCTAGTGTTTCTGACCAACAATACGAGTTTGCCGCCGTTGCCCATTGCCGCACTTTACAAACAGCGTTGGCAAGTGGATCAAGCAACACCTGCGTATCAAGTTTTTTGGGCATCCGCGAGAATGCGGTTATGAGAAACTTTTATCCCGGCACCGGGAAGACGCAAATTTGGGTAGCGGTGTCCACCTATGTGCTGATCGCTATCGTCAAAAAAGAGTTGCATCTCCAAGCCTCGCTTTACACTTTGCGACAGATATTATCGGTGTCGGTTTTCGAGAAA
>CANJMS010000021.1 GCA_947475825.1 Nitrosomonadales bacterium
AATCTGAAATACTGCTTTTGCCAAATCGATGCCTATCGTAGTAATCTTCATTTCGGATGCCCCTTTCTATGGTTAGTGGTAGTAAAACAACCACTACTTTGGCACTTAGATGCCGTATTAGGAAGTGGGCGTCCATTCCATTATTTCAGTTCGCGGGCAAAGAAGGCCGATGCCAAGCTGTCCTTGCTGCTTGGCGCAGTATTGCTCGACCCAACGGCCTACCGCTGTGCGGCCAATTTTCATGTCTTTGACAACTTGGGCGATGCTTAATCCCTGATCGACTACCATGCGTGCGACTTCCAGTTTAAAGGCGGCTTCGTAATGCTTATGCTATTTGGTCATTGTTGTTTCCTCTTAAGGTGAATGATAACCCTATCGAGGTGTCTGTTTTTATTAGACCACTACAACTTTAATTTCGCATAGCCATGTTGGACAGCTTCTCGATATTATGCACCATGAAATATAGCGTACATCACAAAATGTTGGCACTACTCCCCCGTAGTTTCTACAACTTCATCCTTGATCACCCAACTGACCACCACAATGCCTGCCTCGTACAATATCCAC
Source organism: Nitrosomonadales bacterium (assembly GCA_947475825.1). Lineage (GTDB taxonomy): Bacteria > Pseudomonadota > Gammaproteobacteria > Burkholderiales > Gallionellaceae > Nitrotoga. The sequence continues at coordinate 568 of CANJMS010000021.1, forward strand.
AGTGGCACTGCCAGCATAAATTGCGAAACAATATCGGGCGGAGTGAGAATTGCTCCAAGTACGAACGCTCCTACGATTACGTAAGGACGAGATTCTCTAAGCTGTGTGATACTCACAATTTTTGACCAGGCTAAAGCCACTACTACTACGGGCACTTCAAAGGTTGCACCGAATGCGATAAACATGCCCATGACGAAACTTAAGTATTTATCAATATCGGTCATAACAGCAACACCCGTGGGTGCTGCTGCGGTAATGAATCCGAACACTACGGGAAATACGGCAAAGTACGCGAATGCCATGCCAGTTAAAAATAATAAATAACTGACTGTGATTAGCGGCAGTATCATGCGCTTTTCGTCTTTGAGCATACCAGGTGCTGCAAACAGCCAAGCTTGATACAAGATATAGGGAAGTGAAATTACAAATGCGGCCATCATTGCAACTTTGAGAGGCACAAAAAATGGTGTAATTACGTCTATGGCGATCATCTGCCCGCCTTGCGGTAGCTTATTCAACATGGGTTGTGCCAGTAGCGCGTAAAGGTCTGCTGCCCACGGCAAGAGGCAGACAAAAACGATCAACAAAGCTGCAAATGAGTATAGTAAACGGTTGCGAAGCTCAATCAAATGACCTATAAAAGTTTCGGTGGTTTTCATCAATCAAGTGAGAGTTTTTTTTGCGGGTAATTCATCTGGCGGTAAAATTTCTACAGTTGGCGTTTTTCCTGAATCGGCTTGCGTATTTTTAGGTAAAGCAACACGTCTTGGTTTTCTGGATTTTAGCTTGGGTGCAGTGACTACATCTGTGGCAACTTCCTTAGGTGGCGGGATTTCAGAAATCAAATTAGTTACACTTTGTGGTTCTGTACTCTGTAGCGTTTGCACGGTAGCTTCGCTTATTTGTTGCACTTGATTGTCAACCGACTTTGAAGTATTGATAATGGCCTCTTGTGCAAGATTATACTGTTGCTGGATTCTTTCTTGCATCTTGAGCAACTCTTCCATTCGTATCTCGCGCGACATGTCAGTTTTCATGCTATGAAAATAAAGCTTCGCTCGCGACACAAATTTACCCACATCGCGCGCCACTTTGGGTAATTTTTCTGGGCCTATGACGAGAAGTGCGACGACCGCAACCACCATCATTTCGGCAAAACTGATATCAAACATAGCGGTGCAAGCAGATCATACTTTGGTGTGGGTTTTGTCTTTGACCTCACCCTCAATGGTCTGACCGCCAACCTGCCTGGTTACATCATCCAATGCGGCATCGCTTTTTGGATCTTCTGCCGTCTTCATTCCTTCCTTAAAGCCTTTTACCGCTCCGCCCAGATCACTGCCCATGTTGCGTAATTTTTTGGTGCCAAAAATTAAAATAATGACCAATAAAACAATTAACCAATGCCAAATACTAAATGAACCCATGATGAACCTCCTAAAAAAATAATTGAAACTACTCGCGCCGTACCATCGGCGGAATAATGTCGCCGCCTATGATATGAACATGCAGGTGAAACACCTCCTGCCCTCCGCCCTTGCCAGTATTGATGACAGCTCGAAAACCAGCATGCAAACCTTGCTCCTTCGCTAACTTGGGAGCTTGCAGCAAAATATTCCCTAATAACTTTGCATGATTGTCATTGATTTCTGACAACGATTCAATATGCAATTTAGGGATCAACATAAAATGCACGGGTGCGACCGGATGAATATCGTGAAATGCAAATAATTCTCCATCTTCATAAACTTTGCGACAAGGAATTTCACCGCGCACGATTTTGCAAAAAATGCAGTCGCTCACTTTTCACCTAGTCCAGCTACTTCGCGATTAGCTTTCTCATTCAGCCCGGAAACACCTTCGCGCCGCGCTAATTCCTGCAACACGTCTTGCGCGTTACGATTGTGCTGCGCCAAGAGCACCATGCAATGAAACCACAAATCCGCCGTTTCATATACCAAGTGTTGTGCATCCCCGCTCTTCGCCGCCAGTAATACTTCAGTTGCCTCCTCGCCAATTTTTTTCAGTATGGTATCTTCGCCCTTGCTGAATAATTTTGCAACATAGGAATTGTTTGCCACATTTCCTGCCGAATTACCAGTGATTTGATTTTTACGAGCGGCAATAGTTTGGGTCAGTCTTTGTAAAATATCATCGGCCATTATTTTTTGTGCATCCCTTTAGGGAGTAACTTATTGGAATAGATTTCTTCCGGGCTTTTAATGACCGCTTCTACTTCTACCCAGCGATCGTTTTTCAGCACACTAAAAAAACAGCTTTCACGACCCGTGTGGCAAGCTATTCCATCCGCTTGTTCGACACGCAACAGTAGCACGTCATTATCGCAATCCAAACGAATTTCTTGCACACGCTGCACATGACCAGACTCTTCGCCCTTGTGCCACAGTTTTTTGCGTGATCTCGACCAGTATACAGCCTCGCCTGTTTGCACTGTTTGCTTGAGTGCTTCGCGGTTCATCCACGCCACCATCAGCACTCGTCCAGAATTTGCATCTTGCGCGATGGCAGGCACTAAACCGTCATCCGACCAGTTTACTTTTTTTAACCAGATTTCGCTCATAGCCTCACTTCAATGCCCTGTTTTGCCATGTACTGCTTGGCTTGTGTCAGCGTGTATTCACCAAAGTGAAAAATACTTGCAGCTAGTACAGCATCTGCGCCGCCCTGTTTTATACCATCCACCAAATGCTGTAAATTCCCCGCTCCACCGCTGGCAATGAGCGGGATTTCTACTGCATCAACCACGGCACGGGTAAGTTGCAAATCAAAACCGATTTTACTGCCATCTCTATCCATGCTGGTGAGTAAAATTTCACCTGCGCCCAGTTCCTCCATCCGCATAGCCCACGCCACGACATCTAGCCCTGTCGCATTGCGTCCGCCGTGCGTGAATACTTCCCAGTGCCCAGCGGATGTTTGCTTGGCATCTATCGCTACCACAATACATTGTGAGCCATAGCGTCCAGCAGCATCGGCTACCAGTTGAGGGTTAAGCACAGCCGAGGTATTGATGCTCACCTTATCTGCCCCTGCATTCAGCAGATTACGCACATCTGCCACTTGGCGCACGCCGCCGCCCACAGTCAGCGGAATAAATACCTGTTCCGCCACCTTTTCAATCATGCGAAATAAAATACCCCGATCATCCGAGCTGGCGGTGATGTCCAAAAATATCAGTTCATCCGCGCCTTGCGTGTCATAGCGACGTGCGATTTCTATTGGATCACCGGCATCGCGCAGTTCAACAAAGTTTACTCCCTTAACCACGCGTCCGGCCTTAACATCCAGGCACGGAATAATGCGCTTGGCCAGCATTATGTAGCGAGGCCTGTATTGTGCAGATAAGGGAGCGGCTTGGAAAGTTGATCAGCTAAGTCCTGTGCGGAGCGCAAATCTAAAGTGTTTTCATAAATGGCGCGACCCGTAATTGCCCCGCTGATGCCTTCATCTTGCACCGCGCACAGTGCGCGCACGTCGTCTAAATTAGTGATGCCGCCGCTGGCGATAACGGGCACGGTGAGCTCATGTGCCAGTGCCACTGTGGCGGGGATATTCACACCAGTCATCATGCCATCGCGTCCGATGTCCGTATAAATTATCGCCTCAATGCCATAGCTTTCAAATCGTTTAGCTAAATCCAGCACATCATGCCCGGTTAATTTTGACCAACCATCCACGGCGACTTTGCCATCTTTCGCATCCAGACCCACCATGATGTGTCCTGGAAACGCATCACAGGCTTCGTGCAAAAAACCGGGTGTTTTAACCGCAGCCGTGCCAATGATGACGTACGTGATGCCCATATCCAGATAGCGTTCAATAGTTTCCAGATCACGAATACCCCCGCCTAATTGTATGGGAATGTCCAGACCCACCACGTCGATGATGCTGCGTACCGCCGTCTCGTTTATTGGTTTGCCGGCAAACGCGCCGTTCAAATCGACCAGATGCAAACGTTGCGCGCCTTGGTTCAGCCAATGTTGCGCCATTGCTCCGGGGTTTTCAGAAAAAACGGTTGCGCCTTCCATGATGCCTTGGCGTAAGCGTACACAATGTCCATCTTTCAAATCAATCGCAGGAATAATTAGCATGACAGTACGATGAGTAGTGAGTAAACAAAAGGTGAATTGTGAAATTAATAAAAGGATTTATCTATAAGATACTATTTATCTGGGGTTCCCAATTATCTAGGGTTTCCAAGCAACAAAATTTTTCAATAAGGTCAATCCGGCATCCTGACTTTTTTCAGGATGAAACTGCACAGCGAATAGATTATCACGTGCCACCGCACATACAAATGGGGTTGGATAATCAGTGTTTGCCTGCACGATGGCTACCTCCTGCGGTACTACACAATAACTGTGTACAAAATAAAAGCGCGCGTCTTGTGCAATGCCTTGCCACAGCGGGTGTTTGGCAACCCGATGCACCTGATTCCAGCCCATGTGCGGGATTTTTAATTTATCACCCTGCTGATCCAGCAGATGGCTGGCAAACCGCACCACTTGACCACGCAGTATACCCAGCCCCGTAATATTACCTTCTGTACTGTGTTCAAACAACATCTGCAAGCCGATACAAATACCTAAAAAGGGTTTATTTTTTGCCGCATCCAGCACCGCGCAACGCAAGCCGCGCTCGTCCATCTCGCGCATACAATCCGGCATTGCACCCTGCCCCGGAAATATAACGCGCCCAGCACGGGCGACTTCCTGAGGATCACTGGTCAAAATAATAGACGCAGTGGGAGCCACCTTACGCAAGGACTGTTGCACCGAGCGCAAATTGCCCATGCCATAATCAACTACTGCAATATCAGCCATGGCTTTACTGTGTTGCCCACAAAAATGTTTCCTTACACATAGCACTTTTATTCTGCGTCAACATTTTGTGTGCGCGCTTAGTCTTGTTTTGAGCATTGAGTTTTAAGAGATGCCCCATGCCTGTATTGTTGTATTAATTGCGTGGGGGATTTTACAGAGTACCCTTGGTCGAAGGAACAATTCCTGCCATACGAGGATCGGGTTCAAGTGCCATACGCAGCGCACGGCCAAACGACTTGAATATGGTTTCAGCTTGATGGTGCGCATTATTACCGGCTAAATTATCAATATGCAGCGTGACCAAGGCGTGGTTCACAAAGCCCTGAAAAAATTCGTGCAATAGATCCACATCAAACTCACCGATGCTGGAGCGCACAAATTTTACATTAAATACCAGACCTGGCCTACCGGAAATATCCAGCACAGCACGTGACAGCGCTTCGTCCAGCGGCACATAGGCATGGCCATAACGACGCAACCCTTTTTTATCGCCGATGGCCTGATTAAAAGCCTGACCCAGCGTAATGCCTATATCTTCGACTGTGTGATGCGCGTCGATATGCAAATCACCTTTGGCGACAATATCCAGGTTGACCATGCCGTGCCGTGCAATTTGATCCAGCATGTGGTCGAGGAAAGGCAGGCCTGTCTCAAACCTGGCGATGCCCGTACCATCCAGAGCCAGTTTGACGCTGATCTGAGTTTCCAAGGTATTTCTGGTTATTTGCGCGCTACGCATTTTCATATCCTAAAAATTAATTATTCACTCTGATTGAGCCAGCAAACATTCCCGTAATGCTACTACAAAACGCTCATTTTCCTGTGGCGTTCCTACCGTCACGCGCAAACAATTTGCCAACAGTGGGTGACCTGTGCTTAGATTTTTGATTAATACACCGCGCTGTTTTAAGCCTTCAAAAATATTGCCAGCGTGCGGCGTGCGAAACAAAATAAAATTTGCATCACTGGCAAATGGCTGCACATTTTCGAGTGAATGCAACTGCTGAAACAGATATGCCCGATCCAATTTAATTTGTTCTGCTTGTTGCAACAGTACGTCGTGATGCTGCAATAATTTTAATGCCACCTGCTGCGTTAAAACGCCAATATTATACGGCAAGCGCAACTTTTCCAACTGCGCCAGCCACGCCGCGCTGCCCACCAAAAATCCCAAACGCAGACCAGCCATGCCCAGCTTGGAGAAAGTACGCATCACCAGCAGGTTAGAAAATTTCGTCAGCATGGGAATAAAGCTGGCGCTGGTGAAAGCATAATAAGCCTCGTCTACCACCACCAAGCCCGGTGCGGCTTCAATAATTTTTTTAATGGCCGTTGCGTCAAACAAGTTTCCGCTCGGGTTATTCGGATAGGCCAGAAATATCAGCGCGGGTTGATGTCGTCTGATCGCCTCCAGCACCGCAGCCAAATTCAGTGTGAAATCCGCATTCAATGGCACGCCTATATATTGCATTCCAGTGAAAGCCGCAATCATTTTATACATCACAAACGACGGCTCCACACTCATCAAAATTGCGCCGGGTTTGGCTGTCGCCATAGCCAGCAACTGAATGATTTCGTCTGATCCATTTCCCAGTAAAATCTGCATCGCTGAGGATGAATCTTCAGGAGGCAAGTTAATTACCTCCCGAATGCTGGCTTTAAGCGCGTGTGCGGCGGCATCGGGGTAACGGTTAAGCGGCGTATCAGCGACCAAGCGGGCGATTTCCTCGCGCAAGGGCAGCGACAATGAATAGGGGTTTTCCATTGCATCCAACTTTACCATCCCGATACTATTTGGCACAGGGTAGGCGTGTAGATCAAGTATTTCCTGGCGCAGTAAATTCGCAGGGGTAACAGCAGGGTGAGCGGAGGGCATAAATAACCGATACTTAAAAGACCTGCGTATTTTAGCTGAAAATAGAACACACTCGTGAATCAAAAGAAGGCGTGAGTTCGATTGTCAATAATGGATATGAACTGGTTCATGCAGCCAGCTTTTTTCATAATAATTGGCATTCAAACACGGCTGGCGATAGATAGCCAAGTTGAGCCTGTTTGCGTTGTTGCTTATAAAATATCTCGATGTATCGAAGTTTCGTTGATTCATTGAAAGCCACTGCGGAGCAGTTGAGTGACACTCAACAACTACACGCTATCCTTACCCGAGCATTTGCTAAATTTATGCGCGCAACAAGTGATCCGTCAGCTTTGCTATCTGCCCAACAAGGTGCGATTTAATGGCTGAACTGTTTTTTAGGTTAATGGCTGCTTTGTAATAACCCGTATCGGCTCATGTATAATTCCCCCGGCATTTACACCAGACCATTCAAATACAATCCATCACATTATGAATTTAAAAGTAAAGAACGATACCTTCCTGCGCGCCCTGCTGCGTCAACCCACCGACTACACACCCGTTTGGATGATGCGCCAAGCGGGTCGCTATTTACCCGAATATTGCGCGACACGCAAGCGTGCGGGCAGTTTTCTGGAATTATGCAAAAGTCCAGACATGGCGACAGAAGTCACTTTGCAGCCACTGGAGCGGTTTCCGCTGGATGCTGCAATTTTATTTTCTGACATACTCACCGTGCCGGATGCGATGGGACTGGGCTTGTATTTTGCCGAGGGTGAAGGTCCAAAATTTGAGCGACCGCTGCGGGATGAAGCCGCGATCAAAGCGTTACGCATACCGGATATTGATAAAGATTTACGTTATGTAACCGATGCTGTTTCGCAAATTCGCAAAGCGCTGAACGGCAGTGTGCCGCTGATCGGATTTTCTGGCAGTCCGTGGACACTGGCGTGTTATATGGTAGAAGGCGCGGGTAGCAGCGATTATGCGCGAGTTAAAACGCTGTTATATAAAGAGCCAGAATTAATGCACCATATTTTAGAAGTGACTGCTCAATCCGTAATACAGTATCTGAACGCACAAATTGAAGCGGGCGCACAAGCGGTTATGATTTTTGATTCTTGGGGTGGCGCGTTATCACACGCGGCTTACCATGAATTTTCCTTGCCCTACATGCAGCGTATTGTGCAAGGGTTAAAACGTGAGCATGGTGGCGTAAAAATTCCAGTCATTGTCTTTACCAAAGGTGGCGGGCTATGGCTGGAAAGCATTGCCAACATTGGCTGTGACGCGGTTGGTTTAGATTGGACAATGGACATAGGCGTGGCGCGGCAGCGCGTCGGACACAAGGTGGCGTTACAGGGCAATCTTGATCCCACCATTTTATTTGCCCCACCAGATGTGATACGCGCCGAGACTGAGCGCATTCTGGCAAACTATGGTTTTGGTACAGGGCATGTGTTTAATTTGGGTCATGGTATTTCGCAATTTACTAATCCTGAACATGCAGGCGCGTTAGTGCAAGCGGTGCATGAATTAAGTCGAAAGTATCACTAATTTTGCTATGTTTTACGTCCATTTAAAGTCAAGGAATCAGTGCGCTTAAATCGAGAAAAAAACATATAAAAACCCTTGACAAGCTCATACTTATGCACAAGCCACGCCAGCTTTGACAAAGCGCGTTGAATACGGCACTCAGCACCTACTCTTGGCCGTAACACATTGTTATATATAAAATATATGCAATGATTATAAATTGAGCATAAATGAAAAGGCCTATATAAATTGGGGACTTAGCCCTGTTATAAGATAGTTATTCACAATGTTATCCACAGGAACTGTGGATAACAAAAATTCTTCAATCAAGTCAGGTTGCTTGCCTGAATTCTGAAATCACTGCTGAAGAAGGAAACCCTTAAATGCCAGTCATCTAAATGTCAGTCATCCGTGTCGCGCTGGATGTTCCATTGGCTACATTATTTGATTACGCCGCACCATCTGATCTCTCGGTGGTTGTGGGTCAGCGTGTGCTTGTCCCGTTTGGTCGCAAGCAAATGGTGGGGGTGGTCATGGAATGCGCGATGAACTCAGCTCTAGCCACCAGCCGCATCAAGCCTATCTCGCAGGTGCTGGATGAAATCCCGCCGCTGACTGTCGATGTACTGGCATTGCTGAAATTTTGCAGCGATTATTATCACCATCCGCTGGGCGCAACTGTGTTGTCTGCCCTGCCTGTGCGACTGCGTTCCAGCAACCCTTTTGTGCCACCTAAAAATAATACGGGACAGATGCTGCGCTACACCTTGAGTGCCAGTGGTCGCGCGTTGGATTTGGAAACCTTCCCCAAACGCAAAATTGTGCAACGACGCATACTCAGCGCGTTGCAAACCAGTCATTTAAACGTCACGCAACTGCGTGCATTATCCGACAGCGCGTCTGCTGCGCTCAAAGCATTGCTGCAAGCAGGTTGGGTAGAGCCATACGTCCACGAAACGGTCGAGTCGCCCGCTAGCGCGCCATTCATGCAGAGCATACATACCCTCACTGCCGAACAACAACACGCAGTGGCTGCGGTCAAGCAAGCCCAAGGGTATGCCTGCCATTTGCTACACGGTGTGACGGGTAGCGGCAAGACCGAGGTTTATGTGCATCTGATGCACCATTTTTTGCAGCAAGGTGGGCAGGTGTTACTGCTGGTGCCAGAAATCAATTTGACGCCGCAACTGGAAAATTATTTTCGCCAGCGCTTGCCGAATGTCGCGATGACCAGTTTGCACAGCGGCTTGAACGATAACCAGCGCACGCAAAATTGGCTGGAGGTGCAGTCTGGACGGGCGCGTATCGTACTCGGTACACGTCTCGCAGTGTTCGCGCCGCTGCCACAACTGGCTTTGCTGATCGTGGATGAAGAGCATGACACCTCGTTCAAGCAGCAGGATGGCTTGCGCTATTCGGCGCGCGATGTTGCGATCTTTCGCGCCAGCCAGCGTGCCGTGCCGATAGTGCTAGGCTCGGCTACACCTACGCTGGAAAGTTATTACAACGCGCAAAATGGCCGCTATCAATTATTACGTTTGCAACAACGCGCCTCATCCCAAGCACGCTTGCCGGAAATTCGCTGCATCAATATCAGCAACACATACATGCCGCACGGCATCAGTGAGCCGCTTTTTGCTGCGTTGCGCGAGCGTTTGCAGCGCGGCGAGCAAAGTTTGATATTTATCAATCGGCGCGGATATGCGCCCGTGTTGATGTGTACCGCGTGTAATTGGCTGTCCGGCTGCCCCAGCTGCGCCGGAAAATTAGTGCTGCACATGCAGGATGGACGCTTGCGCTGTCATCATTGTGGTTATCAAAAAGTTGTACCGCACGCCTGTCCTTCCTGTGGCAATGTCGATTTACAACCAATAGGCATAGGTACGCAACGGGTGGCCAGCGCGCTGCAAGCTCACTTTCCCGAGGCTCGCATTGCGCGCGTGGATAAAGACAGCACGCGCAACAAAGGATCGTGGGTGGCGATGTGGCAGAAAATTCAAAATGCTGAGATTGATATTCTGGTCGGTACCCAGATGTTGGCGAAAGGTCATGATTTTCCGAATTTAACCTTGGTCGGTGTGCTCAATCCCGATAGCGCGTTGTATAGCGGGGATTTTCGCGCCTCAGAAAAATTGTTCGCGCAACTGGTGCAAGTGGCCGGACGAGCCGGGCGCGCCGAAAAACCAGGCCAGGTTCTGGTGCAAACCGCCTTCCCGGATCATCCGTTATATCGCGCTTTGCACGACCATAATTATGACTCCTGGGCGCAAACGCTTTTAACCGAACGACAAATGGCAGGCTTTCCCCCTTTTGTTTATCAAGTGATGCTGCGTGCCGAAGGTAAACAGGAATCGGCTACTCAAGCATTTATGCAGCAAGCGCGCACCGCTGCCATGCCGTTAGCACAGGGTGTGGAAGTATATGGCGTGATACCCGCCGCGTTGCCGCGTCGCGCCAATCATGTGCGGCTGCAACTATTAGTGCAGAGCGATACGCGCAAGGCTTTGCAACATTTTTTGCACGACTGGCGACCCTTTCTGGAAACATTACCCGCACAAAAAATACGCTGGTCGCTGGACATTGATCCTTTAGACTTCTAATCTAAGGAAGCACTGATTTATACAAGAAAGCAATCACTATGACTGCCCCCAACCATCCCGCAACAATCCTTGCACAGCTTCAAAAAATTGTAGGTGAGCATGGCATCATCCTCACAGGCCAGGATGCATCGCTGCATTATCAGGACAGACGCGGACGCTATAGCGGACATGCTCTGGCGGTGGCGTTTCCCACCACCACGCAACAAGTAGCCCAAATGGTGACCTTATGTGTCGCACAGGGCATAGCCATCGTTCCGCAAGGTGGCAACACGGGTCTGTGCGGTGGATCTGTTCCGCTTGCTGCAAACAAAACCCTTGGCGAACAGATTGTGCTAAATTTATCGCGCATGAATCGCGTGTTAAATATAGATGAAATCAACTACACCATGTCTGTGGAAGCAGGCTGTACTTTGCAACAGGCCAGGCTGGCAGCGGAACAAGTGAACCGGTATTTTCCTCTGGGACTATCTGCGATTGCCGCGGAGTGCGAAATTGGCGGCAATCTTTCCACCAATGCCGGAGGTGTAAACGTACTGCGCTACGGCATGATGCGCGACTTAGTGCTGGGACTGGAAGTGGTACTGCCGGACGGGCGCATCTGGAATGGCTTGCGTAGCCTGCGCAAAGACAATACCGGCTACGACTTAAAACATTTATTCATCGGCGCGGAAGGAACACTGGGCATTATCACGACAGCGGTGCTTAAACTTTTTCCGCGCCTGCAAGCGCAGACAACTGCCATAGTCGCCGTACGCGATGCCACAACGGCAGTAAATTTACTGGCTCATTTGCGCGCTACCTGCGGTGACCGATTAAGCGCGTTTGAAATTATCTCACGTTCAAGCCTGGATTTAGTGCTACAGCACATACCCGACACACACGAACCATTTACTGCAAAACATGAGTGGCAAATATTGATCGATCTGGCTGATGTTCTAGCAATTCCACTGGAGCAACCATTGCGTGATGCCCTGAATACTTTTGGCGATGGAGTGCTGAAATTTTTCATCGCGCCGGACGCGCACCAGGCAGCAGCCTGGTGGAAGCTACGCAAACATATCAGCGAGGCGCAGAAAATGGAAGGCATCAGTATTAAACACGATGTATCCGTACCGATCAGCCGCGTCGCAGAATTTATCAGCCTGGCGAATAGCGCGTTAAAGCAGCAATATCCCGATGTGCGTATCGTAATTTTTGGACATATCGGTGATGGCAACATTCACTACAACCCCTCATTTCCCAACGCGACAAAGAACGATGAATTCATCGCACAAAGTGCCCGGGTTAATCAGCTGGTGTATGACATCGTGCATAGTTTGGGTGGCAGCATTAGTGCCGAACATGGCTTGGGTCAATTAAAGCGGAATGAAATACGCCACTACAAAAGTGCGCTGGAGATGGAGTTAATGAACAACATTAAGCAGATGTTAGATCCCAAAAATTTAATGAACCCGAATAAAGTTTTATGAGGATTGGGGCGATTCAATAACCAGCCGCTCTTGTGCATGGATCAACAAGCCGATATCCCTTGGTAAATACTGGTGAAACTTACTCACATCACTGCATTTGCTTAGCTTAACGCCAACATAAGCGTTGCCCACGCGCCAAGAGCGCAGAGAATGCATTTAAACCAATAACCCTGAATATTGGTTCTACTCCGATACCATTGGTTGTCGCTTACTTCTATAATCTCTATCTTATTTTAAATTCCGTAACAAGAGTTTTTGTAACTCCAAAAAAAGGAACAATCATCAGCACCCCCACTTCCCCCGTTACCAAACGCTTATCTTCTCTGCGCGATCTGCTGCCTTTTTTGCGGCCTTATCGCGCGCAAGTGTTATTGGCATTTTTGTTGTTAAGTTTTGCATCGGCGACGGTGTTGATATTGCCCTTGGCGTTTCGCGATTTAGTTGATTTCAGCTTCGGGCAGGTTAAAAATCCAAGTGGCGCTTTATCCAGTGGGGCGCTAACGGGCACGCAGAGTTTAGATGGGCATTTTGCTGTGCTGTTTGGCTTGGCGAGTTTATGGGCACTGACGGTGGCGGCGCGCTATTACATGGTGAGCTGGGTGGGGGAACGGGTGACGGTGGATTTACGCAGCGCTGTGTATGCGCGGGTGTTAAAGCAATCACCACAATTTTTTGAGACCCTGCAAACAGGAGAGGTGCTGTCGCGGTTGACGGGTGACACGATACTGATTCAGACGGTGGTGGGCAGCTCGATTTCGATGGGATTGCGGAGTTTGTTCCAATTCATCGGCGGCATGGTGATGCTGGCGGTGACCAGTTTTTATTTGTTTTCGCTGAATCTTGGCCTGATGATTTTGCTGACGCTGCCAATTATTATGATTGGTCGCCGGGTGAAAAAACTCTCGCGTGAATCGCAGGATAAAATTGCTGACTCTTCGGCACTGGCTGGAGAAATTCTCAATGCAGTGCCGACGGTGCAGGCTTATATGCAGGAGCAGCGTGAGACGCAGCGTTTTGCGGATAGCGCGGAGTTAAGTTTTATCGTGGCGATTCGTCGCATTCGCGTACGCGCTTTTTTGACGGCGCTGATTATTACCGCCGTGATGGGTGCGATTATTTTTGTATTATGGGTGGGCACGAATCAAGTGCGCGAAGGCAGTATGACGGTCGGTGAGCTTGCCTCGTTCATTCTATACGCCGCGCTGGTGGCGGGTGGCGTGGGCACGATGGCGGAGGTGTGGGGCGATTTGATGCGCGCAGCGGGGGCAACTGAGCGGTTGCTAGAGTTGCTTCATGCAGAATCTGCTATCCAGGAAATTGCCGTGACAAAACTGGGTTACACAAAATCTGATCTCGCGGCATCTGCCATGTCGCAGGCCACGCCACACATGCAGGTGGCGATACGCTTTGAACAGGTCAGCTTTCGTTATCCATCGCGTTTGCAAACCGTTGCGCTGGATAATATTTCAATCGACATTGCACCCGGCGAAAGTGTCGCGCTGATCGGGCCTTCCGGTGCGGGCAAGACCACGTTGTTTCAATTGCTGCTACGTTTTTATGATGTAAGTGAGGGCATCATCCGCCTCAACGGGCAGGATATACGCCAGCTTTCGCTGCACGACCTGCGCGATAAAATTGCCATCGTTCCACAAGACGCGGTGATTTTTTCGGCCAACGCGCTGGATAATATTCGTTATGGCCGCCCAACAGCCAGTGATGATGAGGTGTATGCTGCTGCCCGCGCCGCGCAAGTGGATGAATTTATCAATCGTCTGCCGCAGGGCTACCAAACTTTTCTCGGCGAACGCGGCACGCGTTTATCGGGCGGACAACGTCAACGCATTGCCATTGCGCGCGCAATTTTGAAAAACGCCCCCGTGTTACTGCTGGATGAAGCCACCAGCGCGTTGGATGCGGAATCGGAACTTTTAGTACAGCATGGCTTGAATGCCGCCATGCAAGGCCGCACCACTCTCATCATCGCGCATCGCCTGGCGACGGTGCAAAAAGTGGATCGTATCGTGGTGCTGGAACACGGGCGTATTGTCGAAATCGGCACGCCGGAAGACTTGCGTAAACAGAGCGGGCTGTATGCCAGGTTGGCACGCTTGCAGTTTAATGTTGACCCTGCCTCAAGGTGATATAAGTAGAGGCCTGCTGCTGGCACATGCAAAACCCCCGTGAGCTAGCCAGTTAAAGTGTCGGATAATCCGTGTAACCCTTTGCATCAGCCGTATAGAAAGTGTTCATATCAAATGCATTGAGTGCTGCGCCAGTTTTCCACCGTGCAACCAAATCCGGGTTGGCAAGAAAAAGTTTCCCCACCGCAATCAAATCCGCCTTGCCTGCTGCTAAATCACTTTCGGCGCGCGCCGCATCATAGCCACCCGAGAGTATGAGTTTGCCCTTAAACACGCTGCGAAATGTCGCCTTCATAGAATCCGGCACGGTGGGCGCACCCATTGATGAATGATCAACCAGATGAATATAGGCTAAGCCAAGCGTATTAAGCTTTTGTGCCAGATAGGCATAATCATTTTCCATCGCGGCATACAGCGGCATATCGTTGAATACGCCAAAGGGTGACAAGCGTATGCCGACCTTGTCTTTACCAATGGCAGCGATTGCAGCAGCGACCGCTTCACACATAAAACGCGCGCGATTTTCAATTGTGCCGCCGTAATTATCGGTGCGTATATTGGTGTTTGGGCGGATAAATTGCTCAATCAAATAACCGTTGGCTCCATGCAGTTCAACGCCATCAAATCCTGCTGCTACCGCATTTCGTGCGGCCTGTGCATATTCTTCAATTGCCACTTTGATGTCTGCTTCACTCATTGCCTGTGGCATTGGATGTGGTTTCATACCTTCGGCATCGGTGTACATTTCGCCGGCCGCAGCGACCGCAGACGGTGCAATTACACGCGCACCCGCAGGTAAATTCAACGCATGACTAATACGCCCGCAATGCATCAGTTGCATAAATATTTTCCCACCTTTGGCATGTACTGCCGCAGTCACCAACTTCCATCCGGTAACCTGCGCCGCAGAAAATGCCCCCGGTATGCGCGGGTAGCCCAGACCATTCGGCGACGGTGAAGTGCCTTCGGTGATAATCAAACCCGCGCTGGCGCGTTGCCCATAATACTGCGCCATCAATTCGTTCGGAATGTTGCCGATAGCGCGGTTGCGCGTCATCGGGGACATGACCAAATGATTTTGTAACGGGAGTGAACCTAAAGTGGTCTTGGAAAATAATAGCGACATAATAAATATCCTCAAGTTAGTGAAAAATGCCACGTTTAGTGGTGATACGAAAAATACAATACTCTCTAAAAAAATAAGGTGAAGCCAGCCGGTAAGCCGGGTTCTGTCGTGGACAGTCATTCCTCTAGGCGTTTCGTTACCTGACGCTCAAGCGACCTACCCGCTGGCGACGCGAGCAACGTCATAGCCAGCATATTTGGTCTTGCTCCGGATGGAGTTTACCGTGCCGTCCGTGTTGCCACGTCCGCGGTGGGCTCTTACCCCGCCGTTTCACCCTCACCTGATCCTTGCCCAAAATTCGCTGGAGCTTTCGCCCCAGCTCTTTTTGGGTGACTTTGCCACCCTTGCGGGTGGCAAGTCTGGCCATCGGCAGTTTAATTTCTGTGGCACTGTTCATCACCTCACGGTGTCCGGTCGTTAACCGGCATCCTGCTCTATGGAGCCCGGACTTTCCTCCCCGTATTTGCATACGCGGCGACTGTCTAGCCAGCTTCAACGCCAGTTTAACACGCAGGAGGGGCTGCGAGTTTGTAGCGTGACGAAAACGGTTTGTTAAAGTGAATTTTTTATCAAGGCACCTGAATGATTTGCATCCCGTAGCCGAATGCTTGCCATTCTTTTACTTCAGCTTGTAATGTGGCTTGGGTAAGTGGATGCTGTGTCAACCATTGCGAGTTAATCTCTAAATAAAATTTCGTGCCGCTGAAACGGGCATTTATAGCAGGCTGTTTTGCGTCATTACGGCTGCGAAAAAATATTACAGCCAAGCGCAGTGCCATCACCAAAGCCAAGTCTTCAGCGCTATTGAGCAGCCCGCGCATTTTTTCCAAGCCACCGCGATGCGCCAAGGTGAGCAGGCAGAGTTGGTCTTGTTCTTTTTTTGTAAAGCCCGGCATGTCGGCATTTTTTAACAAATACGCGGTGTGTTTGTGATAACCCTCATACGCGATATGCAAACCCATTTCGTGCAAACTTGTCGCCCAGCTAAGGGTACGTAATGATTGCAGGTTTGTGTGCTCACCTAAAAATTGTTGCGCCAGATGCTTGGCGAGATGCTCGACCCGCGCCGCTTGCGGCGCATCAACATGGTAGCGCTGCATCATCTGGTGAGCCGTAACATTGCGCATATCTTGATCGTGGGCGCGATCCAACAAATCATATAAAACACCTTCTCGTAACGCGCCGGAAGTAATTTGCATACGCGCTATGCCCAGTTCGCGAAAAGCGGCCAGCATAATCGCCAAGCCCCCGGGTAGCACTGGCGCACGCTCAGCCTTTAATCCCGGAAGATTCAGGCGGGTAACATCGCCCACATTTAACAATAACTCTCGCAGTCGTTCCAATCCGGCTAAATTGATGTCACCTTTAACCACAGAGGCATCGCCATTCGCCAGCCCGCTTTGTTCAAAAATTTCGCCCAGCGCGCGCGCGCTGCCCGATGAACCAAAAGCAACATCCCAATGCGGGTGCGTAAACTGGTCGGAGATGGTACGGATTTCATCGCGCGCAGCATTTTCTGCCTGTTGCATGTTCGCCAAGGAAATTTTTCCATTCGTAAAAAACTTCAGGCTGTAGCTGACGCAACCCATGTTCAAACTTTCCAGATTAAGCGGGTGTACACCTTGCCCAATGATAAATTCGGTTGAGCCACCACCAATATCCACCACCAACCGTTTGCCATCAATCTGCGGCAAGCTATACGCCACGCCCAAATAAATGAGGCGGGCCTCTTCTCTTCCGGCGATAATTTCAATCGGGTAACCGAGCGCGGTCTCCGCTTGCTGCAAAAATTTGCTGGAATTTTTTGCCCTGCGCAAAGCATTAGTACCGACCGCACGTACTGCCGCTTTGGGCAAACCTTGCAAACGTTCGCCAAATCGAGCTAGGCAGGCTAAGGCGCGCTGTTGCGAAGCGCCGTCCAGTTGCTGACTTTCATCTAAGCCCGCTACCAGACGAATCGGCTCGCGCAAAATATCCAAGGTATAAAGTTGGTTATTTTCGACGCGAACAATTTTCAGACGGAAGCTATTGGAGCCAAGATCAATGGCAGCGAGGATGGGATGGTTAAACACACTGGTCACATTGTCCCCTTGTGGGATGTGGGGCATTTTGAAGCCAACACTGTAGAACAACGATGAGTAAATACCTGCAAAGATCAGCAAGGATTATTGCCCGACTTCGCGTTCAATTTCTTCCACGGTAACATGACGCACATCTTTTCCCTTAACCATATAGACCACATATTCAGACATATTTTTTGCGTGATCGCCGATGCGTTCTATTGCCTTCGCTACAAACAAGGTCTCCAAAGCGGTAGAAATGGTGCGCGGGTCTTCCATCATGAATGTGATAAGGTAGCGCATGATGGCGCGGAATTGTTCATCCACTTCCTCATCCTGCCGCACTACTTGCGCGGCATAAGATAAATCAAGGCGAGCAAAGGCATCCAGCGATTTACGCAGCATGTCCAACACCATCTCAGAGGTGTGTTTAATCTCGGTAAAGCGCGGCAAAATATTGTTGTCGCGCTGCAATTGCAGCAAGCCCATGCGCGCAATTTTTTCAGCCTCATCACCGATGCGTTCCAAATCGGTAATCGTTTTAATTATCATCATAATCAAACGCAAATCACGCGCTGCGGGTTGCCGCAAGGCAATAATCTGACTGCACGTTTCATCGATAGCCACTTCCATCGCATTAACGCGATGGTCATCAGCAATGACGCGCTGCATCAATGCGACATCACTATTGACAAGTGCTTCAATAGCCAGACGTATCTGATCCTCTACCAGTCCACCCATTTGCAAAACCTGCGCTCGAACGGCTTCAAGCTCAGCATCAAATTGTTTTGACGTGTGTTCATTGGGTACCATTTAGTAAGCCTCTTTAAAAAATAAGTTGTCATTGAGGGAAACACTGAACAAGGTGATTCTATTCATGTTTCAGCGTTTCCTCAGAAAGATTTGAGAAAGATGTGAAATTTGTGACTCATTATATCTGCCAAATGTGACAGATTTTGTAAGCTAGGGGGTGAGTATTTTTACGCCATCCTTCGTGCCGAGCAATAATACATCCGCGCCGCGCTGTGCAAACAAGCCGTTGGTGACGACACCGGCGATATTGTTTAATTTAGTTTCTAGCTCTACCGGATTTAATATTTGCAAACCCAAGACATCCAGAATAATATTGCCATTGTCTGTGATAAAACCTTCACGCAATTTAGGTTGCCCGCCCAATGCCACCATTTGACGAGCAACGTAACTACGCGCCATCGGGAGCACCTCTATCGGCAAGGGAAACGTGCCAAGCACATCAACCAGCTTGCTCGCATCGCACAAGCAAATAAATTTTGCGCTGGCAGCAGCCACTATTTTCTCCCGCGTGAGCGCGCCACCACCGCCCTTTATCATATGCAGATGGCGCGTAATTTCATCTGCGCCATCGACATACACAGGCAAATTACCCGCCTCATTTAGCGACATGACCTCGATACCATGTTCCTGCAAACGCTTGGCTGAAACTTCTGAACTGGCCACTGCTCCTTGAATTTTGTTTTTTATTTTAGCCAACTCATCAATAAAGAAGTTGGCTGTTGAACCCGTGCCCACCCCCACCATACTTCCTACCGGGATATACGCAATAGCAGCCTGTGCAACTGCGCGCTTTAATTCGTCCTGAGTCATCATGGAATAAAAATCCGCCTGAATGTTATTATTTTGTGCCCCGATTATTGCAGGAAACCAAACTTTTGTCTTGCCATCAGTAAGATATGTATTGGTGGAAGATTAATGTATTGACTTATTTTTTTAAGCGTGGGAAAATTTCACACGCTAGCTTCTGGTAATCGCTCGCAACGGCATCACGCAGCGTACAGAAATTTCCAGATTAGGGCTGAAAATAGCGTCTAATAAACACCTTGGGTCGTTTTATCAAGCCGATAATTATGTTAACGAGATAGACTGCGGCCAATTAAGCCACTGCCGAGTTTCGCAACAAACTGCATATGTAATTGTGTGATTGTCACAAAATTGTAACCATCTTTCACGATAATTAGGATTTCGCTACAAACCACAAATGTACTTGTACTATTTACTAAAGCACGATAAGCACAATACTAAACATTAAAGTTAATGGCAAAAATAATCCTGAATTAAAACTTTTAGAAACAAATCAAATTCAAATGATATATATCACTTTACTAAAAAACCAGCTGAAATTTTCTATAACAACAGCAGCCTGTGTGTTTCTGCTCAGTGCTTGCGGTAGCAATTCAGCGCCACCAGTTGCGGCAGATCGGGCAGCTTTCAACGCCGCTGTGGTGGCTTTTGATATCACCACCGATGCAGCGACACTTACAACAGCGGAGCAGGCATTCACCGATTTCATCGCGGCCTATCCCACGAGCAACTTGGTTGATGATGCGTATTACTATATTGCGCGCTCCATACATGAGCGAGCAAAGCTTGCACAGAGTTCATTAGATCTCCCAACAGCGGCTACAGCGGTCACACTGTTTAACGACGCGCGCAACAGATACTCTGATCCAACGACAATTCCACCAACCAGCAACAAGGCTGACAATGCCCAACTTCAAATCGGCAAGACCTATTACGATGAAACCACCCTTACTGACAATTACACGCTTGCATTTAATAAATTCAGCGAGGTATTGACGAATTTCCCCACATCCTCCATCGCCGACGATGCGCAATACTATATAGGCCGCACTAAGCACGAGCAGGCATTGCTGGCACAGATCGCGGTGAGTCCTACTCCCACAGCGGCTACTCTTTTTACTGCCGCTCGCGATGCATACGGCTTAGTGATCAACAACTACACCACCAGCACCCGCCGCGATGATGCGCAATATCAAATTGGCAGAACCTATTACGATTTGACCATTCCCGACTACCCCCAGGCGATTACCGAATTCAATAATGTATTTACTAATTACAATCCACCATCTGCCCCGGCTTCCGCTGGTGATGATGCGCGATATTATCTTGGTCGTTCTAAACATGAACTCGCTCTTCTTCCCGTTGCTCCAACCTACACCCTGGCCGATGCGCGCGTTGATTACAGCTTGGTGATAGCGGGCTATCCACTTAGCAATCGTCGCGACGATGCGCAATACCAAATTGGCCGAACTCATTTTAGTGAAGGAATAAATTTCGCAACAGCACTGGCCGCATTCGAGGCTGTGTTTAATACTACAAATTTCCCCGTACTTTCTGTGGCTGACGACGCAAGGTATTACATTGGTCGCAGCAAGCATGAATTGGCATCCATTGCAGAGTCAGTATTACCCGGTTCAGGTAACACCCTTTTTGCTGCTGCACGCATTGAATATAACCAGGTATTGACCTTGTACTGCACAGCTGGCGTACCGCCCAGTATTCGCTGCGATGATGCACAATTTCAAATCGGCAAAACCTATTTCGATGAAACCACACTCACTGACAATTACACACTGGCAATTACTGAATTCATTAAGGTAATAGATCCTGCTTTATTCCCCGCACCGTCCGCTGGTGACGATGCGCAGTACTACATTGGTCGTTCTAAACACGCGCAGGCATTACTTGCACAGATTGTATTTAATACCCCAGCAGCGACCTCACTTTTTAACGAAGCACGCACAGCATATAACGTGCTATTTACACTAGACTATGCTCTCAGCACCCGTCGCGATGATGCTGAATATCAAATCGGCAGAACTTATTACGATGTCGCCGCTCCTACTGCTACGGATTATTCAACCGCACTCGGGCATTTCCAGGCAGTCATCAGCACCTACACAATAACAGCCTCTGCTGCTGACGATGCGCAATATTACATTGGCCGCACCAAACACGAGATGGCTCTTCTTCCCGTTGCCGTGCCAGCCTTTACACTTCAAATCGCCCGCGACGAATATGCGGTGCTTTTAACGCCAACCTATGCACTCAGCACCCGCCGTGATGATGCGCAGTATCAAATAGGCAAAACTTATTTCGATGACCCCATTCCTCAGTACGTCCTGGCGATTGCCGAATTCGATAAGGTGTTAACCCCCAGCCTTTACACCAACCCTTCTGTTGGGGATGAGGCTCAATTTTACAAAGCGCGCTCCATACATGAACTGGCTCTACTTGGACCTCCCGCTCCGACTCCCTACACACTTGCAAATGCAATTATCGAATACGCCAAGATAAACGCGACGACTTATCCGGGCAGCAACAGGATCGACGACGCAGCGTTTTATTCGATACACGCTCAGTTCCCGGGCTTGTTATAACGATGCGATGATCATTAAATGCAAAACCTGAATAATTAAACCCAGAAAATTCATTTAGCGCAATTTTCCATGCCCTTTCCCAATGAAAAAAAGATTGGGTGGCATAAGATGGAGCTGATAGGCCGAACCTAACCAACATGAAAAACTCTTTAGCTAAAAAATTATTACGCTTCCCTGCTGTGGCAACACTATGTGTTGTTTTACTCAGTGCATGCGGAGGTTCACCAGTTGCGCCTGATCGGTTAGCCTTTAACACCGCTGTGGTGACTTTTAATAATATCACCACCGATGCAACGACACTTACGGCAGCGGAGACGGCATTCGCTAAATTCATTACGGACTTTCCCACCAGCAATCTGATTGATGATGCGTATTACTATATTGCACGTTCCATTCATGAACGGGCGAAGCTTGCACAGGGCTCATTGGATCCTGCTACTGCTGCTACAGCGACCGCGCTTTTTACTGACGCGCGCAGCAGATACTCTGATACAAAGACTATTCCTATAACCAGCAACAAAGCCGACAATGCCCAACTTCAAATCGGCAAAACCTATTACGATCAAACTACCCTCACCGACAATTACGGACTTGCACTTACTCAATTCAATAATGTATTAACGAATTTCCCCACATCCTCTGTTGCCGACGATGCGCAATACTATATAGGCCGCACTAAGCACGAGCAGGCATTGCTGGCACAGATCGCGGTGAGTCCTACTCCCACAGCGGCTACTCTTTTTACTGCCGCTCGCGATGCATACGGCTTAGTGATCAGCAACTACACCACCAGCACCCGTCGCGATGATGCGCAATATCAAATTGGCAGAACCTATTACGATTTGACCATTCCCAACTACACCCAGGCGATTACCGAATTCAACTTGGTATTTCAATACACTGCGCCTTCAGTTGGCGATGATGCGCGATATTATCTTGGCCGCAGCAAGCATGAAATAGCATTGCTCCCCGCTGTTCCACCTGCAACACCGACCTACACACTGGTCGATGCACGCACTGAATATAACCTGGTACTGTCCGATTACTGTGCAGGCATTGCGCTCAGTACTCGCTGCGATGATGCTCAGTACCAAGTCGGCAAAACCTATTACGATGTCGCTATTCCTGTGGCTACGGATTATTCAACTGCACTCGGGCATTTTCAGGCAGTCCTCAGCGCCTACGGAACAACCGCCTCGGCTTCTGACAATGCCCAATACTACATTGGGCGAACTATTCATCAGGGTGCACTGCTCGCTGTTCCGCCAACACCAACTGCGACTTACACCCTAGCAAATGCACGTACCGAATACCTTAAAGTAAATGCAACAACATACCCGGGCAGTGTCCGGCTCGACGATGCTCTATACCAAGTCGGCAGAACCTATTATGATGTCGCTATTCCTGTGGCTGCGGATTATTCAAATGCACTCGGGAATTTTCAGGCAGTCATCAGCACCTACGGAACAACCGCCTCTGCTGCTGATGATGCGCAATTCTATATTGGGCGTACTATTCATCAAGGCACAGTGCTCGGTTTTGCGCCACCACCGTCTGTGACTTACACCTATCCAATTGCACGCGATGAATACCTTAAAGTAAGTACAATATACCCAGGTAGCATCCGGCTTGACGATGCTGCTTTTTATTCGGCACTGACCTTTCATGATGCGAACGATTGTTTGGGTGAAAAAGGGGCGATGACTACATTTATCAACAACTTTTCAGCCACTGTCAGCCCTACATTCAACCCGTTGGCTCAACAACATCTGGATGGCATAGCCAAGGGGACCAGGGGGCATTCCAATTGTTAAATTAATTAACTTTTGGAACAATAGGTAATAATCTTGAGATCAATACAATTAGGAAATAATAAAATGACGAATACAAATAAAATGAATACATTACCTCTCAGCCGCGAACGGATGCTTCGTGCCAAGGTTGCTTATACGCCACGGCATGTCAATCTTGAAGCGGCGGTAACGTTGCTGACGGGCGATGATGTTGAGCCCAAAGCGGGTGATCTGGTATTGGCAAAAATAGAAAAAATCGGCCAGCATGCAGCTCTGGAACTAACCACTGGTCGCCGTTCGACTTTGTTTACCGGAGATGAGATCGTGGTGTGTTATGGCAACCGCTATGCCCCTGATCAGTTCGAGGCTGAAGTGCCACACGATCTGGCGGCTTGCCATCTGGTGGCGGCGGGCGGTGTCGCTGCGCAGGCATTATCCTGGCATGTCAGTATGAAGCCACCTACGGTGATTGTTCCAATTGGCCTGCTGGCTGATGTCAAAGGTCAACGCATCAATCTGTCTGGCGCTGCAATAGCCAAGCCGGGTCTCTCGCATCCTTTGCCCTATACATTGGCTGTGGTCGGCACTTCGATGAACGCTGGTAAGACTACTACGGTGGCTAATTTAATCTATGGTCTCACGAATGCCGGCCTTAAGGTAGGCGCAGCCAAGGTGACGGGCACGGGGTCGGGTAAGGACACCTTTTTTATGGGTGATGCCGGTGCCAAACTCGCCCTTGACTTCACTGATGCTGGTTTTCCTTCCACATTCCGTTTAACAACGGCAGAGGTGGAGGGCATTTTTACTACGTTGACCAATCATCTGGCAAAAGCTGGAGTGGATGTAATTATATTGGAAGTGGCAGATGGTCTGTATCAGGAAGAGACGGCTGCGCTGCTTAGTTCGGCGACATTTAAAAAGTTGGTAAATAGTGTGATTTTCGCTGCGGGTGATGCGATGGGTGCTATGGCTGGAGTGGAGTGGCTGCGCCGCAAAGGTCTTCCGGTAGTTGCCATAAGTGGCCTGTTGACAGCGTCACCGCTGGCGATTATTGAGGCTGCTAACGCGACAGGCATGTCGATTATTGACAAAAATATGCTTCGAGATGTCACTATTGCATCCAAACTTGGGATACCCGCCAAAAATTGAGCCGTCCTCCTGAAAACATTCCTCAAACCCTACAAGGGCCCCGTCGCATACTGCTTGGCCGACTCGTCGCAAATGGTCTAGCCCAAGCGGGTGTAGCGGTGGGTACTGCATGGCTGATTAAGATGGTATTTGATCACATGCTGATACCGCAGAGTCATTCAATTGACCCTGAATTGATTTGGGAAGGATTGGGATTATTGACGGCAGCAGGCACTATCGCCTGGTTGCGAATGATGGAACGAGTTGATGTCGAGCGCATAGGACAAGGCTACGCCTTGGATGTGCGCATGGTGCTGTACGATCGCCTCAATTCGCTGGCACCACGTGCGCTGCAAAAGCGTAGTCAGGGTGGCGTAGCGCTACGTTTTGTGGGGGATATGACGGCATTGCGGCGCTGGGTTAGCTTGGGGCTGGCGCGTCTAGCGGTAGCTGTCGTGATGACAGTGGTCGTTTTATCGGCACTTGCAGCAATCAATTGGCAGCTGGCATTGACAATTACGGTAGTGTTGGGCATTGGTGCCAGCGTCACCTTTAGTCTGGGTGGGCGGTTACGTACAGCGGCTCGCGAATCCAGACGGCGTCTTTCGCATCTTGCTGCAAACGTCAATGAAAAAGTAGTGACCATCGACGTAGTGAAGATGTTCGGTCAATCCAAGCGTGAACGCAAGCGTATTTCTCGCCAGGGAGCGCGGTTGTATGACGCAATGGTGGATCGAGCGCGGGTGGCGGGGCAAATTCTGGGTATAACCGAAGCAACGGTGGCACTCGCTTCGGCGGCCGCACTGTTGATGGGCGTATTTGAAGTGGCCGCCGGGCAGGCCAGTGTCGGCACGGTGGTAGCAGCCATGACTCTCGTTGGCATATTAATGTCACCATTACGCGATCTGGGTCGTGTCCAGGAATATTGGCACGGTGCGCAGGTCTCTCGCGAAAAGCTTCAGGAATTTCTCGACTCTCCATCATTGGTAATGGATGCTCCCGATGCACCGAATCTTCAACTGGGTCCGGGTCGCCTGGAGTTTGATGTTGTGAGCGTAGTAGGGGGCGTAGATCAGGTGGTGGCGACTGTGGAGCCAGGCACGGTAGTTGCACTGGTCGGCCCCAATGGCGCGGGCAAATCAACTTTGCTGTCACTGGCTGCGCGTTTAATTGATCCCGATCACGGCGTAATGCGGCTAGATGGCCAGGATTTAGCCAAGCACAGCATGGCTTCAGTACGTCGAGCCATTGGCATGGCAAGCCCTGATTTGCCGTTGTTACGCGGAACGGTGGAGAGAAATCTGCTATATCGATGGCCGGAGGCTCCGGAAGAGGAAATTGCTCGGGTACGAGCATTGTGTGGAGTCGACGAAGTGCTGGCTGAATTGCCGGATGGCGAAAAAACCCGTGTCTCAGAAGGAGGTGTGGGGCTTTCGGTGGGGCAACGTCAACGCATTGCCTTGGCTCGTGCGCTGCTCGGCAATCCACCCGTGCTGCTGCTCGATGAAATTGATGCCAACCTCGATCCCAAAGCGAGTGCGGTGGTGGATCGAGTGTTAACCGAATATCAGGGCACAATTTTGCTGGTCACTCATCGCATGGATCATCTGGCGAATGCGGATGTCATCTGGTACATGGAATCCGGGCAGGTGGTTGAGGCAGGGCCACCTGCAGAAATCTTGTCTGGAAATGGAGCAGCGGCGCGTATGTTTCATCAAATTAATCTAGCGAAAAGAAGTTGAAAGAACTTTTTTAGAAAATAATGTTTTGGGGGGTAATATTTATGTGTGCCGATACTGCATCGGTCATGGCTGCGCAAACAGGTAATAGTCAAACTCTACTTGACGATCACGTCCATACAGGAGTGATCTCGGATCGAATACTTGGCAATACCACCCGCCAGCATTACCTCCTTTATGTGCCGAAAAAAAGTAGTGCCGCCAATACGCCTATTTTTGTCACGGTGCATGGCATTTCACGTAATGCGCGTGAGCATGCAAGACGCTTCGCACCATTCGCTGAACATTACGGCGTCATATTGGTAGCTCCCGTTTTTTCGCAAGATCGTTTCCCTGATTATCAACGACTGGGACGAAAGGATAAAGGTGAACGAGCAGATATTGCTTTAAATAATATTATCGATGAAGTGGGCCGTTTAACGGGTGCCAAGACTGACAAATTATTCTTATTTGGATATTCCGGTGGAGCGCAGTTTGTGCACCGCTACTCCATGGTACATTCTGATCGAGTTGCGAAGCTCGTGCTGGGTGCGCCTGGCTGGTACACTTTCCCTGATCCAACTATAAAATACCCCAGGGGCATAGCACAGACGAAAAGTTTACCTGATGTCACTTTTGATCCCAAAAGCTTCCTGACCATCGACACCTGCGTACTCGTCGGCGAGCGAGATATACGACAGGATGTAGCACTGAATAAATCTGCAAAGATAGTACAACAGCAGGGAGAAAACCGCCGTACGCGTGGCGGGCAGTGGGTTGCTGTGATGATGGCTGCAGCTCGATCACATGGTTTCGATACACCCTACACTTTTAAGACGGTGCCAGGTTCCCGGCACTCTTTTAGCCAGAGTATGAGGCGTGGAAAAATGGGAGAGATGGTTTTTGAATGCCTGTTTGGCAATGCAAAGTGAGAATTTTTTCGGCCATTCTGATAATAACCGCACTAGTAACCAGCCAAGCTTCAGCCAAAGATAGTCCAAACACGACAACACCAGACGATCACTCCCTACCCATATAGATCATTATCGGCCCCCAACCAATAATTAACAAAACTGTTGTAGCGCTCCCCCCACCTTCATCTCAATTCACTTACAAAATCGGCGGATTGCTTATGTACGATGCCGCATGGTATCAGGGTAATGATGCATTGCAGGGGCTGACAACAGGCTATACCTATAAAACTGGCTTCCGGCGCACGCGCCTTTTTGCACGGGGGAACGCATATAGGGACTGGGGTTACAATAGATGCCAGCCCCAATGGGCAATCGAAAAAGTCTAATTGAGCAACATTTCTCTCGTGGGGTTTTCAGTTGCGTTGTGAGAGAAAGCAGAGCAACGCGGGTATGCTGGGCGCAATAATTTGGCAATACTCTATTAGTGCTTAGTACCCAGCATTGCCTGCAACTCACCACTCTGATACATCTCAGTAACAATATCCGAACCGCCCACAAATTCACCATTGATATATAGCTGCGGGATAGTCGGCCAGTTAGCGAATTCCTTAATGCCCTGACGAATTTCCGGATCAGCCAGCACATCCACCGTCACTAAATTTTCCACGCCGCATGATTTCAGCGTTTTAACGACATTGGCTGAAAATCCGCATTGCGGAAATTGCGCCGTACCCTTCATATACAACACCACGGGAGCGCTGCTAATTTGCTGCTGAATTTTTTCCTGTACGCTCATTTCCTGTACGCTCATTTTAAGACCTCTTGTTTGGTTGACTAATTAAGTCGGGTATTTTAGCGGTTTGCCCGCTATTGGGCAACGTCCCGCCGCTGATGCGTTCTATATTAGCCAGATCACACACTGAATGCACAGACTTAAATCCCGCCTGCTGCAACAACTCACGCACACTGGTGGCCTGATTGTAGCCGTGCTCCAGCCAAAGCGCACCACCCGGCTGGTCAACGTACTAACTAAAGCGATTCGGCCACCACTTCATTTCCACCACTTCATTTCCACCACACAGCACAATACCCCCAATCGCTATACGCCCTGATTACTGACCAGCACGAACCAACCGCACATAACCCCTACCGCGGCGGCTGTTGCCGCGAATAACGCCATTGCCAAAACCTGCGCCCCAAGCTGTGTATTGAGAAAGTGAAGAAGCTGACCAAAACGAATTGGCTGGCGTTGCAGGGAAAGCTGCTAGGTTTATCGCTGGATTGACGCGGCTTCTATCAACAATGCTGGCAAGCTCTTTGATATTCGGCAAACGCCAGGTGATGCCCGTGCTTATAGCTTGGGAGTGTGCTAACTGCAAAGCCTCCTCGTGGGTAAACCTGCCGGGTTTCCCCTTACAGGTACCACCGCTGTACAGCATACCCTCTGCACAGCGCCGCCAGATCAATCCAGTTTGATTGTCCTTGATCTATTTTTTATCGACAGACGCTGTATAACGGTTTGAAATATGTGGCTTACCTGCACGTACCAACCGCACATGGCCACTGAAGCTGCGGAAATCGTCGATCACACTACCATCATGGAAGTCTACAATCCATGCATAATCAGAGTCGCCAACAAAGGACGAGGCAGACCAAAAATAGTTATTCACCGTATTGGGAAGCCAGAGGGTATCAAAGGGGGGTTCTGGACTCGCCGCACTATAATCCAAGATACTTTGCAATTCATCAACAGTGGGCAGTCGCCAGTCTCTGAAATCGCACAATCCTTGCATATTCACCTGGTTCTTGAAACCCACGCTGTCGCCGGGAGTATCAATCTCAGCTTGGATGGGGTTAGAAAGAGCACCCGACGCAAAATTATGCTTTTGTGCCGCCGCTGTGCTGTCGAAGTTGGTGTAAGTATTATTCCAATCGCGCAGACCACCGTCTGCAGTCTTCACCTCCCACATTAGACCAGTAATATTGTCCAGCACGCAACCACCCGCAACAGAAGAAAAACTGACCCCAAACTTGCCATCTGAAGTGCTATGAATGGTCTCTTTCGTTTCCAAACCGACCACAACAGCATGTACATTATGCAGAGCCATCGCCCCGGTATTGCTGCACACCACCAACTCATTACTGTCCTTTTGATTGCACTGGGAAAAGGGGATGCCGGTGTCGTTCGCTGGTATTATTGGCGACGCAAGCAACGCGTCCGATTGAAATTTACCAAGCACGCAACCACACAACCACACAACATTGCTACTACTATAGACTCGGCACGATGAAGTTTGAACTTTTGTCGCGCATTTCAGTCCGATACGCATGGACAAAGAAGATGCTAGATTTCAGACATTGGAGCGGTTGCACGAGAGACGCAAGCAGGTCGTGCGGCTGCATCGCAAAGGAATT
>CANJMS010000022.1 GCA_947475825.1 Nitrosomonadales bacterium
ACAGGAGCACAAGGCGGCAAGGATGAGGCGACGAAGACAGTACATTTGAGTACGGCTAGGAGCCGAAAACGAAGCCAACACTGTGATCGTTTTTATCAGGAATTGGAATAAAATTACCCCCATGACTCCCTCCTCACACACCCCGATGATGCAGCAATATCTGCGAATCAAAGCGCAGCATACCGACATGCTGTTGTTTTATCGTATGGGGGATTTTTACGAATTGTTTTTTGACGATGCGGTGCGCGCCGCCAAACTTCTCGACATCACGCTTACGCAACGCGGCACATCCAACGGTCAGCCGATAAAAATGGCGGGTGTGCCATACCACGCCGCCGAGCAATATCTGGCGCGCCTTGTTAAGCTCGGTGAGTCTATCGCTATTTGCGAACAAATCGGTGACCCCGCTACCAGTAAGGGGCCGGTTGAGCGCAAAGTGTTACGCATCGTCACGCCCGGCACGCTGACGGATTCGGCTCTGCTGGATGAAAAGCGCGATAGCCTGCTGCTGGCACTGCACGTGCGCGACGGAAAAGTGGGATTAGCTTGGATGAATATGGCTTCGGGTCAATTTTTTACCAACGAAATTGACGCGCAACATTTATCAGCAGAATTAGAACGCTTGCAGCCTTCTGAAATTTTGCTGGCAGAAAATGTTGCGCCGCCTGCTGCATCTAATGCCGCGATTAGAACTTTGCCCGAGTGGCATTTTAATTTTGAAACCGCACAACGCGCGCTGTGTCAGCAATTTTCCACGCTGGATTTAGCAGGCTTTGGTTGTGCAGATTTCACGTTGGGTATTGAGGCAGCGGGCGCACTGCTGGGTTATGCCAAATTGACACAGGGACAACACATCCAGCATGTACGCGGCATTCAGGTGTATGCCGCCAAACAATTTGTTCGCATGGATGCGGCCACTCGCCGCAATCTGGAAATCACCCAAACCCTGCGCGGAGAAAGCGCGCCGACCCTGCTGTCACTGCTCGACACCTGCGCCAGCAACATGGGGAGTCGTCTGCTGGTGCAGTGGTTGCACCATCCTTTGCGGGATCGTGCAGCACTTAATGCGCGGTTAGAGGCGGTCGCGCAGTTGTTACATCACTCCCTCACCCAACGGGAGAAGGCGTTACATCGTAGCGTGCACGAGCACCTCAAACACAGCGTCGATGTCGAACGCATCACCACCCGCATCGCCTTAAAATCTGCGCGTCCGCGCGATCTTTCCGGTCTGCGCGATACGCTGACACAATTGCCTGCTCTGCACGACCTGCTGCTTTCTGTTCCAGCGAGTGAACGGGTGGGACAGACACCCTCTTTGTTGCAAACCCTCGCGCATGAATTACGCACAGATGAACTGCTAATCGCGTGCTTGCAGCGCACATTAAAAGCCGAACCGTCCAGCGTGCTTAGAGAAGGCGGCGTGATCGCAGATGGCTTTGATGCAGAACTGGATGAGCTGCGCAGCATTCAAAGTAACTGCGGCGATTTTCTGCTGGCGCTGGAAGCACGCGAGCGCGCACGCACAGGCATCACGACGCTGAAGGTTGAATACAATCGCGTGCATGGTTTTTATATTGAAGTGTCCGCCGCGCAATCGGTCAATGTGCCAGACGATTACCGTCGCCGCCAAACGCTTAAAAATGCCGAGCGTTACATCACGCCTGAACTCAAAACATTTGAAGACAAAGCACTCTCAGCCAATGATCGAGCATTAACCCGCGAGAAATTTTTATACGAACAATTGCTTGAACAACTGGCCCCTTACATTGCCCATTTGCAACTCATAGCCACAACTATTGCCACGCTGGATGTGCTTGCAACTTTTGCAGAACGCGCGGTTACGCTCAATCTCAGCGCACCTGTTTTTAGTGATGACAATATTTTGCAGATCAATCAGGGGCGGCATCCTGTAGTTGAAACGCAGGTGGATAACTTTATCGCGAACGATATCGATCTGCACGATGCGCGCAAAATGCTGCTCATCACCGGTCCCAATATGGGCGGCAAATCGACTTACATGCGGCAGGTGGCACTGATTACTTTGCTCGCGCATTGCGGCAGTTTTGTGCCCGCTAAAAATACGGTGCTAGGAGAAATCGATCAGATATTTACCCGCATCGGTGCGTCGGATGACTTGGCCAGTGGCCGTTCTACCTTCATGGTGGAGATGACCGAAGCAGCTAATATTTTGCACAATGCCAGCGAAAAAAGTCTGGTGCTGGTAGATGAAATCGGGCGCGGAACTTCTACTTTTGATGGTCTCGCACTGGCCTATGCAATCGCCTGTCACCTGCTGGAAAAAAATTGCAGCTATACCTTATTCGCCACACATTATTTTGAGCTTACGCGCCTGAGCGAGGAATTTCAGCAACTAGCGAATGTCCACCTTTCCGCAATTGAACACCAGCACAACATCGTATTTCTGCACAGCGTGAATGAAGGTGCAGCCAGTCAGAGCTACGGCCTGCAAGTGGCCGCACTGGCGGGCGTGCCTAATGAAGTAATCCTTAACGCGAAGAAACAATTGGTTCGATTGGAGCAACAAAGCGCCGCACAAAATCCGCAGGGCGATTTATTTAACGTCACCGCCTATGCGTCCAAAATTCCTGCGCCCGAAGCACATCCGGCAATGCAATTATTAGGTGAATTACAGCCGGACGATATGAGTCCGAAAGATGCGCTGGAAAAATTGTATCAGTTAAAAAAAATGCTGTAACCGAGTGGCACTCAAATTGAGTGATCTGTGCACAATGGAATA
Source organism: Nitrosomonadales bacterium (assembly GCA_947475825.1). Classification (GTDB taxonomy): domain Bacteria; phylum Pseudomonadota; class Gammaproteobacteria; order Burkholderiales; family Gallionellaceae; genus Nitrotoga. The sequence goes on from CANJMS010000022.1 coordinate 2,759, forward strand.
ATGGGGCGCAATGAAATAAAGCGGAGCAATGAAATGGGGGAATGAAACTGAGTGACTTAGTAATGCGGCTTGAAACAGGTTAAAAAATCAGGTTAAAAATGTATCAGTTCGTTTTTTCCACAGCAGCAATACCTGAAATTTTGCTAAGCACTTCGGTCAATTCTTTTACCTTGGCTTCCAGCGCAGCACGCGCCGCGTCCTTCACCTCCAGCACGGCAACTTTTTCCTTTTCCTGCTTCAGGCTCTGGCGTAGCTGCTCGATAGTTTTCAGGTGCTCCTGCACCACGCCTTTCATCTCTTCAAGTTGAACGCCTCTTTTGATGAGATCAAGTGCTTTTTCCTGAGCCTCAGAAAGATTGCTGGATCCAACTTGCCCAGAAAATGCTTCGATTTTTACTGTTTTATCATTCATGCGTGACATAATAATAAATTCCGACGGCCATCGCAACACTTTGCTAACCTTAAATACCAGTCCTTTTTGCTGCTAAATTAGGGATACACTAACTTTGTGAAAGCGCACCAGTGAAGTATTCCTTGTATCTGGCAACAACGCGCACAATCAATGATTTCAATCACTGGTAAAAGCTTGCAGTAAGCAATTACTGAATATTGAACTCGCAAAATCCGCTGCTAAACATTAATTACTGCGATTGGTTATTGGATCGACTCCGAATTTTCCAGACCAACCACTTGCTTTAGTCATGAGTTAAAATGTTGCCCGTGCACTTGAATCCTCCGCCTACTTTCTAAATGATTGCTTATTTAATCCGCCGAATTTTGTACGCCTTTCCGGTTTTAGTGGGCGTAAATCTGCTGACCTTTGCTTTATTTTTTGTGGTGAATACGCCAGATGATATGGCGCGTATGCAGTTGGGCATGAAGCGGGTTACGCCCGAGGCGATTGAAAAATGGAAGCAGCAGCAGGGCTATGACAAACCGCTGATGTTGAACACGCAGGCGGCAGGAATGAGCAAAATCAGTGATACGGTTTTCTTCGAAAAATCGGTGCGAATGTTTGCATTTGATTTTGGTTACGCGAATGATGGCCGCAATATTGCACGTGAAATTCAAACGCGCATGTTGCCCAGCCTAGCCATTGCGCTACCGACCTTTGTGGTGGGTCTGCTGCTTTATATTACCTTTGCCTTGTTTATGACCTTGTTTCGCGGCACGGCTCTGGACACACTGGGCGTGACTTTGTGCGTGTTTCTAATGTCCGTTTCTGGCTTGTTTTATATTATTGGTGGACAATTTTTGGCGGGAAAATTGTGGCATTGGGTGCCGATCTCCGGCTACGTGGGCGGTACAGATAGTATTAAATTTATTTTGCTACCAGTATTGATCGGCGTGGTAGGAGGCATTGGCGCGAGTGGTCGCTGGTATCGCACAATTTTCCTGGAAGAGATCAGCAAAGATTATGTGCGTACTGCACGTGCAAAAGGTTTGTCAGAGTTGCGCGTATTGTTTGGTCATGTGCTGAAGAATGCGATGATTCCGATTTTAACTGGCGTGGTGGTAGTCATCCCGCTGTTGTTTATGGGCAGCCTGTTGACCGAATCCTTTTTTGGCATTCCCGGTTTGGGCAGCTACACCATCGATGCCATTAACGCGCAGGATTTTGGCGTGGTACGTGCCATGGTTTTTCTGGGATCGGTGTTGTATATCGTGGGATTGGTACTCACTGATATTTCCTACACGCTGGTTGATCCACGGGTGAGATTGCAATGATGCCCGTCGTGCTGTGGACCGATGCCATGATTTTTCTGCTGCTGGCAACGATACTTGCGGGGGCTTGGCACATCAGAAAATGGCCGCACCTGATGCTGCCCTGGCAACGCGTCGCGACAAGCAGCATGGGTATGGTGTCACTGCTGATACTGTCATTATTTATGCTGGTTGGTCTGCTGGATTCTTTGCATTATCGCATCGCGTTACCTGAAAAAAATAACGGCCAAACGGTGTATTCCGCAGAAGTGGTGAGCGCCTTTGATGCGCTGGCCAGCGGCCTGAAAAGTCGCACCGAAAAAACTTACTCCGCGCCGATGGCCGCATATTTATATGCCAAGGAAAACATGGATACACTGGAGGGAAAAATTCTGCGCGACTATCCACGGCTGCGTTTTGGCGGCGTGCATTTGTCGGATGTCGGACGTGATTGGCTAGGTGACGTGGTGCAAAAAGCAGCGCGCGGTGCGCTGGCTGGATTGCTGCTGGGCGTGCTGCTTATTGCTGCGATATGGATACTCTTCTTGCGTCAGCGAGGAGACCATTTGCCACTTTCAAAAGTCGCGGACAATCCGCGCAAAGCATTGCTCATTACCACTTTGCTGCTCGCTGCATTCTTTGGTGCAGTTTCCAATCTTGCCGCGTCATATCACGTACTGGGCACGGATAAGGTCGGGCAGGATGTGTTATATCTCGCATTGAAAAGCATACGCACAGGTTTAGTGATAGGCACGATTACCACATTGGTCACGTTGCCCTTTGCGCTGTTGCTGGGTGTGGCAGCGGGATATTTTCGTGGTTGGGTAGACGACATCATTCAATATATTTATACCGTGCTCAGTTCGATTCCCAGCGTATTGCTGATTGCAGCAGCGGTGCTGATGATGCAGGTCACGATAGAAATGCATCCGGAATGGTTTGAAACTTCTGCTGCGCGCGCCGATGTGCGCTTGCTTTCACTGTGTCTGATATTGGGTTTAACCAGTTGGACCGGGCTGTGCCGATTACTGCGCGGCGAAACACTTAAGCTGCGCGAGTTGGAATACATTCAAGCTGCACAAGCCTTTGGCGTTTCATCCCCACGTATTATTACGCAACATATTATGCCGAATGTCATGCACATTGTGCTCATTGCGATGGTCATGGATTTCAGCGGGCTGGTGCTGGCCGAGGCGGTGTTGTCATATGTTGGCGTAGGTGTCGATCCCAGCACGATGAGTTTTGGCACTTTGATAAACGCGGCGCGTCTGGAGATGGGACGCGACCCGATAGTGTGGTGGACGCTGGCGGCGGCATTCGGCTTTATGCTGGTGCTGGTGCTGGCCGCAAATTTATTTGCTGATGTGGTGCGCGATGCGTTTGATCCGCGCCTCAGTCACAAAAACTAAATGTTGAGCGCGCTCTAAATTAAAATCAATCGTGAATAAATTATTGTCTGTTCAATCGTTAGTTACCTCACTTAATGCAGGCACTGCAATTGTGGACGATATTTCATTCGACATTGCAGCGGGCGAAACTTTTGCATTGCTCGGCGAATCAGGCTGCGGCAAATCCATGACCGCCCTGTCGCTAATGCGATTGCTGCCGGACGGTGTTCATCTGAAACAAGGTGCGGTGCACCTTACCAATGAAAATATTCTAATGCTGCCGGAGCGTGATATGCGGCGCATTCGAGGCGGGCGGATGGCGATGATTTTTCAAGAGCCAGGTTTAAGTTTAAATCCGGTGATGACTGTCGGCGCGCAAATCGCCGAGACACTGGCATTACATCAGGATATGCACGGTGCAATGGCCGAGGCACGCTGCGCCGAACTGCTGGAGCAGGTGGGATTGTCCGATGTACAAAGACGCTTGCGCGCCTATCCTTTTCAACTTTCCGGTGGCATGAAGCAGCGCGTGATGATCGCGATGGCCTTGGCGGGCCAACCCAAATTACTCATCGCTGATGAACCGACCACTGCGCTGGATGTGACAATACAAGCGCAAGTGTTGCAATTGCTGCGCGACACACAACAACAATCCGACATGTCGATCTTACTTATCACACATGATCTGGGTGTGGTCGCGCAAATGGCGCACCGAGTGGCGGTAATGTACGCTGGACAAATTGTCGAGCAAGCGTCACGCGTACAATTATTCGCCCATCCCGCGCACCCCTACACACAAAAATTATTTGCGGCATTGCCCCACGCTAACAAAGGACAAGCCCTCGCTGCGATCAGTGGCAGCGTTCCCGCACTGGGTAGCGCAGGTGTGGGCTGTCGTTTTGCGCCGCGCTGCGATCAAGCTTGGGCGCGCTGTCACGCGGAGATGCCGGGCTGGACAAAATTGCCCAACGGGCAAGGGGTCAGGTGTCATCTTTATGATACCGATGAGGCAGGTACGACCAAGCAACCGTCCGGAATTTCAGCCTCACAGGCCGAACAGGGTTCGTCTAGCCGTGTTCCTCCGCAGCGCTCATCGGAAAATAGTTTGCTACAAGTTGAAAATTTGCGCGTTCACTTTCCCATTCATAAAGGAATTTTGCAGCGCACGGTGGGATATGTTAAAGCGGTAGACGGCGTGTCATTAACTATTGCTGCTGGGCGCACACTGGCTCTGGTGGGAGAATCCGGCTGCGGAAAAACCACAGTCGGCAAAGCATTATTGCAATTGGTGCAACCAACGGCGGGCAGCGTGCGTTTCGCGGGCAATGATCTGGTGGGTTTAGGCGCACAACAATTACACGTACAGCGGGCAGGAATGCAAATGGTTTTTCAAGATCCTTATGCTTCGCTCAATCCAAAAATGCGTGTCGCAGAGATTTTGCAAGAAGGCATGGACGTGTTGTCCATTGGAAAAAACAGCACGGAACGGCAACAGCGCATAGACGAATTGCTGGATCAAGTTGGCTTGGCGCAAGCCTCCAAGTGGCGTTATCCGCATGAGTTTTCAGGTGGGCAACGACAGCGCATTGCCATTGCCAGAGCACTGGCCGTAAATCCCAGCTTGCTGATTTGCGATGAGCCAACCAGCGCGTTGGACGTATCGGTGCAGGCGCAGATTTTAAATTTGCTAAAAACTTTGCAACAGGAATTGGGCTTGAGTTATTTATTCATTTCGCACAATCTAGCCGTAGTGGAATATTTGGCACATGAAGTATGCGTGATGTATTTGGGGCGCATTGTAGAGCGTGGGACAGTAGCCGAGGTCATGCGCGCACCGCACCACCCTTATACACGTGCCCTTATTTCGGCCGTGCCGCACATTGATGGATCAGGGATAGAGACAGTCCGGCTGGAAGGGGAAATGCCCTCGCCTACAAATCCGCCACAGGGTTGCTATTTTCATCCACGGTGTCCCCATGCAATGGATGTGTGCCAAATGGATTACCCAAAAGCAACACATGTGAGCGACACACGACAGGTACATTGTTATTTAGAAACTACAGAAAAGGTAAAGCAGAGTTAAAGTTGGCTGGACTCCTGGCTGCTTGTAGGAAATTGTCACAGATCAGTTTATAAGAGCCTGGGTAGATCAGTGCGAATTTTTTTAATTGGCCTGGCTTGTAGGTGAAGATCGCTACTGTTTATCCGGTTTTAGCGCGCACGGTATTAGGCTGCACCACATAAATACGTTGACCCGGTCGCAATATTTTTACGCCTCTATTCCAGCTTTGTAATTTACTCAACCCCACCCGGTAGCGCTGCGCGATGCTGCTCATGGTGTCACCAAACCGCACTACATGCTTAATTGCATTTGCAAGCAACAGATCATAGGGTTTCAGATGAACGTTAAATGCTTCAAATTTATTTTGCGCTTCTGCACCATTCAATGGCACTAACAATGCCTGGCCGCTGCTAAATGTGGCATATCGCGGCAGGCCATTGATGGTGCGCAGTTCATCCAGTGGCATGTCAAAACGACCAGCAAGCTGATTTAAGCGCTCCCCTTTTTTGCTTTTATAAGCGTGCCAAGTCACCAAAGGCAGGCTATAACTGGCAAGATTGTTGCGGAAGGCCTCTACCTTTTCAACAGGCAGCAAGATGACTTCAGCATGTTCCTGCAATATCACAGGGCGATTATGTGCAGGATTGAGTGCTCGAAATTCCTCCAACGTGACATCTGCAAGTTTTGCCGCCAGCTCTATATCGATGTGCTGATTGGTGGTAACCACCGCAAAATACGGTTCATTAGGAACGGTTGGCAGCGTTAAATCATACTGCTCAGGATGGGTGATGATGTTTTTAATCGCGTACAGCTTGGGCAAATAATGGCGAGTTTCTTTGGGCAGACTCAAGCTGGCGTAGTTGGTCGCGCGTTTCAGCGCACGATTTTTTGCAATAGCCCGTTTTACTTTTCCTTCTCCAGAATTATAAGCTGCTAACGCCAGCTGCCAATCGCCAAACATATCGTGCAGGCTTTGCAGATAATCAAGTGCGCCATTGGTTGCGCTGATTACATCACGCCGACCGTCATACCACCAGTTTTGCTCCATGCCGAATTTTTTGCCCGTTGACGGTATAAATTGCCAGATACCTGAGGCGCGCGCCGTGGAATAAGCACCCGGATAAAAGGCACTTTCGATCATTGGCAGCAGCGCAATTTCCATCGGCATTCCACGCCGCTCTACCTCTTCCACAATAAAGTGGAGGTATAACCGTCCACGTTCAGTCATGCGCTGAATGTAATCTGGACGGCTAGCGTACCATTTTTCATGTTTGGCGATCAGCGGGCTCTTGAAGTCCTGCATGTCATATCCTGCACGAATACGATGCCAAACATCGACTGCCCCCGATGTAGATTTGGGCGCGGAGGAATCGGAAAGAGTGTGCGGTAAATTATTAGAGGGAAGTTCGCTGATTGTAGGTGTGTTGAATATTGCTGGTTGAATTGGTGGTGCTGCTTGAACAGGGGGCGCAGCCAACTCTGCCGCCAGATCAGACGTAAATTCTGAATTAAATTTAAATGCAAGCTCTAAAGCTGGCTCGCTAGAAATTGACTCCTCAGAAACTTTCTCACCAGAACTTTTCTCACCAGAACTTTTCTCACTGGACAGAACACCAATCTTGGCTTGCGGTTGAATTTCCATTAATGTTTCTGCGAGCGCATCTTCAGCCACCAACACAACCAGTGCAAGGTATCCAATAAATCCAAGAATAAATAGTTTGTCGAATTTCATTTTATTGCCCGTTACAACACAATACTGACGCGATGCTAGTCGAGGGAAGAATGATAGTCAAGGGCTAGAGTTGACATGGGCTAGAATTGACAGGACTAGAGTTGTCCTGTGTCAGCCTCTTCTGTGAAAGAGAATTGGGAGACCCAACCAATAGAAAAGTGCGCCACACGCAGACCAAAAGCTCATCAACACGCTTTTACAAAATCACTCTGCAACAGGCTGATTTGAATGGCTGTCATGGTGTATTACAACCATGACAGCACTCATTATAAGGAAGATGTCTTGCGGACAAATCAGATACAAAACTTAGTTGACTAGAAGAAGATGTGCCACGAAAAATTACCCCATTGCACGGTTGAGTCTAACCTGACAGTCACTTCGTCCAATCGAATAACTGTCAGATTATGCCCTTATTGCCATGTCCAGCAAAACACTACTCAACGAACTTCGCTACTTGTGTGATCTTTCAAAAGTACTACTCAGCAGAGATTAATGTAAACCCTGCTATCCATTATGTCGGTTTTTCCATATCAACGCTTGTGCGCGACCCGCTGTCAGTTGCTGAAAGGTCAATCCCTTTTCAAGTTCTTCAGCATATATTTGTGCTTTAACGTCACCCGCTGCTGCAGCTAAACTAAACCACTTATATGCAAGTATGACATCCACTGACACACCCTGACTTTTTGCGTAACTCAATCCTAATCTAAACTGCGCGAGTACATCACCTTGTTCTGCGGCCTTGGTATACCAAGCGACAGCCGCCACAAAATCCTTATCGACACCCAGCCCTTCTTCAAACATATGTCCTATGTGGTATTGCGCTTTAGCGTAATTTTGAGCAGCTGATTTTTCATACCACCCCATCGCCGCTTTATAATCCTGCGCTGTACCTTGTCCTTTTTGAATCATCAAGCCCAGATTGACTTGCGCTTTAGCAAGGCCTTGGTCAGCCGCTTTGGTATACCACTGCAAGGCCTCTTTTTCATTTTTAGAAGTGCCCTCCCCCTGGCTATGCATCACACCCAGATTGAATTGAGCTCTAGCATGCCCTTGCTCGCCAGCTTTAAGAAATAAGCCCAAGGCTATTTTTTGATCCTTGTCCACGCCCTTGCCATCGGCATACAACGAGCCCAGAGCAAATTGAGCATCCGCATTATTTTGATCCGCAGCCTTGCGATACCACTCGGCAGCTAATTTATAGTCTTGCGCGACACCTTGTGCTTTGCTGTACATCTGCCCCAGATGGAACTGTGCGATGGCATTGCCTTTGTCGGCCAACGGGCTAAATTCGCTGAATGCCGCTGAATATTTTTTCTTGTTGTATGCGTCCAGGCCATCCTGAATCCCCGCGTAAACCTGAGCACCTAGACTCAAAAAAATCAGTGCAGATAGCATTTGTATAACAATTTTCGTCATGTCATTTCGCATAATCTTCCTTTCAGTTATCAGTTATGACTGTGTAATCTACAGGCGAATAAGATGCTCGCGATAATATTTCATTTCGTTGATCGACTCATAAATATCAGCTAACGCCTCATGCTTGCCGTGCTTCTTTAAGCCCTGAGCAATTTCCGGCTTCCATCGTTTGGCCAACTCTTTAAGCGTGCTGACATCCAGATTACGGTAATGAAAATATGCTTCCAATTGAGGCATCCACCGCGCCAAAAATCGCCTATCCTGACAGATAGAGTTACCACACATGGGAGAAATACGCGCAGGCACATATTCATACAAGAAGCTCAGCATCTGCGTTTCTACTGCCTGTTCACTCCACGATGAGATTTTAACTTTTTCAATCAAGCCGGACTTAGCATGCGCAGATTTATTCCAAGCATCCATATTATATAGTACATCATCCGTTTGGCGCACCACCAAAACCGGTGCCTCAGCCACAGTATTAAGATCGTTATCAGTAATAACCATTGCAATTTCGATGACTCGATCAGTCTCCGGAACCAGCCCCGTCATTTCCATGTCTATCCAAATGAGATGATTTTGATTTTGTGCCATAATCCGTTACGCTGTCAATAAACACTTTTTCATATTGTGCCATATTGAGAATTTGCTTTCTGTACTAAATTCTAGGATTTTATGACCGCCTTTCATTTTACTGCACTATTTGCTAGTGCGCTGTTGCTCACAACACTGACCAAACTTTGGCTGGCACGCCGCCATCTGAATCACATCCAATCGCATCGTTCCATCGTGCCGCCCGATTTTAGCGCACAAATAGATTTGGCTGCCCATCAAAAAGCCGCCGACTACACCAGCACCAAAACCAGACTGGGCATACTGAACGTCATATTTGATGCAACTCTACTGCTGCTATTCACCTTGGGCGGCGGCATTCAACGTCTCGCCGAATGGTCGCTGCTAACCTTCAATGAGCCGTTGCTGCAAGGCGTGGCAGTCATCCTAGCGGTGTTGATAATCTCCACCATATTAGAATCGCCCTTTAATTTGTATCGCACTTTTGTGATCGAAGCGCGTTTTGGCTTCAACAAAACAACCCCGATGCTGTACTTGATCGACACCATTAAAGGATTGTTGTTAGGTGCTGTGCTGGGCTTACCATTACTGTTTGGTGTGTTGTGGATCATGGAAAAAATGGGGGCGAATTGGTGGTGGACCGTGTGGGGCGTGTGGGTAGGCTTTAACCTGCTCCTGCTATTTATTTATCCATCCTTTATAGCACCACTGTTTAATAAATTTATGCCATTGCAAGATGAATCGCTTAAGACGCGCATCAGCGCGCTGTTACAAAAATGCGGTTTCACTGCGCAAGGATTATTTGTCATGGATGGCTCTAAACGTAGCGCACACGGCAATGCTTATTTCACGGGCTTTGGCAAAACCAAGCGCATCGTATTTTTTGACACGCTGCTGGAACGACTGTCGCCCACTGAAATTGAAGCGGTATTAGCGCACGAGCTAGGTCATTTCAAACGGCATCACGTCATCAAACGCATCGCCTCCAGCTTTGCCACTAGCCTAATATTCTTATGGATATTGTCGCAGCTAATGCAGGCGCAATGGTTTTACGCAGGCTTAGGTGTAGCCGTACCGGCAATATCCATGACCACCGCGCTGGCGTTACTATTGTTTTTTATGGTGATGCCTGCGTTCAGCTTTTTGCTGAATCCGTTAATGAGTTATTATTCGCGCAAGCATGAATTCGAGGCGGATGCCTATGCCGCGCAGCAAACCGATGCCCATGACTTATCCAGCGCATTGGTTAAAATGTATCAGGACAATGCCGCAACGCTTACACCCGATCCGCTATATTCCACGTTTTACGACTCCCATCCACCCGCGATGGTGCGTATTGCTCACTTAAAATCGTTAACCCGATAAATTTTATTAACAGCCAAATTTATAACAGGAGACTGCAACATGAAAATGCTATTCATACTATGTGCTTTAATGCTGAGCGGCATCGCGCAAGCTGCACCATTTTCCAGTGGCGATGCTATCGCAGGTAAACAATTTTTCGAGCAGAACAAATGCAATCGTTGCCATGTCCAAAAAATGGGGGGCGACGGCAGCGCGATTTTCACGCGCCCCAATCGCATCGTGAATACTCCGAAACAAATGATTGCGCGTTTTCATTATTGCAGCGAAGCTTCCGGCATCAAGCTGACTCCTGCTGATGAACAAAACGTCGGCGCGTTCCTCAATCAGACTTATTATAAATTTAAATAAATTTCAATAGTTACCATGCAAGCCCAATGTAACTTAGCCAACAAGCAGTGCAAGCCTTGTGAAGGCGGGGTTCCACCACTGACAAAAGCAGAGGCGACTGATCTGCTGCAACAGCTTGATGGCTGGGATCAGCATGGCACAGTGATAGACAAAACATTTGAATTTAAAATTTATTACCTCACCATAGCCTTTGTAAATGCCGTAGCGTGGCTTTCACACCGCGAAGATCATCATCCAGATTTACTCGTGGAATACAACAAATGTCGCGTGGCATACACCACCCACGCCATCCAAGGTTTATCTGAAAATGATTTTATCTGCGCTGCCAAGGTCGATGCCTTGTTCAAGATTTGAGCGCAGTATTGACATTGTCCCCTTGTGGGATAGGGCAGATTGTCGCAGCCTATAGTCGCCAATATTTAGTTGAGCTGGCCGATGGCACATTGCTGCCCTGTTTATCGCGCGGTAAAACCAGCGAATTCGTTTGCGGCGATACAGTTGAAGTGCTACGCACCAGCAGCAATCAAGGCGTGATCGAACGCGCTTTGCCAAGGCTATCATTTTTGTTTCGTTCCGATGCGTATCGCCGCAAATACATTGCCGCAAATATCACGCAAATTATCATCGTAGTCGCAACCGAGCCACCGTTCAGCGATGATCTTTTAACACGCTGTTTGATCGCCGCCCATGAGCAAAAACTAGCCACGCTCATCATACTAAATAAATGTGACTTGCAATCCGCCACCATACAGGCACGTGCGCAACTCTCACCCTATCAAAACGCTGGTTACCGCATATTGGAATTATCTGCCAAAGACAATATCGAACCTTTGCGCCCCTGTTTGGAAAATCAAACCAGCGTCCTGATCGGACAATCAGGCATGGGTAAATCCACGCTCATCAACGCCCTGTTACCAGGCGCTCAGGCGGTCACGCGCGAAATTTCAAGCGCGCTGAATTCCGGCAAACATACCACCACGCGCTCGCATCTCTATCACATCAACGCTCACAGTCACTTGATTGATTGCCCCGGCGTTCAGGCGTTTGGCTTGCACCATCTCAACGCTGACACAATCGCGGCTGGATTTGTGGAATTTTCGCCATACTTGGGGAAATGCCGCTTCAGCAATTGCAGCCATCAGCATGAGCCAGATTGTGCTTTGAAAATGGCGCAGCAGCAGGGAAAGATTGATGCGCGTAGATTGAGACTATTTCAGGAGATTAGTCAGGGTGCATTTTAATCGGTGCTACAGGGTGCATTTATTCGCGCTACAACCACTCAAAAATGGAGTTCTTAACATCGTCATAAGTGACTCAACCATGCCACGTTAGCTAACCCGCTCGATCTGCTGCCACAGGCATTTTCCACCACTGGTTTTTTCTATACTCTTGAGTTGCTGAGCATGCAACACCAGCTCTTCTGCATTAGCCTGCAATACACGCACTGGCGGACGTGGCACATGGTCTGAATAAGGTAAAGCCCCATCTGCGCGTTCGCTATTGTCGTCGCCCAGCAAACTTTCCTGGCCACGGGTCATGGACAAATATACCTCGGCCAGCAGTTCGGTATCCAGCATCGCGCCATGCAAGGTGCGATGGGAGTTATCAATCAGGTAGCGATCACACAAGGCGTTCAAATTATTTTTTTTGCCGGGGTGTAATTCTTTAGCCAGCTTCAGAGTATCCAATGGCGGAGGACAAAACGTGTTCAACAGAGGCAGGCCAGCACGCTTAAGCTCCGCGTTAAGAAAGCCCACATCAAATGGCGCATTGTGAATAATTAATTCTGCACCGCCGATAAACTCCAGCAACGCAGGTGCGATTTCCGCAAACTTAGGCTCATCCAGCAGGCGTTCCAGCGTTAACCCATGCACCTCTGTCGCGCCTGCATCAATGTCGCGTTCCGGATTCAAATAGCGGTGAAAACGTCGTGAGGAAATTTTTCGATCCGACAATTCAATCGCTGCCAGCTCAATAATGCGATGTCCTTGCTCAGGATTCAAGCCAGTTGTTTCAGTATCAAAAACGATTTGTTTCACATTGTCCCCCTGTGGGATTACATTTTCTAGTTAGGTTGGGGCTGACACAAGATAAAAAAAAACAGCTTGCTCATGCTTCCAGTTTGGGTGCTGATTCCGCCATCTCGGCACATCCCCTATTTGCTAACTCATCCGCGCGCTCATTCTCCACATGCCCAGCGTGGCCTTTTACCCAGACCCACTTCACCTGATGTTTGTTCGTAATCTCATCTAACCTGCGCCATAAATCTTCATTTTTGACGGGCTTTTTCGCCGCTGTTTTCCAGCCACGTTTTTTCCAATCATGCACCCAGATGCTGATGCCCTGTTGCACATATTTTGAATCGGTATGCAGCATCACATGACATGAGCGCGTCAACGCTTCCAGCGCGCTGATGGCCGCTAATAACTCCATGCGATTATTTGTGGTATGTACTTCGCCACCAAATAATTCACGCTCGCGACCTTTGCTTTGCAACAACACACCCCAGCCGCCTATTCCTGGATTACCCTTGCAAGCCCCATCGGTAAATGCCTGCACGACTTCAACATCAGAAACGTGAGACTTACTCATCCGCATCTTTACATTGCGTAATTTTATTATTCAGCTTGGCATTGCCTGGCATAAGCTGGGTCACAAATCCTTCTTTCCATTTTGGCTTGATTAAATGCATCCCCGCCACACGCTTAGTGGCCTGTAAAAAATACACCCCGCCAAATACTGCCCACCAACGATCGCCGGCAGGCTCCATAAAATTAAAAAAAGTGAGTGAATCGAGTGTTTTTAGCGGCGGCGCATAGGCCGTAAAACGCCCAGCCACCACTTCACATCCCAACAGCGCCAGCCAATCTTTCAAGCGCGACAAGGCAATGAAATTGCCGCACCACGGATAACTCATCTTGGCATCCAAAGTGCGGCGCGCGCCCCACAAACTGCGCGGATTAAATCCACTGATAATCAAGTTACCTCCAGGACGCAAGGCTCGCACCACCTCGCGCAAAATTTGATGCGGATGTTCGTTAAATTCCAACACATGTGGCATCAGCACCAAATCTATGCTGTCGCTACAAAAAGGGAGGTAATCGATATCCAGACGCACCTTTGCCTCGCACTCCGACCCCACTGTAACGCGCATGGGCATACGACTGGCATTTAAAAAATCGAACTGCGGCAAGCCCATTTGCAACGCGTTGTAACCAAAAATATCGGCCACGCTATGGTCAAAATATGCCTGCTCGCGGGTGAGCAAATACTGCCCCTGTGGCGTGGCAAACCAGTCTGCCAAAGTAGGCGAAGGGGGAGGAGAAAATGTCGGATTTTCCGCTAAATTTTGCATCGTTATGCTTTTATATCGAGTCCAGTCCCACAAGGGGACAATGTAACACTACCAAACACCTGTTTTTATTTTATCCAAATCACGCCGATCTTTCTTGGTCGGCCTACCCGTAAGAGTCGTCGCGCTGGCTTTTAATTCTATCGCAACAACCTCGCGCCGCATACGACTGGCTGCAGTTTCGCTATACATTTTTTGTGCTTGTGGCGCGCTACCGCGCTTATCAGAAAGCTGCAACAATTCAACCACAAATTGATACGGCCCTAGTCGAATGCTAAGCATATCACCCAGCGCGACAGACTTAGCGGGCTTAACACGTGCCTCATTCAACAACACTTTCCCGCACTCCACTGCATCGGATGCCAACGACCGCGTCTTAAAAAATCGCGCCGCCCACAGCCACTTATCGATACGAATTTTATTGGAATCAGTTTTAAGATTTGAGGGTGACATAAGCAAAATTCCTCATTTAAAAACCCATAGAATTGCCTATAGGATACGCTAAGTTTTCTGTCCTTCCAAAGCCACGAATAGTTGCGGCAACCCTACAACATAACGGAGGATGGACTAAATCAAGCTATGATACCAGCAACCACAACTCACACGACGCCCCACGGCGCGCCGAGCGTGGCTCAGCCGGACGATGCATAATTGAACGAGGCCATGCGCTGGAGGTGTTGCTTTTCATGTAAGGTTAACTCGACAATTGCGCACCCCGTAAATTAAAGTCAAGTAAACTCTAACAACCCAGTCAACCCTAATCCCGAAAGGAGTCTTATGCCCTCTCGTAAAGCTGCCGCCACTACCAAATTATTTGTGTTGGATACCAATGTGCTCATGCACGATCCCACCAGCTTATTTCGCTTTAAGGAGCACGATGTTTATCTGCCGATATTTGTTTTAGAAGAGCTGGATAATAACAAAAAAGGCATGTCTGAAGTTGCCCGTAACGCGCGTCAAACCAGCCGCTTTTTGGACACGTTGGTGAGTACAGTGACACACAAAATTGAGTCGGGCATACCATTAAAAGCCATCGGCAATATGGATGCAAGCGGACGTTTATTTCTGCAAACGCAATTTATTGAGCAGGAATTACCTGGCAACTTTGCCAGCGGCAAGGCCGACAACGCCATTCTCAGCGTGATGCTGCATCTGCATAATCAGCAACCCAAACGCTCAGTTATTCTAGTCAGCAAAGACATTAATATGCGTTTAAAAGCGCGCATGTTGGGGCTGGCCGCGCAAGATTATTTCAACGACAAGGTGCTGGAAGATACCGACCTGCTCTACTCCGGCGTGCTGGCCTTGCCTGAGGATTTTTGGGAGAAACACAGCAAAGATTTACGTTCGGTAACGCAAGGGGAATTTACTTATTACGATATTCAAGGCCCGCTGTGTCGCAACCTGCTGCTCAACCAATTTGTTTATCAAGAAAATGGCCGTACTTCTTTTCAGGCGGTGGTTACAGAGGTCAATGGCAACACTGCAAAGCTACGCACACTGACTGATTACACGCATAACAAAAACGCAATTTGGGGCATCACCGCGCGCAATCGCGAACAAAGTTTTGTGCTGAATTTGCTGATGAATCCGGATATAGATTTTGTCACCTTACTCGGCCAGGCGGGTACGGGAAAAACCTTGCTCACCTTGGCTGCTGGCTTAATGCAAACATTGGAACATAAAATATATTCAGAAATTATTATGACCCGCGTAACCGTGCCGGTCGGTGAAGACATTGGCTTTTTGCCCGGTACGGAAGAAGAGAAAATGACTCCGTGGATGGGCGCGCTGGATGACAATCTGGATGTGCTGAATAGTTCGGGGGATGAAGGGGGCGAGTGGGGGCGTGCGGCTACACGTGATTTAATCCGCAGCCGCATTAAAATTAAATCGCTTAACTTCATGCGCGGACGCACCTTCTTGAAAAAATTCTTAATAATAGATGAGGCGCAAAACCTTACCCCGAAGCAAATGAAAACGCTGATTACGCGCGCAGGGCCGGGCACAAAAGTGGTGTGCCTGGGCAACATCGCGCAAATTGATACACCGTATTTGACTGAAGGTAGCTCAGGTCTGACCTATGTGGTGGATCGCTTCAAAGGTTGGGCGCACAGCGGCCATGTGACCTTACAGCGCGGTGAACGCTCACGTTTGGCTGATTATGCTGGCGAAGTCTTGTAATATTCTGCACGCGCGTTTTTTTCAATCAATTTTTAAGGAAGTGTTGTGACAGATAAAATCCAAAAGACGGCAGAAGAATGGCGTGACGAACTTACCCCTGAGCAGTTTCATGTATGTCGGCAATGTGGTACAGAAGCACCATTCACTGGCGAATATTGGGATTGCCATGACAGTGGCATGTATCGTTGCGTGTGTTGCAACCATGTATTATTTGACTCGAGGGTGAAATTTGAATCTGGCAGCGGCTGGCCCAGCTTCTGGCAACCGCATCAACCAGATAGTGTGATCGAACGGATGGATACCCAACATGGCATGGAACGCACCGAAGTACTCTGTCACAGATGCGAAGCCCATCTCGGTCATGTGTTCGACGATGGCCCGAAACCTACTGGCCTACGCTATTGCATAAACTCCGCCGCACTTGTTCTCGATCGGCAATAATGTCAGGGTTAATGAAATTACCTCCATCTCAATTTTTATATCTCGCTAAACACCATGAAACTGTTATTTGATCTTTTTCCAGTTATCGTATTTTTTGCCGTCTTTAAATTCTATGGCATCTTCACGGCCACTGCCACCGCTATTGCCGCTACGATCTTGCAGGTTATCTGGGTAAAAGTCCGGCACGGTAAAGTGGACACGATGCTATGGGTGAATTTCGGCATCATCACTCTGTTCGGCGGGGCGACACTGCTATTACAGGATGAAAATTTTATCAAATGGAAACCTACTATTTTGTACTGGGTATTTTCTGCACTGCTGCTGCTATCACCCCTGTTATTCGGAAAAAATCTGCTACGTTCCATGTTGCAGGAAAAGATCACCTTGCCTGATAAAATTTGGGGATGGGTCAATCTGAGCTGGGGGCTATTTTTTACCCTGATGGGCATCGTTAATCTGTATGTAGCATTCAATTTCTCGACCGATTTCTGGGTAAATTTTAAACTATTCGGCGCGACTGGCATGATGCTGGTATTTATGTTGTTGCAAGCAATCATCTTATCCAAGCACATAACACATAAGGAGGAGAAGTAATAATGCTATATGCCATCATCGGTCAGGACGTACCAAATAGCCTGAGTAAGCGCCTGTCCGTGCGCCCCGCTCACATTGCCCGCCTGCAAACATTGCAAGATGCCGGACGCTTACTTTTAGCTGGCCCTTTTCCGGCAGTCGATGCGATTGATCCTGCCGCCGCAGGATTTACTGGCAGCCTGATTGTGGCAGAATTTTCCTCGCTGGCTGAGGCAGAAACATGGGCGCAAGCCGACCCCTATCTAACGACCGGGGTATATGAACAGGTCACTGTCAAACCCTTCAAAAAAACATTCCCTACATGAGCCAGCAAACCATAGCACAAATGCGTACCCTGCTGACTACCTTGCAGCCTAAGCACATCAATGTCATTGACGATAGCCACAAACATGCCGGACATGCTGGCGCTCGTTCGGGTGGTGGGCATTACCACTTGGAGATTTCCTCAGCCATGTTTGTCGGCAAGACTACCGTCGCGCGACATCGTATGATATATTCCGCCTTGGGAGACATGATGAAGCGGGATATTCATGCGCTGCAAATCACCGCTACCGCTCCCAAAATAAGCAGAGTTGAACCTCAAGAAAACGCTGATTAAATCGACAAGGGGGAGGAAGCGCACCGCGCAGAAACCATCGTGTATTTTGATATACATAAAGACTTCGAACACCGTGCAGCATAGTAACTCACCCGCGTAAACACTTAACCAGCGTTTTCCTAAATTGTTTTAATATCCAATCTAAACCCTTTTTAAGGAATGAACCATGCTTAATTTTTACAAATTTGCCACACTTTCTTTTCTTGCCGCACTGTCCAGCAGCCCAGCCTATGCAGCAGATGCAACAGCAAATGCAGCAGATACGCCTGCCGCGCACATGCCGGTGACCAAGGGTATAACAGTTAATGGCGTGACCATCTCTGCAGACCGCATAGATGCACACATCAAAACTGCTATCGGACAAGGTCGCCCAGATACCCCGCAACTACGCACAGCGGTAGAGGATGAATTAATTAGTCTGGAACTGATGGCGCAAGACGCAATAAATAATGGTTTGGACAAAACAGCAGAAACCAAACGTCAATTAGAAATTGCGCAACAATCCGCGCTGATCGGCGCATTTGTGCAAGACCATTTTGCCAAACACCCGATCACCGAAGACGACATCAAAAGAGAGTACGACAAGCTAAAAAATTCTACCACCGAGGTTGAATACAAGGCTCGTCACATCCTGGTCAAAGATGAAGGCGATGCCAAAAAAATATTGTCCCGCCTTAAAAAGGGAGCCAAGTTTGATCAGATCGCTCAAGAACAATCATTGGACAAAGGCTCATCTGTAAATGGCGGGGATTTGGGCTGGAGTATTGCTTCCAATTTTGTCCTACCCTTCGCTACCGCACTGAAGGAATTAAAAAAAGGTAAGTTAAGCGAACTCGTTAAAACCGAATTCGGATGGCACATTATTAAACTGGATGATACTAGGGATTTAAAATTTCCTGCTTACCAAGACGTGAAAAAAAATATTTCCCAACGTTTGCAACAGCAATCCATTCAAAAAGCTATCGGCAATTTGCGCGTAGTCGCAAAAATTGAGTAGCTTGTAGTCTCGCTGATTCAATCAGCAAAAAATAAAAAAGGGGTGATGCGCCCCTTTTTTATTGCCTGCTATTTCATCACAACACCAGTATTACCCCACTGAACATCACCCTACCCACTTGCGCGCATTCTGAAACATACGTAGCCACGCACCGTCTCCTTGCCACTCTGATATCCTCGACCTTGGTGGATACCATGAATTTTGCACCGTGCGTATTAATCTTTCCGGGTGCGGCATCATAATATTAAAACGACCATCTGGCGTGGTTAGGCCGGTAATGCCCTGTGGCGAGCCATTCGGATTCAGCGGATAAGTTTCAGTCACGCGACCCTCATTGTTTACATAGCGCAAATTAACCAGAGGCTGAGCGGCTTTCAAACGTGCTGCAGATTTGAAATCTGCATACCCTTCTCCATGCGAAACTACAACAGGTATCATACTCCCTGCCATTCCATCAAAAAGAATAGAGGGCGAGCGTTGCACCTCGACCATCACAAAACGCGCTTCAAACTGCTCTGACACATTGCGTGAAAAATTCGCCCAATGCGCTGCCCCGGGAATAATATCGTGCAGGTTACTCATCATCTGGCAGCCGTTGCACACGCCCAAAGCAAAAGTATCTGTGCGCTGAAAAAACGCCGAAAATTCATCCCGCGCTCGCGAATTAAATAAAATGGATTTCGCCCAGCCTGCACCTGCACCTAAAACATCACCGTAGGAAAATCCACCACATGCCACCAAACCATTGAAATCCGCTAGATTCACACGCCCAGCCAAAATATCGCTCATATGTACATCGATCGCAGTAAACCCTGCACGATCAAATGCTGCTGCCATTTCCACATGACCATTCACACCCTGCTCGCGCAAAATTGCAATCTTGGGGCGTATACCTAGCAACGCTGGCGCGACCGGATTTTCGCGCAAATCATAAGTGAGCTTGACCTGCAAACCGGGATCAGCCGCGTTCAATATGTGATCGTATTCTTGCTGCGCGCATTCTGGGTTATCGCGTAGTCGCTGCATGTGATAGCTGGTCTCAGACCACACTCTTTTCAATGTCACACCGCTTTCGCTGAATATTTTTTTATGCTGGCGTGTGATCTCAATCACGCCGCGCGTATTCAAGGTTGCCACTTGCATCGCAGCAAGCTGTACCACACGACAAACGCTCAGCACCTGTTGCAAATCTGACTGCTGCACCTGTACAACTGCGCCCAGCTCCTCATTAAACAGCACTGCTAGGTCATCGCCCTGTATCGCATCTAAATTAATATCCAGACCAATATGTCCGGCAAACGCCATTTCACACAGCGTGACCAATAATCCGCCATCGGAACGATCATGATAGGCCAACAATTTTCCTTCATGATTCAATCGCTGAATCATTTCAAAAAATGCCTTGAGTTGGGTTGCATCATCCACATCCGGTACAACGTCACCCATCTGTTTATAAACCTGAGCCAATGCCGAGCCACCCATACGATTTTTTCCCGCGCCCAAATCAATCAGCACCAGGACCGTATCCAGATCAGCAACCAATTGTGGTGTGAGGGTTTGCCGCACATCCACGCATGGTGCGAAGGCTGTCACGATGAGTGACAACGGCGCGGTTACCGATTTTTCCCTATAGAATTTTTCCCGGGCAGTTTTATCTCCCGCATCATCCCGCCACGCAGTCCGCATGGACATGGAATCTTTACCGACTGGAATGCTGATCCCTAGCTGCGGACACAACTCCATGCCGACTGCACGCACGGTATCAAACAACGCCGTATCTTCTCCATGATGTCCGGCTGCGGCCATCCAGTTAGCAGATAATTTTATGTCGCCCATTTTTTGGATACGCGCTGCGGCAATATTGGTGATCGCCTCGCCCACTGCCATGCGGCCGGATGCCGGTGCATTCAGCAAGGCCAAAGGCGTGCGCTCACCCAAAGCGAATGCTTCACCCAGGTTGCCATGAAAATCCCGCAGCGTCACCGCCACATCCGCCACTGGCACCTGCCATGGGCCTATCATTTGATCGCGCGCGGTGAGCCCACCGACCGTGCGATCCCCAATGGTAATCAAAAAAGATTTATCAGCCACCGCAGGCAAGCGCAATACCCGCGCAATAGCATCGTCGAGTTGTATTTTTCCGGTATCAAATACAACATTTTTCACGGTTTCGCGCTTAACATTGCGTGTCATTCTGGGGGGCTTATCCAGCAACACCGAGAGGGGCATATCGACCGGATTGTTATTAAATAACTCATCCTGCACGAGCAACCTGTTTTCGGCTATGGCCTGCCCCAGCACCGCATACGGACAACGCTCGCGCGCGCACAGCGCTGCGAATTCCGTCAACCGTTCAGGTGCGATTGCCAACACATAACGCTCTTGTGCTTCATTACTCCAAATTTGCAAAGGCGACATACCAGGTTCTTCACTGGGCACGGCACGCAATTCAAATTGCGCACCGCGTCCACCACCGTGTACCAATTCTGGCAAGGCATTGGAAATTCCCCCAGCACCCACATCGTGTATCGATAAAATCGGATTGTCGCCGCCCATTTGCCAACAACGGTCGATCACCTCTTGCGCACGCCGTTGCATCTCGGGATTGCCGCGCTGCACAGATGCAAAATCCAAATTTTCTGTGTTCGCTCCGGTGTCCATGCTGGAAGCTGCACCGCCGCCCAAGCCTATCAACATGCCCGCACCGCCGATTTGCAACAACAGCGCGCCAACTGGTAGCGCATATTTATGCGTGTGTTGAGCGGCGATGCTACCCAAGCCTCCCGCGATCATGATGGGTTTGTGATAACCACGCATTTCACCGCGTACCGATTCTTCAAAGGTACGGAAATACCCAGCTAAGTTCGGTCGGCCAAACTCATTATTAAATGCTGCGCTGCCGATTGGTCCTTCCAACATAATCTGCAAAGCAGAAGCGATACGCGCAGGCTTGCCGTAGGGATTTACCTCCCACGGCTGTATAAAATCAGGAATGCTCAAATTGGAAACCGAGAATCCGGCCAAGCCAGCCTTCGGTTTAGAGCCGACTCCAGTTGCACCCTCATCGCGTATTTCACCGCCCGCGCCCGTTGCTGCACCCGCAAAGGGCGCAATCGCGGTGGGATGATTATGCGTTTCCACTTTCATCAGCGTATGCGTCATCTCGGTGCTGTAAGCGTAGCGACCATCAGCACGCGGATAAAATCGCGCCGCATTCGCACCTTCAATCACCGATGAATTGTCCGAGTAAGCCACCACTGTGCCTTGTGGGCTGACCTTGTGCGTGTTGCGGATCATGCCAAATAGCGAGATGGGTTGCCGTTCACCATCAATCACCCAATCTGCATTGAAAATTTTATGCCGGCAATGTTCGGAATTAGCCTGCGCGAACATCATCAATTCCACGTCGGTTGGATTACGATTCAGCTTGCGAAAATACTCCACCAAATATTCAATTTCGTCCTCTGACAAAGCCAAACCTAATTCGCGATTTGCCACTGCCAGCGCGGCACTCCCCCCTTGTAATATTTCAACTATTGACAGCGGTAAGGGTTGGCCGTGACGGAAAATTTTTCCCATCAAATTTTCCAAATTGCCCTCTAAATTAAGCACCGATTCAGTCATGCGATCATGCAACAGTTGTAGCAATGCGGCACGCTGTGTCAGTGTCAAAGTGTGGTCATGTTTCGTTTTAAAGTGGTACACCGTGCCACGCTCAATACGCCGTATAGCCTGCAAAGCGCAATGGTGTGCAATGTCAGTAGCCTTGGATGACCACGGCGAAATCGTGCCCAATCGTGGCACAACCAACACCTGATGCTGAGCATCGGTAGCGGGCGTTGCTGCTTGCTGACTATCTACTCCCAGTAGCGTATGCAAACGTGATTTTTCGGCCTGAGATAACGCCGAATTTAATTCCACAAAATACCAATGGCGCGCTTCTACTATAGTGATCCCGGAATCTTTTAAAACTGAACGTAATTTATCCAAACGGAATGCAGAAAGGGCCGATTGACCAACGACGATTTGAAAGGGTGACATATCCATGCGGCGAAATGAAAGGATACAATTATACTATGCAGCCACACTGGCTTTTAATGAACTCCGCATGAACGATTTCCCCTTCAACATTCCAGTCAATTTGTAACTCCCACATGGCATTTTCCATTGATATTCGCGAAGAAGCTGGCGTACGCTCGTTACACTTTGGCTCGGAATGGGTGCAAGGTGCGATGCGTATTGCTCGCCCGTGGAATTTGGAATTGGATTACACCCGTGAAATGATGGCCAGTTTGCTGCTGCGGGATAGTGATAGATTCCCACGCAAAGTGCTATTGATCGGCCTCGGCGCTGCTTCGCTAACCAAATTTTTATATCGCCATTACCCGCTCGCCAAACTCACGGTGGTTGAAATCGAGCCAGGCGTGGTAGCCGCAGCAAGGCAATTTTTCAAGCTACCGGAAGATCCCAAGCGATTGAATATCGTAATCGGAGACGGCGCAGAATTTGTCGCGTATAGCCGCCAAAATTATGACTTGGTGCTGGTGGATGGCTTTGACGAAAACGCTCGTATGGGTGAGTTAGATACAGTTAAATTTTACCAAGCTGTGCGCGCATTGCTCAGCGACGAGGGCATCATGACGGTGAACCTGCTGGGTGGCAGCCGAAGTTTCGCAGCCAGTGTCGAACGCATTCGCAGCGCATTTGATGAACGCGCTATCACTTTTCCCTCGTGCGATAGCGGCAATACCATTGCCTTTGCCACCCAAGGCGAACCCATTCACATTGCGTTGGATGATCTTAAAGAAGCCGCGTTAACCTTAAAAGCATCAACCAGCCTGAATCTGCTCAGCACGCTGACACGCATGGAAAACGCACAAACCTGCACAGGTGGTATTTTGAGGTTGTAAATCCACGTAACGCCCATCTACCGCCATACCCGCGTCCGTCAGGTTAAATCTGAACCACACCACCACGGTGAAGTGGCTTTGTTACTGTGCACTGAAATTATTCCAGTTCGCGTTAAAAAGGAGAACAAGGCGGCAAGGATGAGGTGACGAAGACAGTACATTTGAGTACGACTAGGAGCCGAAGACGATGCCAACACAGTTATCGTTTTTAACGCGAATTGGAATTACAGTTCAACTTCTTTGTACTGACCATACTCCATCACACGATTAAAGCGGGTCTGTAACAAATTTTCGATTGTATGCTGCTGCACTTCACGCAGTGTTGCCTGCAAAGATTTTTTCATGATCTGCATCATTGCCGGATAATCACGATGTGCGCCGCCCACAGGCTCGCTCACTATTTTATCAATTAACCCCAATGCTTTTAAGCGCGTGGCGGTGATGCCCAACGTGGCCGCCGCATCCGTGGCTTTATCGGCACTCTTCCACAAAATGGCAGCACAACCCTCCGGTGAGATGACAGAATAAGAAGCGTACTGCAACATCAACACCGCATCGCCCACCGCAATCGCCAACGCCCCACCTGACCCCCCTTCGCCGATGATTGTGCAGATTAATGGAACACGCAATTCCGCCATCACATATAAATTTTTTCCGATCGCTTCGGATTGACCGCGCTCTTCCGCGCCCACACCTGGATACGCACCGGGCGTATCAATAAAAGTCATGATCGGAATTTCAAATTTTTCAGCCAGGCGCATCAAACGCATCGCTTTGCGATAACCTTCAGGGCGCGGCATTCCAAAATTTCTTATCTGCCGTTCTTTAGTATCACGCCCTTTTTGATGACCAATCACCATCACACTCTGCCCATCAAAGCGCGCCAGCCCACCCACAATTGCCGCGTCGTCAGCATAGCAACGATCCCCGTGCAATTCCTCGAAGTCAGTAAAAAGATGTTGGATATAATCCAGTGTATAAGGCCGTTGTGCGTGGCGCGATACCTGTGAAATTTGCCAGGGCGTGAGCTTGGCGTAAATATCTTTGGTGAGTTCCAAGCTGTGCTTTTGCAAACGCACAATCTCTGTCGCAATGTTCCCGGTAGAATCATCTCGCACCTGACTTAATTGCTCAATCTTGGTTGCAATGTCAGCGATGGGGTGCTCAAAATCTAAAAAAATTTCTTTCATGAATGGAGTTATTCCGGATAGACCAATGTGAGAAATGACGGTAATGATACAGGATACTTTGTGCTCAAATCAAAAGTGCAAAATACCAGCGCGCATTATTTCAATGCGTAGTGTGCCAAAGAAGTTGGCATCCGCCATACCTTCCACAAGTCTCCACGCGATAAAATAAAACGGTGCGACGCGCTGCTATGCAACACCTCAACGGTCATCTGCGCCACCTTGCCACTGCTCAGTGCTTTTAATAATGGTGCGGCGCAAAGTTGCTCCAAATTAAGCACGGCATTTTGCCAAGCCTGCAAATTACCCTTCTGAGTAGCCAGACGCTGCCCTTCCCACACCACCAATATTTCGCCGCTCGCATCTGCAAGCCACCGTCCATCGTCTAGCAAATTAAAATACGGTATGCCCGCATACTCGGCAAATGCCCGAGGCAGCAGACTGTCTCCCACCACGCGAGCAAAAGGACGCTGCAACATTGTCCCCTTGTGGGACAAGGTCTGAGCAAAACCACCGCCCCAAAGCCACACACTATTAATGACAACCTCACCTCGCGCCTCACGCGCAATATTCACCGCATGTTCATGCAACAACATCTGCACCTCATTCATCACCCCACTCCAGTACAAGGCATCTGCACCAGACGGCATATACGGACGAATATTTTTTCCGGCAACCTGCATCAATGGATGTGTCACCAAATCAGGCGCAGCACCCAAACGCACATACCAACGCTGTGGATGCGGTGCAAAAAATTTGAAACGCTCACCCGCAAAATGCTGATTCAAACTGTCACATAACTGCGCCGCCTCATCGACACTCAACATAGCATTCGCATGTAAATTCATCTGCGCGCGTTGCAATTGCAAATGCACCGGATCCGCACGCAGCCAGTAAAATCCCTCTGCCTGCATTCCATCTGCCTGCAAAGTAATCGGCGCGACGGATTCATCCAGCACACCAAAATGCGCGCATAACCGTGCCTCCAAAGACATTGTCCCCTCACATTGCCCCCTTGTGGGATTGTCCCCTTGTGGGATGTGGGGCTGCGCCGCCATCGGTTCCTGCCGCGAGCGTGCCAGCAATTTTTCCAACGCTGGCAACGATAAGCCATTGCACGCAGAAGCGGCAAATTGCTGTGGCAGAAACAAATCGGGAATTATTAAATGGATATTTGCACTCATGCTGCAAGTTTAACATTGGGATATTCAGCAAATGTGGGCATTAACCTCGGCTCAATCATTTTCCGGAGAAAATTAAAACTGTAGTGGTCTAAAAAATGGCCCCCTCGATAGGGTTACTATTGACCTAGAGAGGACGTAAAAATGGACAAGCAACGCAAGCAATACGAAACGGCATTTAAGTTGGAAGTTGCCCGCACGGTGGTCGATCATGGATTGAGCATCGCGCAAGTTGTCAACGATACGGGAATTGGACGTACAGCGGTTTGCCGTTGGGTTGACCAATATCGCGCCGAGCAACAAGGCAAGCCTGGCATCGGCAAACCGCTCACTGTCGAGCTACAACGCATTCGTCGATTACGATCACGTCAAAATTATTGTAGAGCATCCGGGGTGAGAGAGGGGGCTACAACGCTGGCACGGACGACCCCGCAAGGGGGTCATCCATCCAGCGTTATCGCTTCGCGGTGTTTAGCAAAGTATGGTTGTTCATTCCTCAGTGTGCTTTAACTCGATTATTTTTCTTCCGCTCTTAATTTCCACTACCTTACCTGCGACCCACTCGATTTGTTTGATGAAGTATGCTCATCATTTTAGTATGATTGCCAAGCGCTTAGGCGTAGCAATATTTTATGTGCTAGTCAATTTCACTGCTGTCCGGTTAAACGAGAGGGCGAATTGCTGAAATCCATGATTGACGCAGGATTCCAAGCAAAGAAGGGTGTCTCCGATTTGAACGTCGAAAGGCGGTTCTGGCAGTATTCCGGTTTTTCTTC